>DASWFT010000105.1:0-64770 GCA_036394075.1 Streptosporangiaceae bacterium
TCCGGGGTCAGCCGGGGAGGCGAGCCAGGCGTCGATCCCGGCGAGCAGGCGGGAGGCCGTGAACGGGGGTGCTGCCGATCCGCGGACCGACATCCGGGCCAGTTCCGCGATCTGCTCGTCGCCCAGACCGTGTGCCTGCCGAGCGATCTCGTACTGCGCGGTCAGCCGCTGGCCGAACAGCAGCGGGTCGTCGGCACCCAGCGCCACCGGGACCCCGTCATCCAGCAGGGAGGTGAGCGGCACGTCGGCCGCCGTGACGGCGATGCCGAGGGCGACGTTGGAGGTCGGGCACACTTCCAGGGTGATTGCGCCGCCCGCGAGCCGTTTGGTCAGGTCGTGGTCGTGCGCAGCGGCGATCCCGTGGCCGATCCGGTCCGCGTGCAGCTCGTCCAGGCAGGCCCGCACGCTGGCCGGGCCGAGGAGTTCCCCGCCGTGCGGCACCGAGAGCAGCCCGGCCCGGGCCGCGATGCGGAACGCGGGCGCGAAGTCAGCCGCGGCGCCCCGGCGTTCGTCGCTGCTCAGGCCGAACCCGATGACCCCATCGCCCGCGTACCGCGCGGCGAGCCGGGCCAGGGTGCGCGCCTCCAGCGGATGTTTGGTCCGGTTGGACGCGATGATCACGCCGATCCCGACACCGGTCGCCGCGGTGGCCTCACGGGCGGCGCTGAGCACCAGTTCCGCCACGGAGGTCAGGCCGCCAAATTGCGCCGCGTACCCGGACGGGTCCACCTGGATCTCCAGCCAGCCGGACCCCTCGGCGCGCTCGTCCTCAGCCGCCTCGCGCAGCAGCCGCCGGACATCGGCTGGCTGCCTGATGACCGAGCGGGCAATGTCGTAGAGCCGCTGGAACCGGAACCAGCCCCGCTCGTCGGCCGCGCTCAGCTGGGGCGGCCAGGAGTCGGTCAGCGCTTCCGGCAGCTGGAGCCCGCGGCCGGCGGCGAGCTCGACGAGCGTGGTGTGCCGCATCGCGCCGGTGAAGTGCAGGTGCAGGTGCGCTTTGGGGAGCGCAGCGAGCGCCCGTGCCATCAACTAAACCGTGCCATCCGCCAAGTCTGGCACCCGGCTGTGCCTCCCGCTCGCGCCGCCGGGTCAGCGCGCCTCGCGCAGCAGCTTGCCGAGCCGGCTGATCCCCTCCTCCAGATCCGCGTCACCCAGGGCGCACGACAGGCGGAAATACCCGGGGGTGCCGAAGGCCTCGCCGGGCACCACCGCGACATCGGCGTGCTCCAGGATGACCTCGGCCAGTTCGGCGGTGCTAGCTGGTCTGGTCCCCGCAAGTTCTTGGCCCAGAACGCCCTTGACCGAGGGATAGCAGTAGAAGGCTCCGTCAGGAAGGGGGCAGATCACGCCAGGAATATCGTTCAGCATGGTGGTCATGGTCTGGCGGCGGCGGTCGAAGGCGGTGCGCATCTCCGCCACCGCCGACAGGTCTCCACTGACCGCGGCCAGCGCGGCCGCCTGCGCGACGTTGCACACATTCGACGTGGCGTGCGACTGGAGGTTGGCCGCGGCCTTGACCACGTCGGCGGGGCCGATCATCCAGCCGACCCGCCAGCCGGTCATCGCGTAGGTCTTGGCCACGCCGTTGAGGCTGACCCAGGTCTCCGCGATCTCCGGCGCCACGGCGGGCATCAGAGCGTAGCGCGCATCGCCGTACACGAGGTGGGAGTAGATGTCGTCGGTCGCCACCCAGACCCCGTGGCCAGCGGCCCAGCTGCCGATCTCGGCGAGCTGCTCCGGCGGGTAGACGGCGCCGGTCGGGTTGGACGGCGAGGTGAGCAGGAGCAGCTTGGTCCGCTCGGTGCTGGCCGCCTCCAGGTCGGCGACGGAGGCCAGGTAGCCGGTGCTCTCATCGGTCGGCACGGGCACGACGGCGCCGCCGGCCAGCTTGATCGACTCGGGATAGGTGGTCCAGTACGGCGTAGGCAGCAGCACCTCGTCACCGGCGTCGACCAGGGTCGCCAGGGCCTCGTACACGGCCTGCTTGCCGCCGTTGGTGACCAGCACCTGTGCGGCGCTCACCTGGTACCCGGTGTCGCGGGCCGTGACGGCTGCGATCGCCTCCCTGAGTTCGGGCAGCCCCGCGGCCGGCGTGTACTTGTGGAACCGTGGCTCGGCGCATGCCCGCTGAGCGGCCTCGACGATGTAGTCAGGGGTCGGGAAATCGGGCTCGCCGGCGCCGAAGCCGATGACGGGCCGGCCGGCGGCCCTGAGCGCCTTGGCCTTACTGTCAACGGCGAGTGTGGCGGACTCGGCGATGGCGGCGACGCGGCCGGAGATGCGTGGGTGAACTGAGGTCATGACATCCATGGTGGCACCACCCGGCCGGGGCTGGGCCGAATAAACCGAGGCGGGCGGGGGTGCGGCTGGTGGTACCCCTCAGGCGCGCCCGCAGGCCGGCGGGAGGTTACGGGGTTTCTTGGCCTGGCGGTTCGACGGGCGGCTTCTGGCGACATAGACTTCAGCAACTGGTGGTGGTCCACCCGGTGGCCGCTGTCTGTCAGCATGGGCTGTGGCAGTCGCTAGGCAGTCGTCGTGCGGACCGTCGGCAGGCACTTGCCTGGCCGGTCACGCAGCCAGAGGGCAGTAGCTCAATTGGCCAGAGTCCCGGTCTCCAAAACCGGTGGTTGGGGGTTCGAGTCCCTCCTGCCCTGCGAGTGCGGTCCGCGGATTTTCGCGGGCCGGTGGTACCAGCCAGTGAACCGATCAGCGTTGTTCAGGTGAGGACATGGCGACTCAGACGCGTGGTGAGGTCGCGGGACGGCCTAAGCCCGGCGGCCCGGCGAAGGGCAGCCGGACTACCCCTGCGCTGTTCCTCCGGCAGGTCGTAGCCGAACTGCGCAAGGTGATCTGGCCGACCCGTAAGGAGCTGGTCACCTACACGACGGTGGCCATGGTGTTCATACTCGTCATGGTTGCGATCGTGACGAGCCTGGACTACGGGTTCACCAAGCTGGTGCTCGCAGTCTTCGGCTGACGGCTCCGGGGGGAGCCATAGCCGCAGCGAGGCACGCGGCAAGGCCGGGACCGCGGCAAGATCCGGGGGCCGGCATAGCCAGGAAGTCCTGGCGCCGGTGCCGCCAGGAAGAGCGGAGAGAAAGAGTTATCGTGTCCGAGTTCCAAGTACACGTTGGTGATCAGGCGGCGGATGGACCCGTCACGAACGGCCAGGCCGGGGTGAGCCCCAGCCGGCCGGACGACGAGGCCGAGGTTACGGCTGCCCAGTCGGCCGACGCCGCCGTGGCTGACGAGGCTGCTGGTACCGGCGACGCTGCTGGTACCGGCGAGGCTGCTGATGCCGACGAGGTGATGGAGGCCGCTGATGCCCAGGCGGCCAGTGATGCCGATGATGCTGGCGGCGTCGATGAGACCGATGCTGGCGACGCTGGTGAGGCCGACGACGCTGGGGATGCCGAGGAGGAAGCCGACCCCATCGCGGAGTTCAAGGCGGAGCTGCGGTCCCTGCCCGGCGACTGGTACGTCGTGCACTCCTACGCCGGATACGAGAACCGCGTGCGGACCAACCTGGAGAGCCGGACCCAGTCGCTCAACATGGAGGACTACATCTTCCAGATCGAGGTGCCGGTCCACGAGGTGACCGAGATCAAGGGCGGTAAGCGGCAGCAGGTCTCGGAGAAGGTCCTGCCGGGCTACATCCTGGTCCGGATGGAACTCACGGATGAGTCCTGGGCTGCCGTCCGCAACACGCCGGGCGTCACCGGTTTTGTGGGGCTGTCCAGCAGGCCCTCGCCGCTCAGCCTGGACGAGGTGGCCGGGTTGCTCGCGCCGGAGCCCGAGGAGAAGGCGGCCAAGGCCGAGATCATGCGGGCCTCGGTCGAGTTCGAGGTCGGTGAGTCCGTTACCGTGATGGACGGCCCGTTCGCCACGCTGCCCGCCACCGTCAACGAGATCAACCCGGACACCCAGAAGCTCAAGGTGCTCGTCTCGATATTCGGCCGGGAGACCCCGGTCGAGCTCTCCTTCGATCAGGTCTCGAAGATCTGATCCGCATCCGTCGTTAGGTAAGGAACAGTACTGATGGCTCCGAGGAAGAAGAAGATCGCTGCAGTCGTCAAGGTGCAGCTGCAGGCGGGTGCGGCCACCCCGGCCCCGCCGGTGGGCACGGCGCTCGGCCCGCATGGCGTCAACATCATGGACTTCTGCAGGCAGTACAACGCCGCGACAGAGGCCCAGCGCGGGAACGTCATCCCCGTGGAGATCACCATCTACGAGGACAGGTCGTTCACCTTCGTCACCAAGACGCCGCCCGCTCCTGAGCTGCTCAAGAAGGCTGCTGGCGTACCCAAGGGCAGCGGGGAGCCGCTCACCACGAAGGTCGGCTCGGTGACCAAGGCGCAGGTCCGCGAGATCGCGCAGACCAAGATGCCGGACCTGAATGCGACCACGATCGAGGCGGCGGAAAAGATCATCGCAGGGACCGCCCGGTCGATGGGCATCACGGTCGTCGGCTGACTCCGCCGACGCCTGACTCCGCTGACGGCTCACCCCGTCGGCGGGCGACCCGCTGACGGCTGACTCCGCCGGCGGGCATAAATCGGTCGCGCGGCACGTTGTCGCCGATCGCATATCAGTGGCAGGGCCAGGCGCTGGTCCGCTGACCACGACCTCCCGTACACGTTTGGAGACTGATCATGAAGCGCAGCAAGGCTTACCGGCAGGCCGACGAGCAGATCGACCGGGCGCGGCTGTACAGCCCCGCCGAGGCAGTCGGCCTGGCCAGGAAGACCGCAACCACGAAGTTCGACCCCACCGTCGAGGTCGCGTTGCGCCTTGGCGTGGACCCGCGCAAGGCCGACCAGATGGTCCGCGGCACCGTCCTGCTCCCGCACGGCACCGGCAAGACCGCCCGGGTCCTGGTGTTCGCGACTGGAGACCGGGCTGAGGAGGCCCGGGCCGCGGGTGCGGACTATGTCGGCTCGGATGACCTGCTCGAGCGGATCCAGGGCGGCTTCCTCGATTTCGACGCGGTCGTCGCCACGCCCGACCTGATGGGCAAGGTGGGCCGCCTCGGCCGGGTCCTCGGCCCGCGGGGTCTGATGCCCAACCCCAAGACCGGTACCGTCACGGCCGATGTCGGCAAGGCGGTCAGCGACATCAAGGGCGGCAAGATCGAATTCCGGGTGGACCGGCACGGGAACCTGCATTTCGTGATCGGCAAGGCCTCGTTCCCTGACACAGCGCTGGTGGAGAACTACGCCGCCGCGCTCGATGAGGTGCTCCGGCTCAAGCCGTCGGCGGCCAAGGGCCGTTACGTCAGGAAGGTCGCGCTGACCACGACCATGGGCCCGAGCATCCCCGTCGATCCCGCGAAGACGCGCGGGCTGATCGATGACCTCGAAGAAGCCGCAGCGAGCTGACTTGAGGGCCCGGGCGCGGGCGGGCCGCCGGTTACGGGGCGGTCGGCCCGTTGGCCGCAGTATGCGGCCGCTGAATTGATTTGGTGGTCCGCGGCCGGGCGCGTACTCTGAAGGCCTGCCAAAGACCGTCGGCTGTTGTTACGTGCCCACGTGATGACCGAAGGACCCGCGAGAGCGGGCGGCCCACGCAGGTGACCGAGCTGAATCGCTACGCCTGGTCCGCTTCCGGACCGGGTAGCGCTAAACGCCCTGGTGCCCTGCGCCGGGGCGTTCGCATTCCTGGGTGCCCTTGTGCCGACGCCGGACGTCTCCGGCCAGGCCCCTGCTCAGGGGAGGGTCGCGGACCAGGAAGGAGGCCCATGGCGAGGGCGGAGAAGGTGGCCGCGGTCGCCGAGCTCACCGAGCGTTTCCAGACCTCGGCGGGCGCGGTGCTGACCGAGTACCGCGGCCTGACGGTGGCGCAGCTGGCTGAGTTGCGCGGATCCCTCGGCGAGCACACCACGTTCACCGTGGTGAAGAACACGCTGACGAAGATCGCTGCCAGCGAGGCGGGCGTCGCCGAGCAACTGGACGGGCTGCTCAGCGGCCCGTCGGCGGTCGCCTTCGTTGAGGGCGACGTGGTCGAGGCGGCCAAGGGGCTGCGTGACTTCTCGAAGGCCAACCCATTTCTCGTGATCAAGGGCGGGGTCCTTGACGGGAAGGCGATCACGCCGGCGGAGATCAACAAGCTCGCCGATCTCGAGTCGCGTGAGGTGCTGCTGGCCCGGCTGGCCGGCGCCATGAAGGCGTCGATGTCGGGCGCCGCGGCCGTGTTCGTCGCGCTGCCGACCCAGATGGCGCAGCTCGTCGAGGCGCTGCGGGTCAAGCGGGCCGCCGAGGATGGCGCCGGGTCGGCGGCCGAGGATGGCGCCGCCGCCGAGGATGGCGCCGGGTCCGCTGCCGGGGAAGGCGCCGATGGTGCCGCCGGGGATGCGGCAGGCGTGGCTGATGGTGGAACCGAGAGCGCGGCCGACAGTGCCAGCGCTCCCGTGGCATAGCCCCCAGGGCAATCAGGAATGAAGGAACCAGGAAGAGGATCTCAGCACCATGGCGAAGCTCAGTAGCGACGACCTGCTCGACGCGTTCAAGGAGATGACCCTCCTCGAGCTCTCGGAGTTCGTGAAGCAGTTCGAGGAGACGTTCGACGTCAAGGCCGCCGCGCCGGTCGCGGTCGCTGCGGCCGCCCCGGCCGGAGCCGGCGGCGGCGAGGCGGAGGTCGAGGAGAAGGACGAGTTCGACGTCATCCTTGAGGCGGCGGGCGAGAAGAAGATTCAGGTCATCAAGGAGGTCAGGAGCCTGACCAGCCTGGGCCTGAAGGAGGCTAAGGACCTGGTGGACGGTGCGCCCAAGCCGGTCCTTGAGCGGGTCAACAAGGAGGCCTCGGACAAGGCCAAGGCCGCCCTGGAGGGCGCCGGCGCCACCGTAACGGTTAAGTAGCCGATCCCCGAACGCAGCGTGTGCCGGGCCGGCCCGTCGGGCCGGCCCGGCACACGACCGTGCGCGAGTATGGTTCGCACTCGGAATAATCAGGGGTAAACATTAGTTCCTACCCGGGAGAAGCATCTCCTACACATAGAGTCGAATGTGGCGTTCGTCACGCCACTCAGATCGCCGGACCACGCTGCGTGGGCTTGACGTTTTGCCTAGAACGAGCAATGCTGCGGAGCAACCGTGAACCTCATAGTGAGATACAGTTGACGAGTGGTGTAGCCATCGGCTATGCTGCTAATTTGCGCTGCACTCTGACGTCCTCGGCATCCTCGAACCCCTTGCGGCGTGTCCGCGGGCGTTTCGCGTGCGTGCGGTGATAGTTCGGCCACAAGCTCGGAAGGACCCCTGTTGGCAGCATCGCGCAGCGCCTCGGCCGCCAGTTCCGCCACTCGTCGCGTCTCCTTCGCCCGCTTCAAGGAACCTCTTGAGGTACCCGACCTCCTAGCACTGCAGACTGATTCGTTCGACTGGTTGCTCGGTAACGAGCGCTGGCGGAGCCGGATCGATGCTGCGCGCAAGGCGGGGGCCAAGGACGTTCCCGAGCAGTCGGGCCTTGAAGAGATCTTCGAGGAGATCAGCCCGATCGAGGATTTCACCGGGACCATGTCCCTCTCGTTCCGTGATCATCGGTTCGAGCCGCCCAAGTACTCCGTGGAGGAGTGCAAGGACAAGGACATGCACTACTCCGCCCCCATGTTCGTCACGGCGGAGTTCATCAACAACAGCACGGGCGAGATCAAGAGCCAGACGGTCTTCATGGGCGACTTCCCGCTCATGTCCCCCAAGGGAACGTTCATCATCAACGGCACCGAGCGTGTCGTTGTCTCGCAGCTTGTCCGCTCGCCGGGCGTCTACTTCGACCGCCAGGTGGACAAGACGTCCGACAAGGACATCTTCAGCTGCAAGGTGATCCCGTCGCGCGGGGCATGGCTCGAGTTCGAGATCGACAAGCGGGACAGCGTCGGCGTCCGGATCGACCGCAAGCGCAAGCAGAGCGTCACCGTGCTGCTCAAGGCGCTGGGCTGGGACGACGCGCGGATCCTGGAGCGCTTCGGCGAGTACGAGTCGATGCGAGCGACCCTGGAGAAGGACCACACCACCGGCCAGGACGACGCTCTTCTCGATATCTACCGCAAGCTCCGCCCGGGCGAGCCGCCCACGAGGGAGTCGGCGCAGGCGCTTCTGGAGAACCTGTACTTCAACCCGAAGCGCTACGACCTGGCCAAGGTGGGCCGCTACAAGATCAACAAGAAGCTGGGCCTCGGCCTGCCGATCCGGCAGGGCACGCTCACTGAGGACGACATCGTCGGCACCATCGAGTACCTGGTCCGGCTGCACGCCGGCGAGGACGAGATGAAGTCGGGCGACGTCATCATGCCGGTCGAGACCGACGACATCGATCACTTCGGCAACCGCCGCCTGCGGACCGTGGGCGAGCTGATCCAGAACCAGGTCCGGCTGGGCCTGGCCCGGATGGAGCGCGTGGTCAGGGAGCGGATGACCACGCAGGACGTCGAGGCGATCACGCCGCAGACCCTGATCAACATCAGGCCGGTCGTGGCCGCGATCAAGGAGTTCTTCGGCACGAGCCAGCTCTCCCAGTTCATGGACCAGACCAACCCGCTGGCCGGGCTGACCCACAAGCGCAGGCTGTCCGCGCTTGGCCCGGGCGGCCTGTCCCGTGAGCGGGCCGGTTTCGAGGTCCGGGACGTGCACTCCTCGCACTACGGCAGGATGTGCCCGATCGAGACGCCGGAAGGCCCGAACATCGGCCTGATCGGCTCGCTCTCCTCCTACGCCCGGGTGAACGCTTTCGGGTTCGTCGAGACGCCTTACCGGAAGGTCACCCACGGCAAGGCGACCACCCACATCGACTACCTCACCGCGGACGAGGAGGACAGGCACGTCATCGCGCAGGCGAACACGCCACTTGGCCCTGACGGCACGTTCAGCGAAGACCGCGTGCTGGTGCGCCGCAAGGGTGGCGAGGTCGACTACATCCGGCCGGACGACGTGGACTACATGGACGTCTCGCCGCGCCAGATGGTCTCGGTAGCGACGGCCATGATCCCGTTCCTCGAGCATGACGACGCCAACCGCGCCCTGATGGGCTCGAACATGCAGCGGCAGTCGGTGCCGCTGCTGCGCAGCGAGGCGCCGCTGGTGGGTACCGGCATGGAGTACCGCGCAGCCACGGACGCCGGCGACGTCATCGTCGCGGAGAAGGCGGGCGTGGTCGAGGAGTCCTGCGCGGACTACGTCACGGTGACCAACGACGACGGCACCCGCAGCACCTACCTGGTGGCCAAGTTCCGCCGGTCCAACCAGGGCACCTGCTTCAACCAGAAGCCTGTCGTGGCCGAGGGCCAGCGGGTCGAGGAAGGCCAGGTCATCGCGGACGGCCCGTGCACCGACCATGGTGAGATGGCGCTCGGCCGCAACCTGCTGGTCGCGTTCATGCCATGGGAAGGCCACAACTACGAGGACGCGATCATCCTCTCCCAGCGGCTCGTCCAGGACGACGTTCTCTCCTCGATTCACATCGAAGAGCACGAAGTGGACGCGCGAGACACCAAGCTCGGCCCCGAGGAGATCACCAGGGACATCCCGAACGTCTCCGAGGAGGTCCTGGCGGACCTGGACGACCGCGGCATCATCCGGATCGGGGCCGAAGTGGTCACCGGTGACATCCTGGTCGGCAAGGTCACCCCGAAGGGGGAGACGGAGCTGACCCCCGAGGAGCGGCTGCTGCGCGCGATCTTCGGCGAGAAGGCGCGGGAAGTCCGCGACACCTCGCTGAAGGTGCCGCACGGCGAGTCCGGGAAGATCATCGGTGTCCGGGTGTTCACCAGGGAGGATGGCGACGAGCTGCCGCCCGGCGTGAACGAGCTCGTGCGCGTCTACGTCGCGGCCAAGCGCAAGATCACCGACGGCGACAAGCTGGCCGGCCGGCACGGGAACAAGGGTGTCATCGCCAAGATCCTGCCGGTCGAGGACATGCCGTTCCTTGAGGACGGCACGTCGGTGGACATCGTGCTCAACCCGCTCGGTGTGCCGGGCCGGATGAACGTCGGCCAGGTGCTGGAGACACACCTCGGCTGGGTCTCCCACACCGGCTGGAAGATCGACGGCGACGACGCCGACTGGAAGAAGCGGCTGCGCAAGATCGGCGCGGACGCGGCGGAGGCGGGCACCCCGGTGGCCACACCGGTCTTCGACGGTGCCCGTGAGGAAGAGATCACCGGACTGCTCGGCAGTGTGCTGCCGAACCGGGACGGGGACCGGCTGGTCGGCGCCAGCGGCAAAGCCAACCTGTTCGACGGCCGGACCGGTGAGCCGTTCAAGGACCCGATCGCGGTCGGCTACATCTACATCCTCAAGCTGCTGCACCTCGTCGATGACAAGATCCACGCACGGTCCACCGGGCCGTACTCGATGATCACGCAGCAGCCGCTCGGCGGAAAGGCGCAGTTCGGCGGCCAGCGGTTCGGCGAGATGGAGGTCTGGGCCCTGGAAGCCTATGGTGCTGCCTACGCCCTCCAGGAACTGCTCACCATCAAGTCGGACGACGTGCTCGGCCGGGTCAAGGTCTACGAGGCCATCGTCAAGGGCGAGAACATCCCGGAACCGGGCATTCCCGAGTCGTTCAAGGTGCTGATCAAGGAGATGCAGTCCCTCTGCCTGAACGTGGAGGTGCTCTCCAGCGACGGTGCCGCGATCGAGATGCGCGATACCGATGAGGATGTCTTCCGCGCCGCGGAGGAACTCGGCATCGACCTGTCACGGCGCGAGCCGAGCAGCGTTGAAGAGGTATGAGCGAGCGGGTAGCACGTGCCAACAGCATGGTGCTACCAGGCCGCCCATAGTCGGATCTACCTCAGGGGATAACACAAGTGCTTGACGTCAACTTCTTCGACGACCTGCGAATCGGCCTCGCGACCGCGGACGACATCCGGCAGTGGTCGCATGGTGAGGTCAAGAAGCCTGAGACCATCAACTACCGGACCCTCAAGCCGGAGAAGGATGGCCTCTTCTGCGAGAAGATCTTCGGTCCCACCAGGGACTGGGAATGCTACTGCGGCAAGTACAAGAGGGTGCGGTTCAAGGGCATCATCTGCGAGCGCTGCGGAGTCGAGGTCACCCGGGCCAAGGTGCGCCGGGAGCGGATGGGCCACATCGAGCTCGCCGCGCCGGTCACCCACATCTGGTACTTCAAGGGCGTGCCCAGCCGGCTCGGCTACCTGCTCGACCTGGCGCCCAAGGATCTGGAAAAGGTCATCTACTTCGCCGCTTACATGATCACGCACGTGGACGACGATGCCCGCGCACGTGACCTGCCATCGCTTGAGGCCAAGTTCTCGGTCGAGCGCGGGCAGCTCGAGCAGCGTCGCGACAGCGACGTCGAGGCCCGTCAGGCCAAGCTGGAGAAGGACCTCGCCGAGCTTGAGGCCGCAGGGGCCAAGGGCGACGCGCGCCGCAAGCTCCGGGAGAGCTCGGACCGGGAGTGCCGCCAGATCCGGGATCGCGCCGGGCGGGAGATCGACCGGCTCGAGGAGGTCTGGAACAGGTTCAAGAACCTCAAGGTCCAGGACCTTGAGGGAGACGAGCAGCTCTACCGCGAGATGCGGGACAGGTTCGGGCGTTACTTCCGGGGCGGCATGGGCGCTCAGGCCATCCAGGAGCGGCTGGCCAGTTTCGACCTTGAGGGTGAGGCCCTCAGCCTCCGCGAGACCATCCGCACCGGCAAGGGCCAGCGCAAGGCCCGCGCGCTGAAGCGGCTGAAGGTCGTGTCCGCGTTCCTGTCCACCCGGAACAGCCCGATGGGCATGGTGCTGGACTGCATCCCGGTGATCCCGCCGGACCTGCGCCCCATGGTCCAGCTGGACGGTGGCCGCTTCGCGACTTCCGACCTGAACGATCTCTACCGCCGGGTCATCAACCGAAACAACCGGCTCAAGCGGCTGCTCGATCTCGGCGCACCCGAGATCATCGTCAACAACGAGAAGCGGATGCTGCAGGAGGCCGTGGACTCGCTGTTCGACAACGGCCGCCGTGGCCGGCCGGTGACTGGGCCGGGGAACCGCCCGCTCAAGTCGCTGTCCGACATGCTCAAGGGCAAGCAGGGCCGCTTCAGGCAGAACCTGCTGGGCAAGCGGGTCGACTACTCGGGCCGCTCGGTCATCGTGGTGGGCCCGCAGCTCAAGCTGCACCAGTGCGGCCTGCCCAAGGAGATGGCGGTCGAGCTGTTCAAGCCGTTCGTGATGAAGCGGCTGGTCGACCTGAACCACGCGCAGAACATCAAGTCCGCCAAGCGGATGGTGGAGCGGGCCAGGCCGGTGGTGTGGGACGTGCTCGAAGAGGTCATCACCGAGCACCCAGTGCTGCTCAACCGCGCACCGACGCTGCACCGGCTCGGCATCCAGGCGTTCGAGCCGCAGCTGGTGGAAGGCAAGGCCATCCAGATCCACCCGCTCGTCTGCACCGCGTTCAACGCGGACTTCGACGGCGACCAGATGGCCGTGCACCTGCCGCTGTCCGCCGAGGCCCAGGCCGAGGCCAGGATTCTGATGCTGTCCACCAACAACATCCTCAAGCCGGCCGACGGCAAGCCGGTGACCATGCCGACCCAGGACATGGTCATCGGGATCTACTGCCTGACCCGGCAGGCCGAGGACGTCAAGGGCGAAGGCCGCCTGTTCTCCTCGACCGCCGAGGCGACCATGGCCTACGACCAGGGCGAGCTTGACCTCCAGGCCAAGATGGAGGTCCGGCTGTCCGGCGTCACCCCGCCCCGTGGGTTCACCCCGCGCGAAGGCTGGACGGAGGGTGCTCCGTTCCGGCTCACCACGACGCTGGGCAGGTGCATCTTCAACGACACGCTGCCGGCCAGCTTCCCGTTCGTGAACTACGAGGTGGGCAAGAAGCAGCTCTCGGCGATCGTCAACGAGCTCGCGGAGACCTACCCGAAGGTGGAGGTCGCGGCGGCGCTCGACGCGCTCAAGGACGCCGGGTTCCACTGGGCGACCCGGGCCGGCGTGACGATCGCGATCGAGGATGTGGTGGCCCCGCCGAACAAGGCGGAGATCCTCGAGGCCTATGAGAAGCGCGCGGACAAGGTGCAGCGCGAGTACGAGCGCGGCCTGATCACCGATGAGGAGCGCCGTCAGGAGCTCATCGAGATCTGGACGCACGCGACGGCGGATGTCGCCAAGGACATGGAAGCGGCCTTCCCCGAGACCAACTCGGTCTGGATGATGGTCAACTCCGGCGCCCGTGGCAACCCGATGCAGGTCCGGCAGATCGCCGGCATGCGTGGCCTGGTCTCCAACCCCAAGGGCGAGACCATCCCCCGGCCGATCAAGTCCAGCTTCCGTGAGGGGCTGTCGGTGGTCGAGTACTTCATCTCGACGCACGGCGCCCGCAAGGGCCTGGCCGACACCGCCCTGCGTACCGCGGACTCCGGGTACCTCACCCGGCGTCTCGTGGACGTGGCGCAGGACGTCATCGTGCGCGAGGAGGACTGCGGCACCGACCGGTCGATCGCGATGAAGATCGCCGAAACCGACGCCGAGGGCCGCCTGCGCAAGCTCCCCAACATCGAGAACACGGGCACCGGCCGCAGTGTGGCGGAGGAGATCGAGCTCGATGGCACGGTGCTGGCGACGGTGGACAGCGACACCACGGAGTCACTGATCGACACCCTGGTCGCCGCTGGGCGCGATTCGATCCGCACGTTCAGCGTGCTGGTCTGCGAGGCCAAGATCGGCGTCTGCGCCAAGTGCTACGGGAGGTCCCTGGCCACCGGCAAGCGGGTCGACGTCGGCGAGGCGGTCGGCATCGTGGCCGCGCAGTCAATCGGCGAGCCTGGCACGCAGCTGACCATGCGGACCTTCCACACCGGCGGTGTGGCGGGCCAGGACATCACGCACGGCCTGCCCAGGATCCAGGAGCTCTTCGAGGCCCGGATCCCCAAGGGCATGGCGCCCATCAGCGAGGTCGAGGGACGGATCAAGCTCGAGGAAACCGAGAAGACCCGCAAGATCGTTGTCATCCCCGACGACGGTGCCGAGGAAATCGCCTACCAGGTGCCCATGCGCTCGCGGCTGCTCGTCGCAGACGGCGATCCCGTGCATGTCGGCCAGCAGCTGATCCAGGGCGCGGTCAACCCGCACGAGGTGCTCAGGATCCTCGGCTCCCGTGAGGTGCAGCTGCACCTGGTGCACGAGGTGCAGGAGGTATACCGGTCACAGGGCGTGTCCATCCACGACAAGCACATCGAGATCATCATCCGGCAGATGCTCAAGCGGGTGAACGTGCTCGAGTCCGGTGACACCGAACTGCTCCCCGGCGAACTCGTCGAGAGGCCACGGTTCGAGCAAGTCAACCGCGCGGTGGTGGAGGAGAACGGCACCCCGGCGTCGGGGCGGCCGGTGCTCATGGGCATCACCAAGGCGTCGCTGGCCACCGACTCGTGGCTGTCGGCGGCGTCCTTCCAGGAGACGACGCGGGTCCTCACCGACGCGGCTATCCACGCCAAGTCGGACCCGCTGCTCGGCCTCAAGGAGAACGTCATCATCGGCAAGCTCATCCCGGCGGGCACGGGGATGCCCCGGTACCGGAGCATCCGCGTGGAGCCGACCGACGACGCCAGGTCATCGGTCTACCCCGCGGCCGCGTACGAGGAGGCCCCGAGCTACGCGTTCGGCCAGGGCGCCGGTGATGCGATCCCGCTCGAGGAGTACGACTTCGGCTCCTACAACAGGTAACAACTGCGCACCAAAGCGAGGCGCCCGGCCGCGATGCGGCCGGGCGCCTTTCGCTGCGCGGAATATCCCGCACTCTGCTGCCGTTGTGCAAGCTGGCGGTGAGAGGGCAGCGGCGCTTGCCCGGCTGACCGCCTGGGCAGTGAATTGGTGCGCTGGCCGGGAAAAGCGGCTTCCGTTTGTCCCTCCGGCGTGATGATCGCTGTTCGCTTTGCCTGCGGGCAAAACGTTGGGTACTCTAGGGCATCGTGCCCGTGACACGCGGGCACGCGCGCGCTAGCGGGCGGCGGGCTCCATGGCCGGAAGGCCGGGAGCGGCGAACGGCCACGCGCGCGGAGCCTTTCCCACTCTTGCCGTTCGGACCCTTACGGGCCGGTGTGCCGTGGTGACTGCGACACACCCGACCTCGGGGGTCGGAGAGGCGAGGAAACCTGCAGGTCAGGCGCTTGCATAGCGCCCTGAACCGGCATGAAGAGCAGTACCGGCTTGAGAACTTGAACAGCAGTACCGGCATGAAGAGCAGTACCGGCGGAGCAGTAGACGTCGCGCTGAAGGCGCGCTAATGAAGACGGAGACGCGGTGCCCACGATCCAGCAGCTGGTCCGGAAGGGCCGCCAGGACAAGGTAGCCAAGAACAACACCCCTGCGCTCAAGGGCAGCCCGCAGCGCCGGGGGGTCTGCACGCGCGTCTACACGACCACCCCGAAGAAGCCCAATTCCGCGCTGCGCAAGGTCGCCCGCGTCCGGTTGACCAGCCAGATCGAGGTCACCGCCTACATTCCGGGCGTCGGCCACAATCTGCAGGAGCACTCCATCGTGCTGGTCCGCGGCGGCCGGGTGCGGGACCTCCCCGGAGTACGTTACAAGATCATCCGGGGTTCCCTCGACACCCAGGGCGTCCGCAACCGCAAGCAGGCGCGCAGTCGTTACGGCGCGAAGAAGGAGAAGAGCTGACATGCCGCGCAAGGGCCCCGCGACCAAACGGCAGCTCGTCACCGATCCTGTCTACGGCTCGCCGCTGGTGACCGCTCTGGTCAACAAGGTGCTGCGGAGCGGAAAGCGCTCCCTGGCCGAGCGGATCGTATACGGCGCGCTTGAGGGAGCCAAGGAGAAGACGGGCAACGACCCGGTGGTGACGCTCAAGCGTGCCCTGGACAACGTGAAGCCGACCCTGGAGGTCCGCCCCCGCCGCGTCGGCGGCGCGACCTACCAGGTCCCGGTCGAGGTGCGCGCCTCCCGCAGCACCACCCTGGCGCTGCGCTGGCTCGTCAACTACTCCCGCCAGCGCCGCGAGAAGACGATGACCGAGCGGCTCATGAACGAGCTGCTCGACGCGAGCAACGGCCTCGGGGCGAGCGTGAAGCGCCGCGAGGACACACACAAGATGGCCGAGTCGAACAAGGCGTTCGCCCACTACCGCTGGTAGCTAGGGACGGATGCCCCAGCATGACAAGGCCCCTACATATACATAACGAATAGCCGCAAGGCACTGAAGATCAGCGAAGGAAACGAAGCAGTGGCGACCCAGACCGCCGTAGAGCTCGCCAAGGTCCGCAACATCGGGATCATGGCGCATATCGACGCGGGCAAAACCACCACAACCGAACGAATTCTGTTCTACACCGGCATCAACTACAAGATCGGTGAGGTCCACGAGGGCGCCGCCACCATGGACTGGATGGAGCAGGAGCAGGAGCGCGGCATCACCATTACCTCGGCGGCGACCACCGCCATCTGGCGGGACCACACGATCAACCTGATCGACACGCCCGGTCACGTCGACTTCACCGTGGAGGTCGAGCGCTCGCTGCGCGTCCTTGACGGCGCCGTCGCCGTGTTCGACGGGGTGGCGGGCGTGGAGCCGCAGTCGGAGACCGTCTGGCGGCAGGCGGACCGCTACAGCGTGCCCCGGATCTGCTTCGTCAACAAGATGGACCGGGTCGGCGCCGAGTTCCACCGGTGCGTCGAGATGATCAGTGACCGGCTCGGCGCCACCCCACTGGTGATCCAGCTGCCGTGGGGCGTGGAGTCCGACTTCCGCGGTGTCATCGACCTGGTGAACATGCGGGCCCTGCTCTGGCAGACCGAGGGCAAGGGCGACAAGTACGACATCGTGGGGATCCCCGACGACCACGTCGAGGCGGCCCGCGAGTGGCGGGACCGGCTGCTTGAGACCATCGCCGAGAACGACGAGGAGATGATGGAGCTGTACCTCGCGGGCACCACGCCCGACGAGAAGCAGCTGAACGCCGCGATCCGGCGGGCTACCATCGCCGGCCGCGTCACCCCGGTGCTGTGCGGCAGCGCGTTCAAGAACAAGGGCGTGCAGCCGATGCTGGACGCGATCGTGGAGTACCTGCCGAGCCCGCTGGACGTCCCGGGGATCGTGGGCCACGAGGTCGGCGCCGAGGACCGTGAGGTCGTGCGGCATCCCGATCCCACCGAGCCGTTCGCCGCCCTGGCCTTCAAGATCATGTCCGACCAGCACCTGGGCAAGCTGACCTACATCCGCATCTACTCGGGCACCCTGGAGACCGGCACGGCCGTGCTGAACTCCACCAAGGGCCGCCGGGAGCGGATCGGCAAGATCTACCAGATGCACGCGAACAAGCGCGAGGAGCGCCCGTCCGCGATAGCCGGGCAGATCGTCGCCGTGATGGGGCTGAAGGACACCTCGACGGGCGACACGCTGTCCGCCCAGTCCGCCCCGGTGATCCTGGAGTCGATGACGTTCCCGGCGCCGGTCATCAACGTCGCGATCGAGCCGAGGACCAAGGGCGACCAGGACAAGCTGGGCATCGCCATCCAGCGGCTCGCCGAGGAGGACCCGACCTTCCAGGTCCGCACCGACGACGAGACCGGGCAGACCATCATCTCGGGCATGGGTGAACTGCATCTCGAGGTCCTGGTGGAACGGATGCGGCGCGAGTTCAAGGTCGAGGCGAACATCGGCCGCCCGCAGGTCGCCTACCGGGAGACCATCCGCAGGAAGGTCGAGAAGGTCGACTACACCCACAAGAAGCAGACCGGCGGGGCCGGCCAGTACGCCCGGGTGGTCATCAACCTGGAACCGACCGGCGGCGACGGCGGTGGCTACGAGTTCGAGAACAAGATCCACGGTGGCCGCATCCCCCGGGAGTACATCCCGTCGGTGGACACGGGCTGCCAGGAGGCGGCGGAGTTCGGTGTGCTGGCCGGCTACCCGATGGTGGACGTGAAGGTGACGCTCACCGACGGCGCCTACCACGAGGTGGACTCATCCGAGCTCGCCTTCAAGATCGCCGGGTCCATGGCCTTCAAGAAGGCGGCCGCCCAGGCCGATCCCGTGCTGCTCGAGCCGGTCATGGCCGTAGAGGTCAGGACCCCCGACGACTACATGGGTGAGGTCATCGGCGACCTGAACAGCCGGCGGGGCCAGATCCAGGCCATGGAGGAACGCTCCGGGGTCCGGGTCGTCAAGGCGGTCGTGCCGCTGTCCGAGATGTTCGGCTACGTGGGAGATCTGCGCAGCCGGACGCAGGGCCGGGCGGACTACAGCATGCAGTTCGATTCGTATGCCGAGGTTCCGCCCAGTATTGCCAAGGAGATCATCGCGAAGGCCCGGGGCGAGTAGGCCCTAAGAAAACATGTCAGGAACACGGCGCACCGATGAAGCGCCTGGCCCCACCACATGGTGGGGAAGATCGCAACGAGGAGTGAAAACCAGTGGGGAAGGCCAAGTTCGAGCGGACCAAGCCGCACGTGAACATCGGCACCATCGGGCACATCGACCACGGCAAGACCACGCTGACCGCGGCGATCACCAAGGTGCTGCACGATAAATACCCGAACGTTAATCCCTTCACGCCGTTCGACCAGATCGACAACGCGAAGGAAGAGAAGGAGCGCGGGATCACCATCTCGATCTCGCACGTGGAGTACCAGACCGAGAAGCGCCACTACGCCCACGTGGACTGCCCCGGTCACGCGGACTACATCAAGAACATGATCACCGGTGCGGCGCAGATGGACGGCGCGATCCTGGTCGTCGCCGCGACGGATGGCCCGATGCCGCAGACCCGCGAGCACGTGCTGCTGGCCCGCCAGGTCGGTGTGCCGTACATCGTGGTCGCGCTCAACAAGGCCGACATGGTGGACGACGAGGAGATCCTCGAGCTCGTCGAGCTTGAGGTCCGGGAACTGCTCAGCATTTATGAGTTCCCCGGCGACGATCTGCCCGTGATCCGGGTCTCCGCGCTCAAGGCACTCGACGGCGACGCCGAGTGGGGCGCGAAGGTCCTCGAGTTGATGGATGCCTGCGACAACAGCATCCCCGAGCCGGTCCGCGACACCGACAAGCCGTTCCTGATGCCGGTGGAGGACGTATTCTCCATCACCGGCCGCGGCACGGTGGTGACGGGCCGGATCGAGCGCGGCAAGGTGCACACCGGTGAGGAAGTCGAGCTCATCGGCATCAAGGAGAAGGCGCAGAAGACCACGGTCACCGGCGTCGAGATGTTCCACAAGATCCTCGACGAGGGTCAGGCGGGCGACAACGCGGGCCTGCTGCTCCGCGGCATCAAGCGCGAGGAGGTCGAGCGCGGCCAGGTCGTGATCAAGCCGGGCACCAACACGCCGCACACCGAGTTCGAGGGCCAGGTCTACATCCTGTCCAAGGACGAGGGCGGCCGGCATACCCCGTTCTTCAACAACTACCGTCCGCAGTTCTACTTCCGGACCACGGACGTGACGGGCGTGGTCTACCTGCCGGAAGGCACCGAGATGGTGATGCCCGGCGACAACACCGAGATGCGCGTCGAGCTGATCCAGCCCATCGCCATGGAGGAAGGCCTGCGCTTCGCCATCCGCGAGGGCGGCCGCACCGTGGGTGCCGGCCGGGTCACAAGGATCATCAAGTAGTAGGGATGCGGGGGGCCCCAGGGCCCCCCGCATCACTGCGAGTCAGCAAGCGCCTCGCGGCACACGCGGAAGCGACAGAAGCGAAAAGCGAAGGACACGGGAAGCCACATGGCGGGACAGAAGATCCGCATCCGGCTCAAGGCCTATGACCACGAGGTCATTGACAGCTCGGCGCGGAAGATAGTTGACACGGTGACGCGCACCGGCGCGCGGGTTGCCGGGCCCGTCCCGCTGCCCACGGAGAAGAACGTGTACTGCGTCATCCGCTCGCCGCACAAGTACAAGGACTCGCGCGAGCACTTCGAGATGCGCACGCACAAGCGCCTGATCGACATCATCGACCCCACGCCGAAGACCGTCGACTCGCTGATGCGGCTGGACCTGCCCGCAGGCGTCGACATCGAGATCAAGCTCTGAGGGACCGCACTGAAATGAGTCAGCTCTTCCAATCTCAGACTGGCCTCGAATGCCGCAGGCGCCGGGCCGAACGCCGCTTTGCGGCGCCCGGGCACCGAGGACCCGCCTCCCGCCCTGCGTTCTCGCGCGCCTCCGGCGCGACCATGCGAAGCGCCCGCGAGGGAGGCCAGGAGATATGACCAAGCAGATCAAGGGCGTGCTGGGCACGAAGCTCGGCATGACCCAGGTCTTCAGCGACGACGGCAGGATCGTGCCGGTCACCGTCGTCGAGGCCGGCCCCTGCGTCGTAACCGCCGTGCGCACGCCGGGCTCGGACGGGTATGCGGCCGTGCAGTTCGGCTACGGGGAGATCGACCCGCGCAAGGTGACCAAGCCAGTCGCGGGCCACTTCGCCAAGGCCGGCGTGACACCCCGCAGGTACCTGGTGGAGCTGCGGACCGATGACGCCACGGACTACACGCTCGGCCAGGAGGTCACCGCCGAGACGTTCGGCGCGGGCGAACTGGTGGACGTGACCGGTAAAAGCAAGGGCAAGGGCTTCGCCGGCGTGATGAAGCGGCACGGCTTCAAGGGCCTGTCCGCCTCACACGGCACCCAGCGCAAGCACCGGTCGCCGGGCTCCATTGGCGGGTGCGCCACCCCGGGCCGCGTGTTCAAGGGTGTGCGTATGGCCGGCCGGATGGGTGGCGTCCGTACCACCGCCCCGAACCTCACGGTGCACGCGGTCGACGCCGAGCGCGGCCTGCTGCTGATCCGCGGCGCCGTGCCGGGTCCCCGCGGCGCGCTTGTCTTCGTCCGCAGCGCCGTCAAGACGCCCGCCCCGAGGGAGGCCAGGTGAGACTCCCACTGTCAGCCTCCGGCTGCTCACCCGTGGTGCCGCAGGCGCCGGGCCGAACGCCGCATAGTGCTGGCCTGCGTGCCTCCGGCACGACGCACCGCCAGGGCCGTTGCGGTGTCCCGGCGGCGAGGACCCGCCTTCCCGCGCTGCTGTTTTGCGCGCCTCCGGCACGACCAAGCGAAGCGCCCGCGAGGGAGGCAGAAAAATGAGCACCGTCGTCAGCGTCGTCTCCGCGTCCGGTGCCGCGGACAAGGACGTGGAACTCCCCGACGAGATATTCGGCCGCGGCGTCAACATTCCGCTGATCCACCAGGTGGTGGTGGCACAGGAGGCTGCTGCACGCCAGGGCACGCACTCCACGAAGACCCGCGCCGCTGTCCGCGGCGGTGGCCGCAAGCCTTACCGGCAGAAGGGCACAGGGCGTGCCCGGCAGGGCTCGATCCGGGCGCCGCAGTACGCGGGCGGCGGGACCGCGCACGGCCCGGTGCCCCGTTCCTACGTGCAGCGCACGCCGAAGAAGATGAAGGCCGCCGCGCTGCGCGGCGCCCTCTCCGACCGGGCCAGTCACGGCCGGGTGGCCGTGGTCAGCGGGTTCGTCGAGGGTGACGAGCCGAAGACCAGGGATGCCCTCGCCGTGCTGGGCGCGGCCATCGGGCAGGCCGGCGGGCGGCTGTCGGGCGCGGTGCTGGTCGTCGCGGCCGCAGGTGACGAGCTGACCTGGAAGAGCTTGCGCAACGCGCCCGGCGTCCGGGTGCTCGCGACGGAGCAACTCAACACCCGCGACGTCCTGGTCAGCGATCATGTGGTGTTCACCGAGCCGGCCCTGGAAGCGTTCATCAGCCGGGCCAGCGCGAAGCCGAAGGAGGGGCGGCGGTGAGCAAGATCGCGAATCCGCGGGACATCCTGCTGCGACCGGTGATCTCCGAGAAGAGCTACCGGCTGGCCGATAACGGCAAGTACACCTTCCTGGTGACACCGGCCGCCAACCGGACCCAGATCCGGCAGGCGGTGGAGGCCGTGTTCGGGGTCAAGGTGACCGGTGTCAACACGATCAACCGGCCGGGAAAGCGGCGGCGGACCCGGCAAGGCTGGGGCACCCGCGTCGCCACCAAGCGCGCCATCGTCAGCCTGGCTGAGGGTGAGCGTATCGATGTCTTCGGCGGCCCGGTCAGCTAGGCAGCCGACCACATCCAGAGGAGCTTGAGCACAGATGGGTATCCGCAAGTACAAGCCGACGACCCCGGGTAGGCGGGGCGCGAGCGGCGCCGACTTCTCCGAGATCACTCGGGGCGAGCCGGAGAAGTCGCTTGTCCGCCCGCTGCACTCGCGCGGTGGCAGGAATGTGCACGGCCGGATCACCGCGCGGCACCAGGGCGGTGGCCACAAGCGCGCCTACCGGCTGATTGATTTCCGCCGGGCGGACAAGGACGGCGTCCCGGCGAAGGTGGCACACCTGGAGTACGACCCGAACCGCACGGCCAGGATCGCGCTGCTGCACTACGCCGACGGCGAGAAGCGTTACATCCTGTGCCCGGAGGGGCTGTCCCAGGGGGACCGGGTGGAGAACGGGCCGGGTGCTGACATCCGGCCTGGTAACTGCCTGCCATTGCGGAACATCCCGACCGGCACCGTGGTGCACGCCATCGAACTGCGGCCCGGCGGAGGCGCCAAGATCGCACGCTCGGCTGGCTCCGGTGTCCAGCTCCTCGCCAAGGAGTCGGGCTATGCGCAGCTGCGCATGCCGTCCGGGGAGATCCGGCGGGTAGATGCGTCCTGCCGGGCCACGGTCGGCGAGGTCGGCAACTCCGAGCAGGGCAACGTCAAGCTCGGCAAGGCGGGCCGTAACCGGTGGAAGGGGCACCGTCCCTCGGTTCGCGGTGTCGCGATGAACCCCGTTGACCACCCGCTGGGCGGCGGCGAGGGCAAGAGCTCGGGTGGCCGTCACCCGGTAAGCCCGTGGGGCAAGCCGGAGGGGCGCACCAGGAAGGCCCACAAGCCAAGCGACCGGCTGATCTCCCGCAGGCGCAGCAAGAAGAAGCGGTAGGAGCACCTTACGATGCCTCGTAGTCTTAAGAAGGGCCCTTTCGTCGACGACCACCTGCTCAAGAAGGTGGACACGCAGAACGACAAGGGCACCAGAAACGTGATCAAGACATGGTCACGACGATCCATGATCATTCCCGCGATGCTGGGCCATACGATCGCGGTCCACGACGGCCGCAAGCACGTGCCGGTCTTCATCACTGAGGCGATGGTCGGCCACAAGCTCGGGGAGTTCGCCCCGACACGCACGTTCCGCAGCCACGTTAGGGATGACCGCCGTAGCCGCCGCTAGGCGCGGCCCCTCCCCAGCAAAGTAAACGCAGCAGATAAGACGAGAACACCGGCAGTACCAGCCCGGGGGGCAACCCCCGGACCCCGGGCAGAAGTTCGGGACCAGGACTGAAAGGCGAGAGTTGGATGGAAGCTAGGGCGAAGGCGCGGTATGTACGCGTCACGCCGCGGAAGGCCCGCCGGGTGGTGGACCTCATCCGCGGGATGCCTGCCGAACAGGCGCGGGCGGTGCTGGCCTTCGCGCCGCAGTCGGCGAGCGATCCCGTCGGCAAGGTGCTGGCGAGTGCCATCGCCAACGCGGAGCATGCCCAGCAGGCGGACTCCGGCTCGCTCGTGGTCACCAGGGCCTGGGTGGACGAGGGGCCGACGCTCAAGCGTTTCCGGCCGCGCGCCCAGGGCCGTGGCTACCGGATCAACAAGCGCACCAGTCACATCACGGTAATCGTCTCGGACGAGCCTAAGGGGAGGTCCCGCTAGTGGGCCAGAAGGTGAACCCACACGGGTTCCGGCTTGGCATCACCACCGACTTCAAGAGCCGGTGGTATGCCGACAAGCTGTACAAGGACTACGTCGCGGAAGACGTGGCGATCCGGCGGATGCTGCAGCGAGGGATGGAGCGCGCGGGCATCTCCAAGGTGGAGATCGAGCGCACCAGGGACCGGGTCCGGGTGGACATCCACACCGCGCGGCCCGGCATCGTCATCGGCCGCCGCGGCGCTGAGGCCGACCGGATACGCGGAGACCTGGAGAAGCTGACCAGCAAGCAGATCCAGCTCAACATCCTTGAGGTGAAGAACCCGGAGACCGATGCCCAGCTGGTCGCCCAGGGCGTGGCCGAGCAGTTGTCCAGCCGGGTCTCGTTCCGGCGGGCCATGCGCAAGGCGATGCAGACGTCCATGAAGGGCGGGGCCAAGGGGATCCGGGTGCAGTGCTCCGGGCGCCTCGGCGGTGCCGAGATGTCGCGGTCGGAGTTCTACCGCGAGGGACGGGTCCCGCTGCACACCCTGCGCGCCGACATCGACTACGGCTTCTATGAGGCCAGGACCACCTTCGGCCGGATCGGCGTGAAGGTCTGGATCTACCGTGGCGAGGCCCCGACGACCCGCGCCGAGCGCGAGGCGGCCGCGGCCGCGTTGCGCGCGGGCCAGCGCCGGGACCGTCCGCCGCAGCAGCCGCGCCGCCGCCGTCCCGGCGACGAGCGGGGCCAGGGCGGGCCGGACGATGCGCCGCGGGCAGCCGCGGCCGCCGTGGCGGCGCCGGTCGCGATCGCCGGCGAGGAGGGCTGAGGCATGCTTATCCCGCGCAGGATCGCGCACCGCAAACAGCACCGGCCGGATCGGCACGGTAACGCCAAGGGCGGCACCCGAGTGGCCTTCGGCGAGTACGGCATCCAGGCACTGGAGCGCGCGTACGTGACGAACCGGCAGATCGAGGCCGCCCGTATCGCGATGACGCGGCACATCCGCCGTGGCGGGAAGGTGTGGATCACCATCTACCCCGACCGGCCGCTGACCAAGAAGCCGGCCGAGACCCGGATGGGTTCCGGCAAGGGTTCACCAGAGTGGTGGGTGGCGAACGTCAAGCCCGGCCGCGTCATGTTCGAGCTCTCCGGGGTGGCCGAGCCGGTCGCCCGGGAGGCACTCCGCCGCGCCATGCACAAGCTCCCAATGAAGTGCAAGTTCGTCAAGCGAGAGGTTGGTGAGGCGTGATGTTCACGCACAAGCTCCCCATGCTCTGCTTGCTGCACGGGGCAAAGTTCGTGAAGCGTGCCCTGCTAGCCCGGGGGGACAACCCCCCGGAGCCCCCCGGGGAAGGTGAGGCGTGATGGCTAAGGCCCTTGCCGCCGGCGAACTGCGCAACTCCACCGAGGAAGAGCTCGACAACAAGCTGGCCGAGGCGAAGACGGAGCTGTTCAACCTCCGCTTCCAGGCCGCGACCGGCCAGTTGGAGAGCCATGGACGGCTCCGTGCCATCCGCAAGGAGATCGCCCGCATCTACACGGTGAAGCGGGAACGCGAGCTTGGCATCGTGACCGTCGTGGAGGAGGTGGAAGACAGTGAGTGACCAACAGGACGAGACAGCCGGCCGCGGCTACCGGAAGGTCCGCGAGGGTTACGTGGTCAGCGACAAGATGGACAAGACCGTGGTGGTCATCGTCGAGGACCGGGTGAAGCACCCCAAATACGGCAAGGTCATCCGGCGTACGAAGAAGTACACGGCCCACGACGGCGAGAACGCCTGCGGCGTCGGTGACCGGGTGCGGCTCATGGAGACCCGGCCGCTGTCCGCGACCAAGCGCTGGCGCGTCGCGGAGATCATCGAGAAAGCCAAGTAGCTACCCCGTGGGGGACTGCCCCCTGCGGGAACCCCGGGTCAGGAAGCAGGAGTTGACGTGATCCAGCAGGAGTCGCGGCTCAAGGTCGCCGACAACACCGGTGCCAAGGAGATCTTGTGTATCCGCGTGCTCGGCGGCTCTGGCCGGCGATACGCGGGCATCGGCGATGTCATCGTGGCAACGGTCAAGGATGCCCTTCCCGGTGCCGGGGTGAAGAAGGGCGACGTGGTCAAGGCGGTCGTGGTTCGGACCCGCAAGGAGCGCCGACGCATTGACGGTTCCTATATTCGTTTTGATGAGAATGCCGCGGTCCTGATCAGGGACGGCGGGGATCCTCGCGGGACCCGCATCTTCGGGCCCGTCGGCCGGGAACTGCGCGAAAAGCGCTTCATGCGGATCATTTCACTCGCGCCGGAGGTGCTGTGATGGCGAAGAAGGCTCCGGCGGCCAAGAAGGCAGCCAGCATGAAGATCAAGAAGGGTGACCACGTGGTGGTCATCGCGGGCAAGGACCGTGGCCGCGAGGGGACGGTCATCCTGGCCTACCCGGACCGGCAGCGGGTGCTGGTCCACGGCGTCAACATCATCCGGAAGAACAAGAAGGTGGACTACCAGGGCCGTCGCGGTGCCAAGGAGGGCGGCATCACGACCCAGGAAGCGCCCATCCACGTGAGCAATGTCCAGCTGATCGACCCGGAGACCAAGAAGCCGGCCCGCGTGGGATTCCGGTATGACGAGGACAACACCAAGATCCGGATCACCCGCCCGGGCGGTAAGGACATCTGATGCCAGCAACCAAGTCAAGGCAGGCGACCGCGTCCAACGGCGCGGCCGCGGCGGCCGAATCGCCCGCCGAGCGCGTCCCGCCGCGCCTGAAAGAGCGCTACAAGCGCGAGATCGCGCCGGCGCTCCGTGAGGAGTTCGGCTTCGCGAACGTCATGCAGGTCCCGGTCCTGTCCAAGATCGTGGTCAACATGGGTGTGGGCGAGGCGGCCAGGGACGCCAAGCTGATCGAGGGCGCGGTCAGGGACCTGACTGTGATCACCGGCCAGAAGCCGGCCGTGGCCCGGGCGAAGAAGTCGATCGCTCAGTTCAAGCTCAGGGAAGGCATGCCGATCGGCGCGCATGTGACCCTCCGCGGCGACCGCATGTGGGAATTCTGTGACCGCCTGCTGGCGCTGGCACTCCCGCGGATCCGTGACTTCCGCGGGCTGAGCGACCGGCAGTTCGACGGCCGGGGGAACTACACGTTCGGCCTGAATGAGCAGCTGATGTTTCATGAGATCAACCCGGACCAGGTGGACCGGCAGCGTGGCATGGACGTGACCGTCGTGACCACGGCGACCACCGATGACGAGGGCCGCTCGCTACTGCGACGGCTCGGATTCCCGTTCAAGGAGAGCTGAGGAGTGGCGAAGAAGGCGCTGGTCGTCAAGGCGAACCGCACGCCCAAATTCAAGGTGCGCGGGTACACGCGGTGCTCGCGCTGCGGCCGGCCGCGCGCGGTGTACCGGCGGTTCGGCCTGTGCCGGATCTGCTTCCGCTCGATGGCACACCGCGGCGAGCTGCCGGGCATCACCAAGTCCAGCTGGTAGCCGCCAGGCACCTGCAACCCCAGCCCGGGCGCGACCCGCGCACGGGCAACGACCGACCTGGGCGCGACCCGCGCCCACCGACCACGCCGAAGGTCCCCAGGGAAACCCCGGCGAGGAGGGCCACCAGGCCATGACGATGACCGACCCGATCGCGGACATGCTGACCCGTCTGCGCAATGCCAACGCGGCATACCACGACACGGTGGGCATGCCCTGTTCCACCATCAAGGTGCACATCGCGGAGATCCTCCAGCAGGAGGGATACATCGCCGGATTCGCCGTGCAGGACGCCGAGGTCGGCAAGAACCTCGTGGTCTCGCTGAAGTACGGGCCCACCCGCGAGCGCTCGATCGCCGGGCTCAAGCGGGTGTCCAAGCCGGGCCTGCGGGTGTACGCGAAAAAGGACAACCTGCCCCGGGTGCTTGGCGGCCTTGGCATCGCCATCATCTCGACCTCGGGCGGCCTGCTGACCGACCGGCAGGCGAACAGGCGGGGCGTAGGCGGGGAAGTCCTCGCCTACGTCTGGTGAGGAGACGTCGATGTCACGAATTGGACGGCTTCCGGTGGTTATCCCCGGCGGCGTGGACGTCACCATCGAGGGCCGCGAGGTCATCGTGAAGGGGCCCAAGGGGCGCCTGTCCCTGCAGCTAGCCCCGCCCATCGAGATCTCCCAATCGGACGGCACCCTGTCCGTGACCAGGCCGAACGATGAGGGCGAGGTTCGGGCGCTGCACGGCCTGTCGCGCTCCCTGGTGGCCAACATGGTGACCGGGGTGACCGAGGGGTACCGCAAGACCCTGGAGATCGTCGGCGTTGGCTACCGGGTGCAGGCGCGGGGGGCGGACCTGGAGTTCGCCCTGGGCTACAGCCACCCGGTGAAGGTGTCCCCGCCGGAGGGCATCACGTTCCGGGTCGAGACACCCACCAGGCTGGTGGTCGAGGGAATCGACAAGCAGCAGGTCGGCGAAGTCGCGGCCAACATACGGAAGCTCCGCAAGCCCGACCCGTACAAGGGCAAGGGCGTGCGGTACTCCGGCGAGCAGATCCGCCGCAAGGCCGGGAAGGCTGGGAAGTAGGACATGGCTGGCAGCAAGACCATCACCCGCAGCCGCGGCGCCGCGCGCGCCCGACGGCACTTGCGGGTCCGCAAGAAGGTCACCGGCAGTGCGGCGCGGCCGCGGCTCACAGTCACCCGGTCCGCGCGGCACACGTTCGCTCAACTCGTCGACGACGGGGCAGGCATCACGGTGGCTGCCGCGTCTACCCTGGACGAGTCGATCCGCGGTGCGGACGGCGACAAGACGGCCAAGGCGCGCCAGGTCGGCGCGCTGCTCGCACGGCGCGCGTCGGACGCCGGGATCACGGCGGTCGTCTTCGACCGGGGCGGCTATGCATATCACGGACGTGTCGCGGCGCTCGCGGACGGCGTGCGGGAAGGCGGCCTGGCGCTATGACGCCCAGGTTCGCGCATACATATGAGAGAAGGACGTTCTGATGGCAGCAACTCCGCGGCGCGGCAGTGGTGGCGGGGAACGGCGTGACCGCCGTGACGATCGCCGCGGCGGTGGCGCCGACAAGGGCACCGCTTATCTTGAGCGGGTCGTCACCATCAACCGGGTCGCCAAGGTGGTGCAGGGCGGCCGGCGCTTCAGCTTCACCGCCCTGGTCATCGTGGGCGATGGCAACGGGATGGTCGGCGTCGGCTACGGCAAGGCCAAGGAGGTGCCCGCGGCCATCGCCAAGGGCGTCGAATCGGCCAAGAAGTCGTTCTTCCGGGTGCCGCGCATCGCCGGCACGATCCCGCACACCGTCCAGGGCGAGGAGTCCGCGGGCGTCGTGCTGCTCAAGCCGGCCAGCCCCGGCACCGGCGTCATCGCCGGTGGTCCGGTGCGCGCCGTGCTGGAGTGTGCCGGCGTCCACGATGTGCTGTCCCGGTCCCTGGGATCGTCGAATCCGATCAACGTCGTGCACGCGACCGTGGCCGCCCTGAAGAGCCTGAAGCGGCCGGAGGAGATCGCGGCCAGGCGGGGACTGCCGATCGGGGACGTGGCTCCGGCGGCCATGCTGCGCGCTCAAGCGGCAGCAGCCGGCGCCGGGTCCACGAATAGCTGACCGGGAGCAGGCCGATGGCACAGTTGAAGGTAACCCAGACCCGGTCCGGGATCGGGGGCACGCACGTGCAGCGGGCATCCCTGCGTTCGCTCGGGCTGAAGCGGATCGGTGACGTGATCGTCAAGGACGACCGGCCCGAATTCCGCGGCATGATCAAGGTGGTGCGCCACCTGGTCACCGTTGAGGAAGTGGACTGACATGGCAGACGCAGACAGCCCGCAGCGGGCGGCCGGCGCTGCGGCCAAGCCGCGCACCGGTGCCGCGGCTAAGCCGCGCACCAGCGCTGCGGCCAAGCCGCGCACTGGAACTGGAACGGCGGCCGAGCCCGGTGCCGACGCCGCGGCGGAGCCGCGTGCTGACGCGGCGGGGGAGCCGGGTACCGGCGGCGGCGCGCGCGGCCGGGCCGGGCTTAAGATCCATCACCTGCGCCCTGCTCCCGGGGCGCACACCGCCCGGACCCGGGTGGGCCGCGGCGAGGCGGGCAAAGGCAAGACCGCGGGCCGCGGGACCAAGGGCACCAAGGCGCGCGGGCAGGTGGCCCCCGGCTTCGAGGGCGGCCAGATGCCGTTGCAGCGCAGGGTGCCGAAGCTCAGGGGCTTCTCCAACTTGCGCTTCAAGACCACCTATCAGGTGGTCAACACCGGCCGGCTCGCCGAACTGTATCCGCAGGGCGGCGACGTGACGCCTGAGGACCTCGTGGCCAAGGGCGCGGTACGGGCCGGCAACCTGGTCAAAGTACTTGGCACCGGCGACGCCGATGTCACGCTCCGGGTGACCGCGCACGCGTTCTCCGCGGCCGCCCGCGAGAAGATCACCGCAGCGGGGGGAACGGTCACTGAGCTGTGAAAGACACTCCGATGGCGGCGGCGGCCCAGGGTGGCCGTCCGCCGTCGCCGGGCGCTGTGCGTGCGGCCAGGGAAGGCATCCACGCCTGTTACAGTGCAGCGAAAGCGTTACACTGCGGCGAATCCGCCACCGCGGTCACCCGTCGGATCGGCGCTGCACCATGACGTTGACCCATCTACGTGAGGACGGCGCATGCTGACCGCGTTCCTACGGGCGTTCCGGACGCCCGACCTGCGCAGGAAGCTGCTGTTTACGCTCGGCATCATTGCCCTTTTCCGGCTCGGCGCGACCGTTCCGACACCGGGAATCTCCGAGAAGGCCGTGAACGTCTGCACCGGCTTGGTGAGCTCAAGCAGCCAGGCGGGCGTCTACCAGCTCGTCAACCTGTTCAGCGGCGGCGCGCTGCTGAAGCTGTCGATCTTCGCGCTCGGCATCATGCCGTACATCACGGCGAGCATCATCCTGCAGCTTCTGGCGGTGGTCATCCCGCGTCTGGAGACGCTCCGCCAGGAGGGCCAGTCGGGCCAGGCGAAGATCACTCAGTACACCAGGTACCTCACCGTGGGCCTGGGCATCCTGCAGTCCACCGGGATCGTGGCGCTGGCCCGGTCGGGCAACCTGTTCCCGGGCTGCACCACCCCGCTGATCCCTAATCCCTCGGTTTTCACCATCTCCACGATGGTCGTCTGCATGACCTCGGGCACCGCGGTCATCATGTGGCTGGGCGAGCTGATCACGGATCGCGGTATCGGCAACGGCATGTCCCTGATGATCTTCACCCAGGTCATCGCGGTGATCCCGGGCTACATGCTCACCATCTACCGCTCCAGGCACACCTTCGTGCTGGTCGTGGTGCTCGCCGTGGCCGTCGCCATCGTCGCCTTCGTGGTCTTCATGGAGCAGGCCCAGCGGCGGATCCCGGTCCAGTACGCGAAGCGGATGGTCGGCCGGAAGATGTACGGCGGGACGTCGACCTACATACCGCTCAAGGTGAATCAGGCCGGCGTCATCCCGGTCATCTTCGCTTCCTCGCTGCTCTACATCCCGCAGCTCACGGCGTCGCTGTTCGGCAACCAGAAGAAACCGCAGGGCTGGGTGAACTTCATCCAGCGCTACCTGATCTCACCAGGCTCGTCAACATCGGCGCCCACCTGGAACAACCTCGGCGTCTACATGGCCTCGTTCTTCCTGCTGATCGTGTTCTTCACCTACTTCTACGTGTCGATCACGTTCAACCCCACCGAGGTCGCCGACAACATGAAGAAGTACGGCGGCTTCATCCCCGGCATCCGCCCGGGGCGGCCGACGGCCGAGTACCTGAACTACGTGCTCACCCGGCTGACCGCGCCCGGCTCGGTGTACCTCGGCCTCGTCGCCCTCATCCCGATGGTCGCGTTCGCGCTGGTCGGGGCCAGCACGCAGTTCCCGTTCGGCGGGACCAGCATCCTGATTGCGGTGGGGGTGGGACTGGATACGGTGAAGCAGATCGAGAGCCAACTCCAGCAGCGCAACTATGAGGGCTTCCTCAAGTAGTGCGAGTCGTCCTCGTCGGGCCCCCCGGTGCGGGCAAGGGGACACAGGCCCAGTTCGTAGCGTCGCATCTGTCCATCCCGAAGATCTCGACAGGTGATATCTTCCGCGAGAACGTCAGCCACGGCACGGCACTAGGCCGTCGCGCGCAGTCGTTCATGGAGCGGGGCGACCTGGTCCCCGACGAGGTGACGATCGCCATGGTCACCGACCGGCTCCAGGACGACGACACCCAGGCCGGGTTCCTGCTTGACGGCTTCCCCAGGACCGTGCCGCAGGCCGAGACGCTCAAGAAGCTGCTGTCGTCCTGGGAGACCAGGCTGGACGTGGTCCTGGAACTCGTGGTGGACGACGACGAGGTGGTGCGGCGACTGTCCGGCAGGCGGACCTGCCGCAGATGCGGGCGGGTATGGCACGCGCTGTTCGACCCGCCGGCCCACATCAATGCGTGCGACGACTGCGGCGGTCAGTTGTTCCAGCGCGACGACGACGGCGAGGACACCATCAGGCACCGTCTCGAGGTCTACCAGGAGCAGACGTCCCCGCTGGTCGCCTTCTACGCCGATGAGGGCATTCTCCTTGGCATCGACGCCACCGGCCCGGTGGACGAGATCACCGAGCGGGCGCTCAGCGCGCTGCGCCGCTTCAACCGCTGACATCCGGGGCAGCCGTCGCGGGTACCGTGGAGGAGGACGCGGAGGCCCGATGCGAATTAGGCGTGAGCCGGAGATTCAGCTCAAGACAGCACAGCAGGTCGCGTCGATGCGCGCGGCCGGGCTGGTGGTAGCCCGTGCGCTGACCGCGGCGGCCGGAGTGGTCGGGCCGGGGGTGTCCACGGCGGACCTGGACGCCGCGGCCGAGGAGGAGATCCGCGCCGCCGGCGCTGTTCCGTCGTTCAAGGGCTACCACGGGTTTCCCGCGACGATCTGCGCCTCGATCAATGAGGAGATCGTGCATGGCATCCCCAGCGCGGTCAGGAGACTGCGGGCCGGCGATGTGGTCTCGATCGACTGCGGGGCGATCGTCGAGGGGTGGCACGCGGACGCGGCGCTGACCGTGGGAGTAGAAATGATCTCCGATGAACTCAGCCGGCTGATCGAAGCCTGCGAGCGGGCCCTCTGGCATGGCCTGGCCCAGGCGCGGGCCGGCGCCCGGCTGACCGATATCTCGCACGCGGTGGAGCGCAGCGCCCGTGCGTCCGGTAAGTCCAGTTCCGCCGGGGACTACGGCATCGTCGAGGACTACGTCGGCCACGGCATCGGCACCGAGATGCACATGGATCCGGCGGTCCCCAATCGCGGGAAGCCCGGCCGGGGGCCGGAGCTGACGGAGGGGATGGCGCTGGCCATCGAGCCCCTGCTCGTTCTCGGCCAGCCCGACACGGTGCTGCTCGATGACGGCTGGACGGTGGTGAGCGCCGACGGGACCTGGTCTGCGCATTTCGAGCATACGGTGGCCATCACCGCCGAAGGGCCCTGGGTGCTTACCGCACCGGACGGCGGGCGCGGCTGGTTCTCCCGGCTCGCTGAGCCGGCGACAGGTGCGGCTGACGGGCTGGCCGACTCAACGGCACATCCGCAGGTCTGAGGAGGGTTGCCGATGCCGAACGATCCCAAAATCCGCGCCTCCGACGCCGACCGTGACCGGACCGCCGCACTGCTGCGCGAGCATCACGCGGCGGGCAGGCTCGATCTTGAGGAGTTCAACGAGCGCCTCGACAAGGCCTATGCCGCGAAGACCGTGGGGGAACTCGACGCCCTGATGGCGGATCTGCCGGCTATCGACCTGTACCAGCTTCCCGACGCCTCGATGCGCCGCGGGCGGGGCGGGGGGAGCGGAGGAGGCGGGGACGTACGGCTTCCGTGGTTTCGCCCACCCGGCGCTCTCATGGCCGCCCACGGCCGGTTCTCCCCGGCCTGGCAGGCCGCCTGGGGCAGCTGGCTCTCGATTGCCTCGATTTGCGTCGTCATCTGGCTCGCGACCGGCGCCAGCCTGGCCATGCCCTGGTTCGTGTGGGTCGTCGGCCCATGGGGACTGCTGATGTTCGGACGCTGGATCACCGGTGCCCCCGGCCATCACGGTCACAGTCCAGGCGGCAGCAACCCGCCCGGCAGCAACCCGCCCAGCGGCGACCGCCACCACGGCCGGGACCGCCATCGCAACCGGGACCGCCACCGCGACCGCCACCGCGGCCGGGACCGCCACCGCGACCTCTGAAGGTCGCGGCCGGGCGGGCTGGATTCCGAGGTAGAGTGGGGTGTCTGGGAGTTGCCGGGGCACCCTCAGGTGCCGGTCGCTGCCGAGGCGACCATGGGGTCGGCCCGGGCCGATCTGTCGGGAATGTTCCAGGCTCTGTCTTGGTTCGCATAGTAGCGCGGAGTCGCGTAGAATCTGCTGCGGCCCGTGAGCTGTTCTGTGCATGGCCTTAGCCGGATGCGCGGGGGCAGTCCTTGTGGAGGGCCTCCCGTACCCGGTCGGCACGCACGAGCATGAACCGGGTCGTGGGGGAGCCTCACGAGTCCATGCGCACGACAAGCACGGCACGATCAGTTAACAACGCTCCCGCCAGCACGAAGCCACCAGCCAGTGCCAGCGGGCCCAACAGCGAATCGCGGAGGATATGCCCAAGAAGGACGGCGCCATCGAGATCGAGGGCAAGATTGTCGAGTCACTACCCAATGCCTTCTTCCGAGTGGAGCTAGACAACGGGCACAAGGTCCTCGCCCATATCAGCGGGAAGATGCGGATGCACTACATCCGCATCCTGCCTGATGACCGGGTCGTCGTGGAGCTGAGTCCGTACGACCTGAGTCGCGGCCGGATTGTCTACAGGTACAAGTAACAACTGACGGCGCGGGGCACGCAGCGGCCCGGCTCCGGAGGAGGCCACGATGAAGGTTAAGCCGAGTGTGAAGAAGATCTGTAGCAAGTGCCGGGTCATCCGGCGGCATGGCCGGGTTATGGTCATCTGCTCCGACCCGCGGCACAAGCAGCGCCAGGGCTGACGCTCCACCAAGCCATGGCGTAACAACGCCACCTACTAGACAACACAACGCACCGCATCCCGCGTCGGCCGCGAGCCGACGCGGGCCACCCCCGGTAGGAGGCCGGGGCCCTACCCGGGCAGGGGTTGGGAGGCGGCGCGTACGACCTCCTCGACACGAAGGAGAACTGCCCGCAGATGGCACGACTGGTTGGTGTTGACCTCCCCCGCGAAAAGCGCCTGGAGGTCGCTCTCACTTACGTCTACGGAATCGGCCGGACCCGCGCGCTTGAGACGCTGCAGGCAACGGGTGTGAGCGGCGATACGAGGGTTCACGACCTGGGGGACGACGAGCTTGTCCGCCTCCGTGACTGGATCGAAGCCACTTACAAGGTAGAAGGAGACCTGCGCCGCGAGGTGCAGGCCGACATTCGCCGCAAGGTGGAGATCGGGTGCTACCAGGGAATCCGTCACCGGCGCGGGCTGCCAGTGCACGGCCAGCGCACCCAGACGAATGCCCGCACCCGCAAGGGCCGGAAGAAGACAGTGGCCGGCAAGAAGAAGGCCGGGAAGAAGTAAGTAGTTCGCGACCCCACATCGCGATCCGACGACCTCCAGGAGCAGGGAGCAGATGCCTCCGAAGAGCCGTACCGGCGCCAAGAAGGTGCGCCGCAAGGAACGGAAGAACGTCGCTCATGGGCACGCCCACATCAGGAGCACGTTCAACAACACGATCGTGTCGATCACCGACCCGGTCGGCAACGTTATTTCGTGGGCTTCCTCTGGCCAGGTCGGCTTCAAGGGGTCGCGTAAATCAACTCCGTTCGCCGCGCAGATGGCGGCGGAGGCTTGCGCACGCCGCGCCATGGAGCACGGCATGCGCAAGGTCGACGTCTTCGTCAAGGGCCCCGGCTCGGGACGGGAGACCGCCATCCGGTCGCTCCAGGCGACCGGCCTTGAGGTGGGTTCCATTCAGGACGTCACCCCGGTTCCGCACAATGGCTGCCGGCCGCCGAAGCGGCGCCGGGTCTGAGGAGTAAAGCGACAGATGGCTCGATACACGGGCGCGGACTGCAAGCTCTGCCGCCGCGAGAAGATGAAGCTCTTCCTGAAGGGGTCCAAGTGCGATTCGCCCAAGTGCCCCATCGAGATCCGGCCGTACCCACCGGGTGAGCACGGCCGGAATCGTCCCAAGGAGAGCGAGTACCTGCTCCAGATCAGGGAGAAGCAGAAGGCACGCCGGGTCTACGGGATCCTCGAGCGCCAGTTCCATGGCTACTACGAGGAGGCCACCCGCAGGCGCGGCAAGACCGGCGAGAACCTGCTCCAGATCCTGGAGAGCCGCCTTGACAACGTGGTCTACCGGGCCGGATTCGCCAAGAGCCGGGACATGGCCCGCCAGTTGGTCACCCACGGCCACTTCCAGGTCAACGGCAAGAAGGTGGACATTCCGTCCTACCGGGTCACCGAGAGCGACATCGTCGAAGTAGCGCCCAAGTCCGTGGAGATGACGCCCTTTGTTGTGGCGCGGGCTGAGGTCGGCGAGCGTCAGGTGCCGGCGTGGATCGAGGTGATCCCGGACAAGATGCGTGTCCTCGTGCACACGCTCCCGGTCCGGGCTCAGATCGACACGCAGGTTCAGGAGCAGCTCATCGTGGAGCTGTACTCGAAGTAGTAACTGCTCGCCGGAGCCGCCGCTGCACGGGCGGCCCGCGGCGGGGGACGGCAGCTGCCGTCAAAAGGATCGCGACTGTCAAATAGCGGGCGTCGCGGGAAGGGGTAGTAATGCTCATCGCTCAGCGTCCAACTCTCACCGAAGACCAGGTCGACGAGTTCCGGTCGAGGTTCGTGATCGAGCCTCTCGAGCCGGGATTCGGCTACACGATCGGGAACTCGATCCGGCGTACTCTGCTCTCCTCGATTCCCGGTGCGGCCGTGACCAGCATCAGGATCGAGGGCGTGCTGCACGAGTTCTCCACCGTGGCCGGCGTCGCCGAGGACGTCACCGACATCATCCTGAACCTCAAGGAACTCGTCGTCTCGTCCGAGCAGGATGAGCCCGTGGTGATGTACCTGCGTAAGCAGGGCCCCGGGGAAGTCACCGCGGCGGACATCGCGCCGCCGGCCGGCGTGGAAGTGCACAACCCGGGTATGCACATCGCCACCTTGAACGGCAAGGGCAAGCTGGAGATGGAGCTGACGGTGGAGCGCGGCCGTGGCTACGTGTCCGCCGCGCAGAACAAGCAGCCCGGGCAGGAGATCGGCCGGGTGCCGATCGACTCGATCTACTCGCCGGTCATGCGGGTCACCTACAAGGTCGAGGCGACGCGTGTCGAGCAGCGGACCGACTTCGACAAGCTCATCCTCGACGTCGAGACCAAGCCGTCCATGCGTCCCCGGGACGCGGTGGCGAGCGCGGGCAAGACCCTCGTCGAGCTCTTCGGCCTCGCCAGGGAGCTCAACGTGGACGCGGAGGGCATCGACATCGGCCCGTCGCCCACCGACGCGGCCTTGGCCGCGGACCTGGCCCTGCCGATCGAAGAACTTAACCTAACGGTTCGTTCATACAACTGCCTGAAGCGCGAGGGCATCCACTCCGTGGGCGAACTCGTCGCCCGTAGCGAGCAGGACCTGCTCGACATCCGCAACTTCGGCGCGAAGTCGATCGAGGAGGTCAAGCAGAAGCTGACCGACATGGGGCTCGCGCTGAAGGATTCCCCACCGGGATTCGACCCAGGAAGCGCGGCGGACAGCTACGGCGCCGACGACGACGAGAGCTACGTCGAGACCGAGCAGTACTGACGGGCTGGACACTGTACCGAACCTAGGAGAACCTTTCGATGCCCACGCCCACCAAGGGCCAGCGGATGGGTGGCAGCTCGGCCCACCAGCGGCACATGCTGGCGAACCTGGCCACCGCGCTTTTCGAGCACGGCAAGATCACGACGACGGAGGCCAGGGCGCGCCGGCTGCGCCCCTACGCCGAGCGTCTGATCACCTTTGCCAAGCGAGGTGACCTGCACGCCCGCCGCCAAGTGCTCACCGTTGTCACCGACAAGGGCGTGGTGCACACGTTGTTCACCGAGATCGGGCCGCGGTTCGAGTCCCGTGACGGCGGATACACGCGGATCACCAAGGTTGGGCCGCGCAAGGGGGACAACGCCCCTCTGGCGGTTATCGAGCTGGTCAGCGAGGAGGCTGAGGCGAAGCCGCGCCGCCGCCGTGCACGGCGCGCGCAGCCGAGCCGGACCGCCCGGCCCAAGCCTGCCGCACAGGAGGCTGCCGCGGCCGAAGACGCTGCCGAGGAGCCAGTCGTGGCCGACGCGACTGGCGAGGCGGAAGGCGGCGACGCCGAAGCCGAGGCCAGTGCGGCCGAGCCTACCGACCAGGCTGACGAGGAGTCGGCTGACAAGGAGTCGGCTGACGACGCGGGCACCAAGTCGGCGCACAAGGCCGACGACTAGCGAGCAGGCTACGAGGGCCCCGGCCGTTGGCCCGGGCCCTCTGGCCGTCGGTATGACCCGCCCGCAAGCCGGCATGGCCGATCCGGAACCCGGCACGGCCGGCCCGGAACCCGGCACGGCCGGCCCGCAAGTCGGCATGGCTGATCCGGAACTCGGCACGGCCGGCCCAGAACTCGTCACTGTCGGCCGGGAACTCGGTACGGACATGGACCGTCTGGCGGTCGGCACCGGCCGCCCGGCGGATCCGGGGTCTGTCCGGCTCAGGCTTGACTTGTCCTACGACGGCTCCGGCTTCTCTGGATGGGCTCGCCAGCCGGGCCAGCGGACTGTCCAGGATGTCGTCGAAGAAGCGCTCGGCCGGTTGCTGCGCATGGCCGCGTCACCGGCGCTCACCGTGGCCGGCCGGACCGACGCGGGCGTGCACGCCCGCGGACAGGTGGCCCACGTCGATGTGCCCGGCGCATCCTGGTCGCAGATAGGCCCCTCCGCAGTGCGCAGGATGTCCCGGCTGCTCCCGGCGGATGTCCGGCTACACCGGATCGGCCCAGCGGCGGACGGCTTCGACGCCAGGTTCTCCGCCCTGTGGCGGCGGTACTCCTACCGGGTCTGCGACGATCCAGCGGCTGCCGAGCCGCTGCGCAGGCACGACACGCTGTGGTATCGCCACCGGGTCGATGTCCACGTCATGAATGAGGCCGCCGCGGCCTGCACCGGCGAACACGACTTCGCCGCCTTCTGCCGCCGCCGCGAGGGCGCGACAACCGTACGGGAACTGCTGCGCCTGGAGTGGGCGCGGACATCCCCGTCGGTGGCCACAGCGACCGTCGTTGCCGATGCGTTCTGCCACAACATGGTGCGCGCATTGATAGGAGCCTTGCTCAAGGTCGGTGAAGGCAGCAAACCGGCCAGCTGGCCGAGCCGACTGCTCGCGGCCCAGGTCCGTGACCCGGCCGTAACGGTCGCCGCGCCGCACGGACTCTGCCTGGAGGAGATCCGGTACCCGGACCCCGCTCAGCTTTCGGAACGGGCCCGGCTCACCCGCCGCCTTCGCACCAGCGCAGCCCGCCCCACCCCCCATGGAGTCGATGTGACACCGAGTCCTCTATAGGGGGCACGATGCTCACATCGACCTACTTTGCTCAGCACCGGGCTCGGGGAGCGAGGTCTGCGTCGCGGATCGGGACGCTGTCAGGGGATCTGCGGTTTCCCGATCACCATGCGGCTGGTGAGGCTCACATTCGCGGTGCCGCTGACCAGGTTGTCCGAGAATGTCTTCAACTCGGCGCGCTGGGCCGCCGTTGTCGGCGTGTGCAGGTTCGAGAACTCGGCCCATATCAAGATCAGGTAATGGCCTTTATATACCGCTTCTTCAAGGCCCGTCCCCTTGGCCAGATTGTGCGTGGGCCCGTGGGCCGCGGGAAGCTGGTCGATGAATTCTGCGGAGCCCGTCGCCTGCCCGGCCCGCTGGGCGGCGGCGTCATTCACGAGATTGAGCACGCCGATCGTGCCCATGATCTTCTGATCGGTCGTCAGGTAACTGGCCCGCATCACCTGCGTGCAGCCCGCCTTGCCGACGGCCGACTGGAGCCCTGCCCCGAGCACCGCGGCCGGGCAGTCGCGCCCCGCCTGGTCGATCGTCCTGCTGCCGCTCGTCCCGCCCGAAGAGAACTGGGCCGGGAACAGTTCGGTAAGCGTGAGCGGAACGGAGTCTTCGCTGCGGGTCGTGATGTGCTTCCAGGGGCCCAGGGACGGCGTGGGGCTGCTGGAAGCCGCCGCCGTCCGCAATGGCGCGGACACCCGAGGCTGACTGGCCTGCCCTTTGACGAAATGCAGATATGCCACCGTGACCAGGGTGCCCACGGCCAGCACCATCAGGATGGGAAACAGCCACACACGGGCACGGCTGGGGGGCTTGCGTGGCTTGCGTCCGAGGGCGGCGGCACGTGATACCCGGGTTCCCGCGGGACTGCCCGGACCGTCGGCGCCGGTGACCTCGGCGTCCGCCTGGTACCGGCCGGCGGTCTCCGGGCCGGCCGTGAACCTGCCAGTCGTCTCGGCGTCCGCCTGGTACCGGCCGGCGGTCTCCGGGCCGGCCGTGAACCTGCCAGTGGCCTCCGCATCCGGGACGGCGGTCCCGCGCGCCTCGGTGTCACTGGCGTCCCGGCCGGCTCTGCGCCCCCCCGGGGACTGCCTGATCGAGCCGGGGAGCGGTTCCCTCGCACCTTCGGCTGGGCCGTTCGCCCAGGCAGTTGGGCCCTGCCCGGGAGCATCAGCCGGGATGGCCGGCCAGGGGGCGGCAGCGCCACCTTGGGCCAGGGCGGCACCGGTGCCCGCTGCGGCCTGCGGGTCGCTTGGCGGAGCAGTCCATCCGTCACCAAGCTGGCCCGCGTCGAGGACGGCCCAGGTCTGGGTTGCTGTCATGTCAGCGGACGGATCGCTGACGGCGAGCAGCGAGTACCCCGGTTCTGAGGCCACGTTTGGCCAGGAGGCCGCCCCTGGACGACCCCCGGGCCCGGCGGAGCGCACGGCGGGAGGGTTCCAGGGCGAGAACTGCCCCGGCGGGTAGACGGGATCCGGCGCGCCCGGCGCCGGAGGAAAGCCCCGCAGCGGCCCCCTCCCAGCCGGGCCCGTGGTCCGGAACGCCCCCACGCCCCACAGCGAACCACCCGTTCTCGGCCGGTCACCAGATCGCTGCCCGACACCACCCTGAATCTCATGCTCCAGCCTGCCCGCCGGGCGGCGCCATACGTTCTCCCTGGAGCCGCTGGGCGAGGCCGGCGTCCCGGTCGGAGCCGGGGTCGGCGGCGTGTGCCGTGGCGCGCGCTGGCCCCCTCGTGCGGGCTGTTGCCCCGCGGAGGCACCCGAATCGGGCCCGGCATTCCTGGAATGCCTGCGTCCGCTGGGCGGCGGTCCTTCGGATGCGGGTGGCCTGGCGGATCCAGGTGGCTGGCTGTATCCAGGTGCCGCGGCAGGTCCAGGTGACTGGGTGTAGCCGGGCGGCGCGGCGGGTCTTGGTGGCGCGGTGGGTCTGGGTGGCCCGGCGGATCCGGGCGGCTCGGTGTATCCAGGTGGCGCGGCGGATCCGGGTGGCTGGGTGTATCCAGCTGACCCGGCGGGTCTGGGTGGCCGGGCGGATCCGGGCGGCTCGGTGTATCCGGGTGACCCGGCAGGTCCAGGTGACTGGGTGTATCCGGTCTGCTGGCCGGGTGGCCGGGCGTGCGCCGGTCGTTCCGCGCTCGGAGGCCCCTCTCCGCCGGGCGGCTGCACCGTCGGCGGCCGGCGTCGCGACGGTCGCTCCGGCCGGCTGTCCGGCGGCGGGCCGATGCCCTCATCACCCGGGTAGCCCATGCCGTGAGCGTAGCGTTCCAGGCGGGGAAGCCAGGGCGGGTCCTGTGTATCAGTGCCGCTCGGGCCACCCGCCGGCCAGGCAACGCCGTGGGAACGTGCCGACGCCGTTCGGCTCGCTTTGCCGTTCACCGCCAGGGCCGGTATCCTCTTCAGAGCGTCCATGGCGCGTCTGCATGCCCGCGGTGCCCGCTCAGCGGGGCTGGTTACGCGGCGGCAGAAGCGGCGGACTCCCGTACCTGGCGGTTGCCCCGGATACGGATCCAAGATTGCCCCACCACGCGAAGGCTTATGACTGTGCGCACATTCAGCCCGAAGGCCGCTGACATCCAGCATCAGTGGCACGTCATCGACGCCTCCGATGTGGTGCTCGGCCGCCTGGCCAGCCAGGTAGCGATCCTGCTGCGCGGCAAGCACAAGCCGATCTTCGCGCCCCATGTGGACACGGGCGATTTCGTGATCGTCGTGAACGCGGAGAAGGTAGCCCTCAGCGGCAAGAAGCTGGAAGACAAGCGGGCTTACCGGCATTCCGGCTATCCCGGCGGGCTGCATTCGATGGCCTATGGTGACTTGCTGGCCAAGCACCCGGAACGGGCGGTGGAGAAGGCGGTCAAGGGCATGCTCCCGAAGAACTCGCTGGGCCGGAGCATGCTGCGCAAGCTGAAGGTATACGCGGGCCCGGACCATCCCCATCAGGCGCAGCAGCCCGCGCCATTCGAGATCAAGCAGATCGCGCAGCAGGCACCGGCTGGCCGCGCGGGCAGCCGGTAAGGTCGCTGCCCTGGTCCACAGTGACATCCACTGGGGTACCCGGAGGCGACCCGGCGCATCGATGAGAAGCCGATGAGGAAGTACGAGGAAGGAAACCGTGGCTGAGTCCACTGGCACGCAGGCGCTCGCAGAAGACGCTGGCGTGGAAACGGCAGAAACCGCCGCGGAGCACGTGTCGGAATACACCACCGAGACGACGGCGGACGCCGAGGCGCGCCAGGCGGCGCGCAAGCCGGTGGTGACCGGCAGCGCACTCGCCACGGGCCGTCGCAAGGAAGCGATCGCGCGGGTCCGCATCGCCCCGGGCAGCGGGCAGTGGCGGATCAACGACCGGTCGCTGGACGACTTTTTCCCGAACAAGGTTCACCAGCAGCTCATCAGTGAGCCTTTCGTCAGCCTGGGGGCTGACAACCAGTTCGACGTCGTCGCGCGGATCACCGGCGGCGGTGTCACCGGTCAGGCGGGCGCGCTGCGGCTGGGGATCGCGCGCGCCTTGATTCTGGTCGACCCGGAGAACAGGCTGACCCTGAAGCGGGCCGGTTTCCTGACCCGCGACGCGCGGGTCAAGGAGCGTAAGAAGTACGGCTTGAAGAAGGCCAGGAAGGCGCCGCAGTACTCGAAGCGCTGACCAGACCGGCGTGCAAAGCGGCTGGCAAACCCCTCAGACCACTAGTGGTCTGTCAGCGGAGTCCTTTGAGCGAACGGCGGTCAGGTGGGTGCATCGCAAGGCGGAGGAGGAGCCGATAGCGGAGCTATCGGTGACGACGACAACGCCGCGAGGTGCCCACCTGGGCGACGTGCAGCCAAAAAGTACTCCGCTGACGGATCACTGAGCACGGAATACGGGGGCACGTCTGATGGGTCGGCTTTTCGGAACTGATGGTGTCCGTGGTGTGGCTGGGGATGATCTGACCGGCCAGCTCGCCATGGAACTTGCTGCGGCGACCGCCGCGGTGCTCCGCTCCACAGGCGCGTTTACCAAGGCTGAGAAGCTCGGCAAGCGGCCGGTGGCACTAGTCGGGCGCGACCCGAGAGCCTCGGGGGAATTCCTCGAAGCCGCGGTTGTCGCGGGCCTGGCCGGGTCCGGCGTGGACGTACGGCTGCTGGGCGTCATCCCCACTCCTGCGGTCGCCTTCCTGACCAGCGATCTCGACGCGGACCTCGGTGTCATGCTTTCCGCCAGCCACAATCCGGCCCGGGACAACGGGATCAAGCTGTTCGCCCGGGGCGGCTTCAAGCTGCCCGATGCGGTCGAGCACGAGATCGAGGCCAGGCTCACGGCTGGCCGGGATTCTGGTCAGCACGGGCCGCCGGCCGCGGGTTTCGGCCGGGTCAGCGACGCCACGGCCGAACGCGAGCGTTACAAGGAACACCTGCTCGCCTCGCTGCCTAACGGGTCCGCGACCCAGCGGCGGGCACCGCTGGCGGGGCTCACGGTTGTGGTCGATTGCGCGCACGGGGCCGCCTCTGACGTGGCGCCCCGGGTGCTGCACCGGGCGGGCGCTGAGGTCATCGCGATCGGCGCGGAGCCTGACGGGTTGAACATCAACTCAGGCTGCGGCTCGACCCACCTGGACACCCTGGCGGCCGCCGTGCTCAAGCACGGGGCGGATGCGGGCATCGCGCATGACGGGGATGCCGACAGGTGCCTGGCGGTCGGCGCCGATGGGGAAGTGATCGACGGGGACCAGATCCTGGCCGTGCTCGCCCTCGCCCTCTCCGACGCCGATCGCCTGCCGGGCAACACGGTCGTCGGCACGGTCATGTGCAACCTCGGCTTCCGGGTGGCGATGCGGGACGCCGGGATTACGGTGATCGAGACCGCGGTGGGGGACAGGTACGTGCTTGAGGCCATGCGCGCCGGAAAGTACACACTGGGCGGGGAGCAGTCCGGGCACATCATCATGCTCGATCACGCCACCACGGGAGATGGCCTGCTGACCGCGCTGCACCTGTTGGCCACCACGGCGCGCCAGGGCATCCCCCTGGCCGAACTCGCGGCGGTGATGACCAAGTACCCACAGGTGCTCGTCAACGTCCCGGGGGTGGACAAGGCGCGAGTCGCCGCGTCACCGGAGCTCGCAGCGGCTGTGGCCGCGGCCGAGCAGCAGTTGGGCACCACCGGCCGGGTGCTGGTCCGGCCCAGTGGTACCGAGCCGGCGGTCCGGGTCATGGTGGAGGCCGCGGACGCCGATCAGGCCCAGCAGGTGGCCGACCGGCTGGCGGCAGCAGTCCGCGCGGTGACGTGACCAGGCGGGCTATTTTCGTTACGTATGGTTTTGGCCTTGTCACAAGGCGTGTGCAGCTCGTCAAGGTGGGTCAGCAGCCTCGGTGATCACCCGCAGGCGTTAGCCTGGCTCTCATGTGCGGCATCGTGGGGTACGCAGGTCACCGCCAGGCACTCGACGTGGTGATCGAGGGGCTGCACCGCCTTGAGTACCGGGGGTACGACTCGGCCGGAGTCGCCGTGATCGGCGTCGGCGAGATGATCACCGAGAAGCGGGCGGGCAAGCTGGGGAACCTGGTCGCGGCGCTCGCGGAGCGTTCGCACCTGCCCGGCACCGTGGGCATCGGGCATACCCGGTGGGCCACGCATGGGCCGCCGAACGACCGGAACGCGCACCCGCATTCCGACTGCTTCGGCCACCTGGCCGTGGTGCACAACGGCATCATCGAGAACTTCGCCGCGCTGCGAACCGAGATGGAGTCCCGCGGCCACACCCTTTCCTCTGATACCGACACCGAGGTCGTGGCGCACCTGCTCGAGGAGTACATGTCGGCGGCGCAGGCAGGTGCCGGGGCCATCGCGCTGCCCCCGGGCACGCTGGCCGCGGCGATGCGCAAGGTCTGCCAGCGGCTGGACGGAGCGTTCACCCTGGTCGCGGTCGACCTGCGGGATCCGGGCGCGGTGGTCGGGGCCCGCCGCAACTCGCCGCTGGTGATCGGCAGGGGTGACGGCGAGAATTTCCTCGCCAGCGACGTGGCCGCGTTCATCGCCTATACCAGGCGGGCGGTCGAACTCGGCCAGGACCAGGTGGCCGAGGTGCGCGCCGAAAGCGTGACCGTGACGGGCTTCGACGGGAGGCCGGCCGACGTCACCGAATACCACGTGGACTGGGACGTGTCGGCCGCCGAGAAGGCGGGCTACCGGTACTTCATGCTCAAGGAGATCGCTGAGCAGCCCAAGGCGATCGCTGACACGCTGCTCGGCCGGATCGGGCCGGGCGGGCAGCTGATGCTGGACGAGATGCGCCTCGACGTCGAGGAACTGCGGGAGATTGACAAGATCATCATCGTGGCCTGCGGCACCGCGTATCACGCCGGGATGATCGCGAAGTACGCCATCGAGCACTGGTGCCGAATCCCCTGCGAAGTCGAGCTCGCCAGCGAGTTCCGGTACCGCGATCCGATCCTCACCCGGACCACGCTGGTCATCGCGATCTCCCAGTCCGGGGAGACTATGGACACATTGATGGCCGTGCGGCACGCCCGCGAGCAGCGGTCGCGGGTGCTTGCCATCTGCAACGTGAACGGCTCGTCGATCCCGCGCGAGTGCGACGCGGTCGTGTACACCCATGCGGGCCCGGAGATCGCCGTCGCGTCCACCAAGGCGTTCCTCACCCAACTGGTCGGCTGTTACCTGGTCGGCCTGTACCTGGCCCAGGTACGCGGAACGAAATTCGACGACGAGATCCACGAGGAGATCGGACATCTCGGGCAGATGCCGGCTGAGGTGGAGCGGGTGCTCGAGACGATGGAGCCGGTCCGCGCCCTGGCCCGCGAGCTCGCCGACGAGCGGTGCGTCCTGTTCCTCGGACGGCACGTCGGCTTCCCTGTCGCCCTCGAGGGAGCGCTCAAGCTCAAGGAACTCGCCTACATGCACTCCGAGGGCTTCGCGGCCGGCGAGCTCAAGCACGGGCCGATCGCGCTGATCGAGGACGGGCTCCCGGTCGTGGTCGTGGTGCCATCCGCGGACGGCCGCGGGGTGCTGCACGACAAACTGGTCTCCAACATCCAGGAGATCCGGGCCCGTGGCGCTCGGGTCATCGCGATCGTGGACGAGGGCGACAGCGAGGTAAAGCAGTTCGCGGACACGCTCATCGAGGTGCCCGCCGTGCCGACGCTGTTCCAGCCGCTGGTCGCCACGGTGCCATTGCAGGTCTTGGCCTGCGAGCTAGCCACCGCCAAGGGCCACGACGTAGACCAGCCCCGCAACCTAGCCAAGTCCGTCACCGTCGAGTAGCCCCACGCGGCCGGGTTCACCATTGCTCCCTTCGCCCAGCCCAGCCTCTCGGGCCCCCCTGGGCCCGGGCATCTCGTTATCGGTGAATGTTTTTGCCCCAGGAAGGGCAAAAACATTCACCAATAAGGGTTATCCACAGGGAATCCGGCATAGTCGGGCTTGTTGTCCACAGAACGGGATTGCGTTGGGCGGATTGCGGGCGGCCGTTCGACGCTGGATGGGTGGCAGACGACGTCCCAGAGCGCGTACGTGCCCCGCTGATCACCCAGCGCGGCGTGCTGACCAGGGCGCAAGTCCTGGACGCCGGGATGACTGACAAGGCGATCGTGGCGCGCTTGCGCACCGGGCGCTGGCAGCGACTGCAGCGCGGTGTCTACGCGACCTTCAGCGGAGAACCACCGCGTGCTGCGCTCATTTGGGCGGCTGTCCTTCGTGGCGGCCCGGATGCGGTGCTCAGCCACCAGACCGCTGCCGAGTTGTCCGGGCTCCTGGCGAAACCCGAACCCCTCATTCACCTAACGGTGCCGAGCGGGGCACCTGTCGATCGCATTCCCGGGGCCGTCCTGCATTACTCGAGGCGGTTAGCACACGCACGCCACCCAGCGCTCGAACCAGCCAGAACCCGGATCGAGGAGACGGTGCTCGATCTGGGCCAGGCGGCCGGCACACTGGACCGCGCACTCGGCTGGATCTTCCTGGCCTGCGGCAGCCGCAGGACCACGGCCGAGCGGATCGTGGCAACGATGGCCCTACGGCCCAGGATGCGCTGGCGCGCCGACTTGGCCATGGCGCTCGATGTCGCGGGCGAGGGTGCGCACTCTCTGCTCGAATTCAGGTACGTGAACCGTGTCGAGCGGCCGCATGGCCTCCCAGTTGGCACGCGGCAGCATCCAGTGCGGCGGGGTGGCCGGCGCCAGTACCAGGACGTCCTATACGAGGCTTTCGGCGTAGTGGTCGAGCTTGACGGGCGCGCCGCTCACCCCGACGAGTTCCGTCGGCGCGACACCCGGCGGGACAACGCGAACGTCGCTGCGGGCCAGGTCACGCTCCGTTACACCTGGGCGGACGTGACAGAACACCCCTGCTCCGCAGCGGGCGAGGTGGCTGGGGCCCTCATGCGGAGGGACTGGCCGGGCGCCCCCCGCCGTTGTGGCCGCACGTGCCGCCTCCCGCAGTCGTGAAGCCACAAGCGACCCAGCTAACGACGGCCCCCGAGCCAGACCACGGGATCCGCCAGCTAATCGCGGCCCCGAGCCAGACCACGGGATCCGCCAGCCAGGCCGCCATGGGCCGGGCGTGTCACTGTCAGGTTGGCTGGGCTCCTGCCGGGCCGGGCTCGACGCAGAACTCGTTGCCCTCCGGATCGCGCATCACCGTGTGGGCGGCGTCCTGCCGCACCACCGTGGCGCCTAGCTCAGTGAGCCGCTCGACCTCCGCGCCGACGTCTCCTGGCGCCCGGAGATCGAAATGCATCCTGTTCTTCGCGGTCTTGCCCTCGGGTACCTGGACGAACCACATGTTCGGCCCGCCCCACCCGGCCGCCTCGACATACGCCTTCGACGCGGTGGACTCCTCGTCCATGTCAGATCCCAGCGTGGCCGCCCAGAACCGGGCGGCCACCAGCGCGTCGGCGCAGTCGAACGTGACGGTCTTGATCAGGCTCGGCATGACCCGACGCTAGGCGGGGGCGCGGCCAGGAGGCAACCGGTTTCTGCCCGGGCGGCTGGCAGTGCCGGCAGCACCAGCCGGCGATGGCGGCCCATGGGAGGCTGGGAGCGTGATCGTGGGCATCGGCGTGGACATCGTAGACATCTCCCGTTTCGAGGCGGCATTGAGCCGGACTCCGGCACTGGCACACCGCCTGTTCGCGGAGAGCGAACGGGCGGCCCCGCTGCCATCGCTCGCCGCGGGCTTCGCCGCCAAGGAAGCGGTGGCCAAGGCCCTGGGCGCGCCGCCCGGGCTGCGCTGGGCCGACGTGGAGGTCGGCCACGACGCCACCGGGCGCCCCGCGCTCACGATCCGCGGCACGGTTGCGCAAGCGGCCGGCCAGCAGGGCGTCCGCCGCTGGCACCTGTCGCTCAGCCATGATGCGGGTGCCAGCGTCGCGATGGTGGTGGCCGAAGGTTGAGAAACGCGCACGAGGTGGAAAAAATTCGGATAGCCGAACGTGCCCTCATGGCCCAGCTGCCACCAGGCACGCTGATGCAGCGGGCCGCGGCTGGCCTAGCGTCCATCTGCGCTGGCCTGGTGGGGAAGGTGTACGGGGCACGGGTGGTCGTACTCGCCGGGAGCGGCGACAACGGCGGCGACGCACTGCATGCGGCCACCCGGTTGGCCCGGCGCGGGGCGGCGGTCCTGGCGGTAGCGGCAGGGGGGCGGGTGCACCAGGAGGGTGCCGCAGCGCTGCGCGCCGCGGGCGGACGGCTGACCGACGCCGGCGACCCGGCCGCGGCAGCCGCGATCGACGCCGCGGACCTGGTCATCGATGGCCTGCTCGGCATCGGCGGCCGTGGCGGCCTGCGGGAGCCATACGCGGCGCTCGCCGGGCTGGCGGCGCGGTCGCCAGCGGTGGTGGTCGCCACCGACCTGCCGAGCGGGGTCGACGCTGACACCGGCGTGGTCGACGGGGCTGCGGTGCGCGCAGACGTGACGGTGACCTTCGGCACCTGGAAGCCGGGCCTGCTCATCGACCCAGGGGCCACGCACGCCGGAGTGGTCGAGCTGATCGACATCGGCCTCGGGTCCTACCTGGAGTCGCCCGCTGTCGAGGGGATGCAGGCGGCCGACGTGGCCGCGCTGCTCCCGCAGCCGCAGCGGGACTCGGACAAGTACCGCCGCGGCGTGGTGGGCATCCTGGCGGGCAGCGACCGGTTCACCGGCGCGGCCGCGCTGGCCGTCGGCGGCGCCCTGCGCGGGGGCGCCGGGATGATCCGTCTGGTGTCCGCGGAATCCGCCGTGGCGGTGGTCCGGCAGCGCTGGCCGGAGACGGTGATCACGGTGACCGAGCGCGAACTGCGGGCCGGGGAGGAGATCAAGGCTGCGGGGCGGGTCCAGGCGTGGGTGGCCGGGCCGGGCATGGGCACGGATGAGCAGGCGCGCGAGCGGCTGGCCGCGGTGCTCGCCACCGACGTCCCCGTGCTCGTGGACGCGGACGGACTCACCCTGGTCGCGGCGGACCGGGGGATGCTGGCGCGTTCCGCCCCGACGCTGCTCACCCCGCACGCGGGTGAGTTGGCGCGGCTGCTCGGCACCGATCCGGTCGACGTCGAGGCGCGCCGTCTGGAGCACGCCAGGATGGCCGCTGCCGAGCTGGGCGCCACGGTCCTGGTCAAGGGCTCGACCACGGTTGTCGCGGCCGCTGACGGGGATTCAGCGGCCGGGCCGGCCCTGGTCAACCCGACCGGCACCTCGTGGCTGGCCACAGCTGGGACCGGGGATGTGCTCTCAGGCCTGGCCGGCTCCCTGCTGGCGCAGGGCCTGGGGCCGCGTGAGGCCGCCGGGGTGGCCGCGTATCTGCACGGCCTGGCCGCACGCCTGGCGGCCGCGGGCCAGGGCGCGGAGCCGGGGTTGGCTGCAGGCGCATCAAGGAGGGCGGGCGGCCCCGGCGCGGCGGGCCCGGCCGACGCGCCGATCGGGGCGGCCGACGTGATCGCCGCGTTGCCCGCCGCGATCCGCTCGGCGCGCCTGAACTCGCTGCCGTAGGCCCGAGCGCCCCGCGCAGCCTCACGAGAAGCGGTCGATGTGACATCGCACCGGTTGTAACCGGTAGAACGGCACATTCGCCGGGCTGGACGCGCACATCCGGGAGCCGTGAGCGGTCGTGGGAGCCGTCGGCCGCAGTCGAAGCCCCAGCGGCCAGGCGAGCCGCCCGCGAATCCGGTGAATGTGGCATCGCACCGGTTGTGACGGGTAGAACGGCACATTCACCGGGCTGGAAGCGGTCGGGGCGACGCGCTAGCGGGGTCTGGCCCGGCGGGCGCTACGGAGTGATCCGTCCGGGCGCACAGGCCGGCGGCTGGCACACTGGACCGTCATGGACGGTCTTCCTGAAGCACTCATTGATCTGGACGCCGTGCGGGACAACGTCGCGGCGCTGCGGGCGCATGTCGGCGGCCCGCAGGTGATGGCCGTGGTCAAGGCCGACGGATACGGGCATGGCATGATCCCGGCCGCGATCGCCGCCCTGGCCGGCGGCGCGGACTGGCTCGGCGTAGTACACGTGCACGAGGCCCTGGCGCTGCGCAAGGCCGGCATCGCCGGCCGGATGCTGTCCCTGCTGGGGGTGCCGGGCGCCGCGCACGAGATCGCCATCCGCCAGGACGTGGACCTGTCGGCGGCCAGCACGGCGATGGTCGACGAGGTCGCGCGGGCGGCGGCGCGGGCTGACCGGCCCGCCCGCCTGCACCTCAAGGTGGACACCGGGATGTCGCGCGGCGGCGCGACGCTGGCCGACTGGCCGGCCGTGGTGGATGCCGCGCTGACCGCCGAGGCCGCCGGTCATGTCCGTATCGTCGGCCTATGGTCGCATTTGGCGTGCGCCGACATGCCCGGGCATCCGTCGATCGTCGCGCAGCAGGAAGCGTTCGGTAATGCGGTCTTGCTCGCGGAAAGGGCAGGTGCGCGCCCCGAAGTGCGCCACCTGGCCAACACTCCGGCGACCCTCACCCTCCCCGAGACCTGGTTCGACATGGTCCGGCCGGGCGGGGCGGTCTTCGGCCTGTCCACGCTGCCGGGCGGCGCGCCGGACTGGCTGCGCCCGGCCATGACAGTGCGGGCCTGGCTGGTGCAGGCCAAGCGGGTGCCGGCTGGGACGGGCGTGTCGTACGGCCATCGTTACGTGACGCAGGGGGAGAGCACTCTGGGACTGGTCCCGCTCGGCTACGCCGAAGGTGTGCCGCGGAACGCGTTCGGCGTGGTCGAGGTCGGCGCCCGCGAGCGGCGCTGGCTGATCTCTGGCACCGTCTGCATGAACCAGTTCGTGGTCGATTTCGGCCCCGAGCCCGCGGCGACGGGGGACGAGGTGGTGCTGTTCGGGCCGGGTGACTCGGGGGAGCCCACGGCGCAGGAATGGGCCGATGCGCTCGGCACCCTGTCCTATGAGATCGTGACCAGATTCGGCGGCCGGATGCCCCGAACCTACTCTGGAGTAGCATACGAGGAAGAGTCTGTGCGCGACGGTGCGGACACGGGTCTGCCAGGCACGGAGTTCCCCGGCACGGAACGTCCGGGCGTGGTGACTGCGCCACGCGGCTGACGTGACCGCACGCGGCAGGCTCCCGGCTGGAGGATCTATGGCTAGCTGGCGGCGGATTACCGGCGTAGCTGGGCTGGCCGCTGGCGCGACGGCCGCGGGGGCAGGTGCGATCCTCGCGGCGGAGCGCATCGCGGTCGGGCGTGTGCGGCTGATCCGCAAAGCAGCTGAGCCTGAGCCTCTCGGTACGCTGCGCGGGCGTGTTCTCACCGTGCTCGCGGACGACGGGGTCCCGCTGCACGTGGAGATCGACGAACCTCCGAGTGCGGGCGGCCCGCACGAGATCGGGCGCCAGATCGGCGTCGAGCAGGCCGACCCGGTCACCATCATCTTCTGCCACGGGTACACGCTGAACCAGGACAGCTGGCACTTCCAGCGCCGGGATCTCGGCGGTTACCGGCTGGTCTTCTGGGACCAGCGCGACCACGGCCGCTCCGGCCGCTCGGCGGGCGGCCCGGCCAGCATCGATCGGCTGGGCGCCGACCTGGACCTGGTCATCAAGGCGGTCGCGCCCGGCGATATGCCGGTGGTGCTCGTCGGTCATTCCATGGGCGGAATGACGATCATGGCGCTGGCGGGCCAGCAGCCGGACCTGTTCGGCACGAAGGTCGTGGGGATAGCGCTCATCTCCAGCGCGGCAGGCGGCCTGGAGGCGGGCAGCCCGTGGATGCCCGGGCCGCTCCGGCTCGTGTTGCAGCGGACGCTGCCGGTGATGCTGCGCGGGGCGGCTACCGGCTACCGGGCCATCCTCGTGGAGCGCGGCCGCCGGGCCGCCGGTGAGCTGTCGTTCCTCAGCACCCGCTACCTGGGCTTCGGGGACCCCGGGGTGAACCCGGCCGTGGTCGACTTCCTTGAGCAGATGATCAGGTCGACGCCGATGAGCGTGGTCGCGGAGTACAGCCAGGCCCTTTATAAGGTCGATATGCGGGCTACGCTCGGCGTCCTGGGACGTGTCCCGGTGACCGTGATGATCGGCGAACTGGACCGGCTGATCTCCCCCGCGCTCGGCCTGGAACTGGCCGGCCAGATTCCCGGTGCCGAGCTGGTCTGGGTAGCCGGCGCGGGGCATGCCCTGATACTCGAGTGCCCCGACCTCGTGAACGAGTCGATCACCGCGCTGGTGGCCCGCGCCACCTCGGGCCAAGTGACCCGTGAGCGCTCGGCGTGAGCGAGCCGGAGGGGCGCGGCGCCGCCTGGACTGAGGAGCGAGGGACGAGCGACGAGGGAAGGAGGCGTCCCAAGGCGCCCCGGAGGCGAGCGGGAGACACCGCGTGAGCGCCACGGCGGGCCGCACGGCGGCTGCGGGCATCCAGGTGGCGACGGCAGGCGACATGCGCGCGCTGGGCCAGCGGCTCGCCGCGCTGCTGCGCCCGGGTGACCTCGTGGTACTCAGCGGGCCGCTTGGCGCCGGGAAGACCACGCTCGTCCAGGGCATCGGGCAGGGGCTGAACGTCCGCGGCCCGGTGACCTCGCCGACCTTCGTCATCGCCCGGGTCCACCCATCGCTGGGCGGCGGGCCAGCGCTGGTGCACGCGGACGCCTACCGGCTCGCCAGCCCGGCAGAGGTGGACGACCTCGACCTGGACGCTGACATCGGCAATTCGGTCACCGTGGTGGAATGGGGCGAGGGCCTTGTCGAGGGGCTCGCCGCGGATCGCCTCGAAGTCACCATCGCGATAACCCGGGCCACGGTCGGGGCCGGGTCCGGGGGCGGCACGGCCGACGACAGCCGGACGGTGCGGCTTTCTGGTGTCGGGGAACGCTGGGCGGCCGCGGCGGAATCCGCGTGTTGTGCCCTAGCGGGTATGCCAAAGGCTTTATAGTTTCCGTCTGTCCCCGCATTGCCTTGGCCGGCTCCTTCCCGGAAGACCTGCCGTCCTGGCAATGTTCCGCGCCGTCGTGCACGGTCCGATCCCTTCCCCGGAGGCGAGCCGTGGCCAAGCAGGGGCCTCCTCCCCCGCGGTCCAGCAGGATGCCTGAACCACGCCGGGGCGCCCCTCGATGGTCGGACGCTGATCCCGCGAATGATGACGAGGAGCTTCCGCCGTGGGCGGGTCTCGCCATCGAGCCACGCTGGGCAGATCAGCAGGAGCGGCCCAGTCGTCCCGGTCGGCCCAGTCGTCCCGATCAGCCGGGGCCGCCCGGCGGCCAGGGTGGCGACGCGGCGGCAGATGCACCCGGTCGGCGTCCCCGCGGCAGGCTCGCGGCGGCCCGTGCCCGCAAGACGCGGCGCAGTCTCGTCCTCTGGGGGAGCGTGCTCGCGGTGGCGGTCGTCATCGCTGGCGGGGTCTGGCAGCTGACGCGGGGCGCCAGCGGCACGGCGCCACTGCCCGACCAGATTGTCACCACCTTCCTGCCCGGCGAGTTCCAGACCGTGCCGAACACGTGCACGGCGGTGTCCACGGCGACGCTGGATCAATACCTGCCGGGAACGCGGACCAAGGTGGTCCCCAGCTCGCTCAATGGCCAGTCGGACAGCCTGTGCGACTGGACGCTGGACGCGCGGCCGGTGTACCGCCTGCTGGACGTCGAGGCGCAGGCCTACGCACCGAACGGGCTGGCTAGCGGGAACGGCAGCGCGACCTTCGCGGCCATCGATGCCTATCGCCAAGCGCTGGCGGAGAAGACCAGACCGCCCAAGGCAAGCCATCTGCCGAAGGCCGCGGTGACCACCATGCACGGGTTCGGCACTGCGGCATTCTCCGCACTCCAGGTGACCACTGCAGGCGGTGACACCACCGATCTGCTCACCGTGGTGATACGTGATCGCAACGTGCTGGTCACCGTGGTGCTTGAAGGGCTCGACCACTCCAGCAAGGGCGGGTACGGGCCGGTCTCCGCGGCACAGCTCAAGGCCGGAGCGCTTGCTGTGGCGCGGGACATCCTCGCCCAGGTGAAATGAGCGGGAGCGGCCCGGTCGCCGGGGCGGAAATCTCCGGCTCCCGGGGCGGGGAAGGGGCCGAAGTCTCCGCCGCCCGGGGCGGGGAAGATGTCAACTAGGCTTTTTAACCGTGCTGCTGCTCGCCTTCGACACCGCGACGCCGGCCGTGACAGTCGCCCTGCATGACGGGGTGCACGCGCTCGCGGAGGTGGCGTCGGTCGATGCCCGTCGGCACGGTGAACTGCTGGCGTCGGCCATCGAGAAGGTGCTCGCCGATGCCGGGGTGACCCGGCTGGACGTCACGGCGGTAGCGGTCGGGACCGGCCCCGGCCCGTACACGGGCCTGCGTGCGGGACTGGTCACGGCGCGCGTGCTCGGCAGCGCCCTCAGCATCCCGGTGTACGGGGTGTGCACGCTCGACGTGATCGCCTGCGACGCGGTGCCCGCGGCCGCGGGCCGTGACTTCGTCGTCGCCACCGATGCCCGGCGCAGGGAGCTGTACTGGGCCCGGTACTCGGCCGCAGGGCAGCGGCTGACCGGCCCGGCCGTGAGCACTCCCGGTGCCATCGGGGCCGGCTGCCCGGTTGCTGGCGCGGGGGCCGGGCTCTACCCCGGGCTGCTTGGTGAGCGGATCGGTCCGGAATATCCGGCCGCGGGCACGCTCGCCCAGTTGGCAGCGCGGCGACTGGCCGAACAACTGCCGATGCTCCCGGCGGAGCCGTTGTACCTGCGCAGGCCGGACGCCCAGGCCCCCGGGCCGCCGAAGCGGGTGACCCCGTCGTGAGTACTGCGCTGCGTCCCATGGCCCGCGGCGATCTGGCGGCCGTGCTGAGCCTGGAAGCCGCCCTGTTCGGCCCGGAGGCATGGACGGAGGGCATGCTGGCCGCCGAACTCGCGGGGGTCCCGGACGGCCGTTACTACCTGGTGGCCGAGGACGGGACGGGAGTGGTCGGCTACGCCGGCCTGCTCGCCGCCGGCAGCGGCCAGGCGGACGTGCTGACAATGGCCGTGGCGGAGGACCGCTGGGGGGAGGGGATCGGCGCCGCCCTGCTCAGCGGGTTGCTCGCCGAGGCCGCGCGGCGTCGCTGCAAAGAGGTTTTCCTGGAGGTCCGGGTGGACAATCCGCGGGCGCAGAACCTCTACCGTCGCCACGGGTTCACCGATATCGGGCTCAGGCGCGGCTATTACCAGCCATCTGGTACCGACGCCCTGGTCATGCGGCGGGTCCTGGAGAGCGCCAAGGGGCCCGCAGGGGCCCGGGCCATCACGCGGGGGCGCGTCCGGCGGGCCAAGCACGCCCGGCAGCGGGCCGGGGGCACCGAGTGACCACTCCGCTGGTGCTGGGCATCGAGACCTCCTGCGACGAGACGGGCGCCGGCCTGGTCCGCGGCCATGAGCTTCTCGCCGACGCGGTCGCCTCCAGCGTGGCTGAGCATGCGCGGTTCGGTGGCGTGGTCCCTGAGGTGGCCAGCCGGGCGCATCTGGAGGCTATGGTCCCCGCCGTGGACCGCGCGCTGGCCACCGCCGGGGTCACCCTGGCCGACGTGGACGCCATCGCCGTCACGGCCGGGCCGGGGCTCACCGGGGCGCTGCTGGTGGGTGTCTGCGCCGCGAAGGCATACGCCCTGGCCCTGGGCAAGCCGCTGTACGGGGTCAACCACCTTGCCGCGCACATCGCCGTCGATCAGCTGGAACATGGAACGCTGCCGGCGCCCGTGGTCGCCCTGCTGGTGTCCGGAGGTCACTCGTCGCTGCTGCTGATGCCCGATGTGACCGGTGAGGTCCGGGCGCTGGGCGCGACCATCGACGACGCGGCGGGCGAGGCATACGACAAGGTGGCACGCCTCCTCGGGCTGCCCTTTCCCGGCGGCCCGCCGATCGACGCGGCGGCCCGCTCGGGAGACCCGACGGCGATCGCCTTCCCCCGCGGCAAATACCGTGATCAGACCTTCGACTTCTCCTTCTCGGGGGTGAAGACCGCGGTGGCGCGCTGGGTGGAGGCACGCCGGGAGGCTGGGCTCAGCGTGCCGGTGGCCGATGTGGCGGCCTCCTTCCAGGAGTCCGTGGCGGACGTGCTCACCCGCAAGGCGGTCCAAGCCTGCCGCGCTCACGGCGTTGATCACTTGATCATCGGCGGCGGGGTGGCGGCAAACTCCCGGCTGCGAGCCCTCGCGGCGGAGCGCTGCGAGGCGGCGGGCATCAGGCTGCGGGTGCCAAGGCCGGGCCTGTGCACGGACAACGGCGCCATGGTGGCGGCGCTCGGGGCCGAGTTGATGGCCCGCGGCGCGCCGTCTTCGCCGCTGGACTTCCCGGCCGACTCGTCCATGCCGGTGACCAGCGTGGTTATGGTCTAGGGCGGGTTCCGCACCGGGTTGCGGGCGGCTCCGCGTGAGGTTGCGGCCGGGCCCGTGTTGACGAGTTCGGGCAGCGGCGATACTGTTCGGAACTAGCACTCACTAGAGTAGAGTGCTAATGCGACGAGGCTGGTCTGGCACCCGCGACGACAGTCAGCCGTGGTCGTTCCCTCTATGTCATTTCAGATAGCCTTTCCGAAGGGGGAGGTCAGATCGTGACGACCGCCACCAAGGTAGTTCTCAAGCCGCTCGAGGATCGGATTGTCGTCCGGACGCTCGAGGCCGAGCAGACCACTGCATCCGGTCTCGTGATCCCGGACACCGCCAAGGAGAAGCCCCAGGAGGGCGAAGTCCTTGCGGTGGGCCCGGGCCGGTTCGACGATGCCGGCGCCAAGCGCGTCCCGATGGATGTCAAGGTCGGCGACGTGGTGCTGTACAGCAAGTACGGCGGCACGGAGGTGAAGTACCACGGCGAGGAGTACCTGGTGCTCTCCGCTCGTGACGTGCTCGCCATCATCGAGAAGTAAGCACGGGGATCATGTGGCGCGGGCTGCGTCCCGCGACAGACGCCCGCGGTATCGAGCCGTGCCGCCCCGGACGCCGGACTGGTGTCCGGGGCGGTGGCTCGTGATTAATTAACCGCGGGTAACTAGCTGGACGCTCTTCGCACAGTCATAACAAGCAAGTTTGAGGTGCTCATGGCCAAGATGCTGGAGTTCGACGAGGAAGCGCGGCGCGCACTGGAGCGCGGCGTGGACCGCCTCGCGGACGCCGTGAAAGTGACGCTGGGCCCACGGGGCCGCAACGTCGTTATCGACAAGAAGTGGGGCGCTCCCACCATCACCAACGACGGCGTGACCGTCGCCAGGGAGGTGGAGCTGGAGGATCCGTACGAGAACCTGGGTGCCCAGCTCGCCAAGGAGGTCGCCACCAAGACTAACGACGTGGCCGGGGATGGCACGACCACGGCGACGGTGCTGGCGCAGGCAATGGTCCACGAGGGCAGGCGCAGCGTCACGGCTGGCGCGAACCCGATCGCCCTCAAGCGCGGGATCGACGCTGCGGCAGCCGCCGTGTCGGACCTGCTGATCGAGTCCGCGCGTGAGGTCGAGGAGCAGGGGGAGATCGCGCACGTGGCGACCGTCTCCGCGCAGGACAGCAAGATCGGCGAGCTCATCGCCGAAGCGTTCGCCAAGGTCGGCAAGGACGGGGTCATCACCGTCGAGGAATCGCCGACTATGGGGCTGGAACTCGAGTTCACCGAGGGCATGCAGTTCGACAAGGGCTACATCTCTCCGTACTTCATCACCGACCAGGAGCGGATGGAATCGGTCCTCGAAGACGCCTATGTCCTGCTGCACGCGGGCAAGATCTCCTCAATGGCGGATTTCCTGCCGCTGCTCGAGAAGGTCGCGCAGACGAAGAAGCCGTTCCTGGTGATTGCCGAGGACGTCGACGGCGAGGCCCTGTCCACGCTGGTCGTGAACAAGATCCGCGGGCTGCTAGCGGTAACCGCGGTGAAGGCACCCGGCTTCGGCGAGCGGCGCAAGGCCATGCTCGGCGACATGGCGGTGCTCACCGGCGGTGAAGTGGTCAGCGAGGAACTGGGCCTCAAGCTGGAGATGGTCGGGCTCGACACGCTCGGCCAGGCCCGCAGGATCGTGATCAACAAGGACACCACCACGATCGTGGACGGCGCGGGTGATCACACCGCCATCGAGGACCGGGTTCGCCAGCTCAAGGCCGAGATCGAGGCGACGGACTCGGACTGGGACCGGGAGAAGCTACAGGAGCGGGTCGCCAAGCTGTCCGGCGGAGTGTGTGTGCTCCGGGTCGGCGCAGCGACCGAGGTGGAGCTCAAGGAGAAGAAGCACCGCCTGGAAGACGCGATCTCAGCCACCCGGGCAGCCATCGAGGAAGGCATCATCCCCGGCGGTGGCAGCGCCCTGGTGCACACCGCGGCGAAGCTGGGCGACCTGGGCATGACCGGCGACGAGGCAACCGGCGTCGGGGTCGTGCGCAAGGCGCTTTTCGCTCCGGCGCGCTGGATCGCGGAGAACGCGGGCGCCGAGGGCTCCGTGGTCGTGGCCAAGATCGCCGAGCTGGGTTTCGGCAACGGTTACAACGCGGCCACCCGTGAATACGGCGACCTGGTCGCCGCGGGCGTGATCGATCCGGTCAAGGTGACGCGCTCCGCGGTGCGCAACGCCGCGTCCATCGCGGGCATGCTGCTGACGACCGAAGTGCTCGTGGCGGACCGGCCAGCGGAGGAGCCAGCCGACCAGGGTGGTCACGGCCACTCGCACTGAGCCGGCCGGGTGAGTGCGGCTGACCGCGCTCACTAACGGGAAATGCACTGACGGTGCCCGCCCGCATGATCTCCGGATCATGCGGGCTGGCTCGTCTGCTCCTGGGCATATGCGGCGTCCGTGCCACTTGGCACGGCGTCTGTGGCACCTGGCACGCGGGCGTCCAGGGCACCCGGCACGCGGCATCCGCGGCACGTGAGGGTCCGCTTGGGTGCGCTTCGGGCATCCTTGGATGGGCTTCGGGCGGATTCGCATAGAACGCAAACAAAGGCAATTACAATTTGTAGTCAAGTGATTACGGATTGTAATTTTATGGCGCACCGTGTCGAGGCGGTACATCAATGTGACCATTCCGTTGCCATCATCCATGGCGGAACCACGGGCTTTCGTGGGCATCATTCATTCGTGACGGAGGGATGCATCATCCGGGCCGTGGGCGGCGAAGGGTGGCGGGAATCGTCATCGGGCGCGGCTGATCCGGCTGACGGGGCGGAGAAGCAGCTAAGAGGCGCGGGGGACGCTGCGGAGAAGCAGCTGATGGACGCGCGGGACGGCACCGAGGGACGGCTCAGCGCAGGCCGCAGCGGTACATGGCCCGAGGCGAGACCGGCCAGCAGCGCGTGGCCCGAGGCAAGACCGGCCAGCAGCGCGTGGCCCGACGGCAGACCGGCCAACGGCACGTGGCCCGAGGCAAGACCGGCCAGCAGCGCGTGGCCCGAGGCGCGGTTCGTCGGCGGTGCGGGAGTGGCCGAGGGGACCAGCCTGCGCGACCTGACGAGCCTGGCCGTCCGGGGGCACCCGGCGGCGATCGAGTCCTTGCTCCAGCACATCCGCCCGATGGTGGTCAGGTACTGCCGGGCCCGGCTGGGCCGCATCACCGGCCATTACCACGTGGCCGACGACGTCGCCCAGGAGGTCTGCATCGCGGTGCTGTCCGCGCTCCCGCGCTACCGCGATATGGGACGGCCGTTCGCGTCCTTCGTCTTCGGCATCGCCTCGCACAAGGTGGCGGACGCCGTCCGGAGCGCGTCCCGGCTGGCGGTGCCCACCGAGGATCTGCCCGACGGCCCAGACGAGCACCCAGGGCCTGAGGAGACCGTTGTCGCCTGCATTGAGGCGGAACGTGCTAGGACGCTGCTCGCCCGGTTGCCCGTTCACCTTCGTGAGCTGCTGATACTACGCGTGGTCACCGGTCTGTCAGCCGAGGAGACGGGTAATGTACTTGGTATGTCAGCAGGAGCCGTTCGAGTTGCCCAGCACCGGGCGCTGGCCCGGCTCCGGGCGATTGCGGTCGAGGAGTCGATTGCGTGATCACGGGGCGCGGACCTGGAGCGCCCGGCGTTACACCTGGTGTGGAGTTCACTCGGGGGCGGGTGGCAACAGGCGATCCGGGTGACGGGGCCGTCGATCTCAGTGAGATCCGGCGGTCCGAAGAGATCGTGGGAGTGCTCGCGGCACGCGCTGCCACTCCCGCGCCGATGCTGCACGATCCAGCTGTGGCGCTGCTGAGCGCGCTGACGGCGGATATCGACGCCAGGGACGCTGCCCCTGATGCCCGGCCCCGCGTCCTCCCCCGCCCGGCCCATGCGCGCCGGCCTACCGGCAGTGTTCCGGTGCCCCCATCACGCGGTGGGATCGCCGCCTGGCTCAGGGCGGCCGCCGCGGGAGCGGTGGTCGCGGGGGTCGCAGGTACGACGAGCGTGGTGGCGGCGGGAATGCTGGCCCGGCTGGCCCGCGTCCCAGCCAGTGGCTCCAGGAGGCTTGCGCGGGACTGGAGTTCCCTTGTCCGCCCGCGGCGCATCCGCTGACCCGCGGTGCACAGCCTCGGGGCGACAGCCTCGGGGCGTCGGCCAGCGAGCCGCGGCACACGCCCTAGACTGGCACCGTCAGCCACCACCCTGCGGAAGGTGCCATGACCGACGCCGTCAAGTTCGCTCCTGCTTCCCTCACCTTCGACGACGTCCTGCTGCTGCCCGCGCATTCGGCGATCATGCCGGGCGAGGCGGACACGACTGCCAGGCTCAGCCGCCGGATCACCCTGAGCATCCCGCTCGTGTCGTCGGCCATGGACACGGTGACCGAGGCCCGGATGGCAGTGGCCATGGCCCGCCAGGGCGGCGTCGGCGTGCTGCACCGCAACCTGTCCATCGAGGAACAGGCGCAGCAGGTTGACATGGTGAAAAGGTCCGAAGCTGGCATGATCACCAACCCGGTGACCTGCGGCCCGGACGCCACCGTGGCCGACGTGGAGAGCCTGTGCGCCAGGTTCCGCATCTCCGGCGTGCCGGTGACGGCGCCCGATGGAGTCCTCCTCGGCATCGTCACCAACCGGGATATCCGCTTCGAGACAGACCACGGGCGCCAGGTCACCGCCGTGATGACAGCAATGCCGCTGGTCACCGCGCCGGTCGGGGTGGCCAGGGACGAGGCCCTCAGCCTGCTCAGGCAGCACAAGATGGAGAAACTGCCGCTGGTGGACGCGGCGGGGCGGCTGCGCGGCCTGATAACCGTGAAGGACTTCACCAAGAGTGACGAATACCCGCTGGCCACCAAGGACGCCGAGGGACGCCTGGTGGTGGGCGCGGCGGTCGGCGTGGGCGAGGACGCCAAGCGGCGTGCGCAGGCGCTGGCCGAGGCCGGGGCCGACTTCCTGGTGGTCGACACGGCGCACGGCCACGCCCAGGCGGTCCTGGACATGGTGGCGCGGGTGAAGGCGAACGCCAAGGTCGACGTGATCGGCGGCAACATTGCCACGCGGGCCGGCGCGCAGGCGCTGATCGACGCGGGTGCCGACGGGGTCAAGGTCGGCGTGGGGCCGGGCTCCATCTGCACCACCCGGGTGGTGGCCGGCGTCGGGGTACCGCAGGTAACCGCGATCTACGAGGCCGCGCAAGCGGCGCGGCCGGCGGGCGTGCCGGTGATCGGGGACGGCGGCCTGCAGCACTCCGGCGACATCGCCAAGGCCATCGCCGCGGGCGCGGACACCGTCATGCTGGGCAGCCTGCTCGCCGGGTGCGAGGAGGGGCCTGGGGAGATGGTCTTCATCCACGGCAAGCAGTACAAGCTGTACCGGGGGATGGGCTCGCTGGGGGCCATGCGGAACACCGAGCGCGGCCGGTCCTACTCCAAGGACCGCTATTTCCAGGACGACGTGCTCCGTGAGGACAAGTTGGTCCCCCAGGGCGTCGAGGGTCAGGTGCCCTACCGCGGGCCGCTCGCCGCCGTCGCGGGCCAGCTTGTCGGCGGCTTGCGGGCGGCCATGGGCTTCTGCGGGACGCCCACCATCGCCGAGCTCCAGCAGGCGAAGTTCACGCAGGTTACCGCGGCCGGCCTGGCGGAGAGCCACCCGCATGACATCGAGATGACCGCCGAGGCACCCAACTACGCCAGGCGGCGGCCGTGATCCCCGTGGTGACGCCATGACAACAGAGGCCATGACAACAGCAGTGCGGCCATGACAACAGTGGAGATCGGCCGCGGTAAGAGCGGCCGCCGTGCCTACGCGCTCGACGAGATTGGCATCGTCCCCTCCCGCCGGACCAGGCACCCCGAAGAGGTGTCCATCGCCTGGCAGATCGACGCCTACCGGTTCGACCTGCCGCTGGTCGTCTGCCCGATGGACAGCGTCGTCTCGCCGCGGACCGCGGTGCTGATCGGACGCCTCGGCGGGCTCGCCGTGCTCGACCTTGAGGGGCTGTGGACCCGCTACGAGGACCCAGAGCCGCTCCTCGCCGAGGTGACCGGGCTCGGCGAGGAGGCTGCCACCCGCCGGTTGCAGGAGATCTACGCCGAGCCCATCAAAGAAGACTTGATCGGCCGCAGGATCGAGGAGATCCGCGCCGCCGGCGTCATCACGGCCGCACGGCTGTCACCGCAGCGAACCGTTCGGTATTACAAGGCAGTTATCGACGCGGGCGTCGATATTTTCGTCATTCGCGGCACCACCGTGTCCGCCGAGCACGTCTCCGGGCAGGCCGAGCCGCTCAACCTCAAGCAGTTCATCTACGAACTCGACGTCCCGGTCATCGTGGGTGGCTGCGCCACCTACACCGCGGCGCTGCACCTCATGCGGACCGGGGCCGCCGGGGTCCTCGTCGGGTTCGGCGGCGGCTCGGGGCACACCACGGCCGCGGTGCTCGGCGTCGCCGTGCCGATGGCCACGGCGATCGCCGATGTGGCCGCCGCGCGGCGCGACTACCTCGACGAATCCGGCGGCCGGTATGTGCATGTCATCGCGGACGGGAGCATGACCCGCAGCGGCGACATCGCCAAAGCGCTGGCCTGTGGCGCCGACGCGGTCATGGTCGGCTCGCCGTTCGCCCGCGCGGAGCAGGCGCCAGGCCGCGGCTACCACTGGGGCAGCGAGGCGCACCATCCCGACCTGCCCCGGGGGGCCCGGGTCAAGGTGGGCACCATCGGCACGCTGGAGCAGATCCTGCATGGCCCGTCCACCATGGCTGACGGCTCGCTGAACCTGATGGGTGCCCTGCGCCGGACCATGGCTACCTCCGGCTACTCCGACCTGAAGGAATTCCAGCGGGTCGAGGTGGTCGTCGCGCCGTACGCACCGCCGCGCCGCTAGCGTAGAGCCGGTGGACGTAGTACGCGAGGCACGCCAGCAAGCGACAGCCGGCCACGGATTCTCCGTCGGCCACGCACTCTCCGCAGGCCACGGACCTGCGGCAGGCCACGGACCTGCGGCAGGCCGGGGATCGGTGGAGCACTCGCGGGCTGGCCGGATGCTAGCGTTCCCGTTGTGATGGCCGGGGGGGACGACACGGCAAGACTCTGCCCCGATGATAGGTCCGCGGCGCTCGCAACGCTCGCCGGGGCCGAGCATCAGGTTCTCGTGGTGGGCGGCGGCGTGGTGGGTGCGGGCGTGGCGCTGGACGCCGCGACCCGCGGGCTTTCGGTGGGCCTGGTGGAAGCGCGCGACTTCGCATCGGGGACCTCGTCGCGATCCAGCAAGCTGATCCACGGCGGGCTCCGCTACCTGGAGCAGCTCAATGTGGGCCTGGTCCGCGAAGCCCTCACCGAACGTGCCCTGCTGCTCCAGCGGCTCGCGCCGCACCTGGTGCGGCCGGTGCCGTTCCTGTTCCCTTTCACCCACCACGTCTGGGAGCGCGGGTACGTCGGCGCCGGTGTGACCGCGTATGACCTGCTCGGGTTCTCCCTCGGCCAGGCCAGGGGCCTGCCCGGGCACCGGCAGTTGACCCGGCGCAGCACGCTCCGGCTGGCGCCCGCCCTGAAACGGTCGGCGGTCACCGGGGCCATCCAGTACTGGGACGCGCAGGTCGACGACGCCCGTTATGTCGTCACCCTGGTCCGCACCGCGGCGGGCTACGGGGCCCAGGTAGCATCGCGGACCCAGGTCACCGGTTTCCTGCGGGAAGGCGAGCGGGTTACCGGGGTGCGGGCGGTGGACCTGGAGACCGGCGCAGAGCTGAAGATCAGCGCCCAGCAGGTGGTCAACGCGACCGGGGTGTGGACCGACGACGTCCAGGCCATGGTCGGCGGCCGTGGCGTGATCAACGTGCGCGCCTCCAAGGGAGTGCACCTGATCGTGCCCCGCGACCGCATCCACTCCCATACC
>DASWFT010000106.1:0-21239 GCA_036394075.1 Streptosporangiaceae bacterium
CGCCAGGTCGCAAACGCCCAGGACGCGGCCGGGGCCGACCGGGCCGGGACTCCGGGGCCAGCCAGGCCGGCCCAGCCAGCTGAGCCCGCCGCGGCGGCGGACTCCGGGCCGACTGCCCGCACCGATCCCGCTGCCGCGACCGGGCCCGCTGCCCGCACCGAACCCGCTGCCGCGACCGGAGCCGCTCCGTCAGCCGGGCCGCAGGGACCGGGCGGGGTGACGACACCCGTGGGACCCGAGGCTCCCACCGGGCCTCTGCCGCCCATCGGCCCCCCACTTCCCACCGGGCCCGCAGTTCCCACCGGGCCCGCAGTTCCCACCGGACCTGTACCGACCGCCGGGCCTGCGCCGGCCGCCGGGGCGCCATCTGGCGAACCAGCGGCCCCCAGCGAACCAGCGGCACCGGGCATCGCCGCCGGCCTGGACGGCCTGCCGCCAGTCACAGCGGCACCGACTGCCTCCCCTCTTCGGGGGCTGCTCCGGCGCCGGGGCTCACGCCAGCCCAGCGGCCCGTCCGCGGCCTTGCCGACTGGAGATCACCCGGACTACGAGAGGCCTGTCCCGTCGGCCGGCGTCAACCCCATCGGGTCGATCGTCAAACCAGGCCGGGCCACCGTGGAGGGACGGGTACGCGCGGTCGAGATCCGCCCGGTGGAACGAAACTCCGTACTTGCCGTCGAGATCTCCGATTCAACGGGCGACCTGACTGCCCTGTTCTACGGCCGGTCGCACATCCCTGGGCTCATTTGCGGGGCCCGGGTCCGCTTCCGCGGCCCAGTTGGCCTGCGCGAGGAGGGGCCAGCCATGATCAACCCGGCATACGAGCTACTGGCGACGGGTACCGGGACGGCCCCAGCGGGGAAAGACTCTCCTGATAAGGGGTCATAGCGGCGTCGGCACGGGTGGCGCTGCGACGCCTAGGGCACCTGGCAAGGGAGGCCATCAGCGGCCATGCCGGCCGGAAACGGGCACGGAAACGGACACGGACACGGACACGGACACGGGATGACGGCTACCGGCCGTCATCGCGGCAGGCTGAGCGCGGTCATGGCCATCAGTACCGCGATCGCAGTCCTGGAAGTTGCCGGAGCACTGGTCAGCGGGTCTCTGGTGCTGTTCGCCGACGCGGCCCACATGGCCGCGGATGCCGCAGGCGTAGGCCTGTCGCTGCTAGCGGCATACATCGCCGCGAGGCCCGCCACGGACCGCCGAACCTTCGGCTACGCGCGAGCGGAAATCCTCGCCGCCACGGCCAACGCCCTGCTGCTGCTCGGCATGGCCACCTTCATCGTCATCGAGGCCGCGCGCCGGCTGGCCGCGCCACCGGCCGTCGGGTCCGGCCTGATGGTGATTTTCGGGTTCATGGCGCTGGCCGGGAACGGCGTGTCGATGATCCTGCTCCGCCGGGCCCAGGCGGACAGCCTGAACGTGCGTGGTGCCTTCCTAGAGGTCGCCTCGGACACATTCGGCGCGGTAGCGGTCATCCTGACCGGCGTGATAATCGCGATCACGGGCTTCACCCTGGCCGACCCGATCGCCTCGCTGGTGGTGGGCGCGTTCATCCTGCCGCGGACCTGGCGGCTGCTGCGGGATGCGGTGGATGTCCTGCTGGAGGCGAGTCCGCGGGGCATCGACCTGAGCGAGGTGCGCCGTCACATGACCGAACTGGACGGCGTGACCGATGTGCATGATCTGCACGCCTGGACCATCACCTCCGGGGTCCCCGTCCTCTCCGCGCACGTGGTCGTGGACCCGGGCGTGCTGGCCGACGGCCGGAGCGCGGCCATGCTCGACATCCTCCAGGAATGCCTGCGCGGCCACTTCGACGTGGCCCATTCCACCTTCCAGCTGGAACCCACCGGACACGCCGACCACGAGCCTTACGTCTGCCTCTAGCGCGTGTCTCGCGCCGTGCCACCGCCCCCGCCCACGCTGGCCCCTGGAGCATTTCCGTACTAGCCAGTAATATGGCGATATCGCCTGTAGGGAGCCCGCCGTGAGCACGTACGATCGCTACGCCACCCCCGTCGAGCCCGGTACCTGGGATGTTCCCGCGGCTGGCGCCACTCGCTTCAGCTGGGAGTATGACGACGGCCGGAGCCGCCTGCTCGACCTCTACCAGCGGGGCAAGGACAAGCAGTGGGACGCGGCCAAGCGGATCGACTGGGACCTCCCGGTGGATCCCACCAACGTGATGGGGCTCTCCGATGAGTTCGTCCCGATCTACGGGTCACGTCAGTGGGACATCCTGTCCGAATCCGAGCGCGCCGACCTCGGCCATCACCTGTCGGCCTGGCTGTTCAGCCAGTTCCTGCACGGTGAACAGGGAGCGCTGACGGTGGCCGCGCGGATCGTCGAATCCGTGCCCGACATGGACTCGAAGTTCTACGCGGCGACCCAGGCCATGGACGAGGCGCGGCACGTGGAGCTGTTCTCGCGGTTCATGCGGGAGAAGATCGGCTTGTACTACCCGGTCAACCCGGACCTGGCCAAGCTGCTCTCCGACGCACTCAGCGATTCTCGCTGGGACCTGCCTTATCTCGGGATGCAGGTGCTGATCGAAGGGCTCGCTCTAGCCGCGTTCGGGGTGCACCGGGACATGGCAACCAATCCCCTGGTCAAGCAGGTGCTCGCGTACGTCATGCAGGACGAGGCGCGGCACGTCGCATTCGGCCGACTCGCGCTCCGCGACTACTACGCAGGCCTGTCGGCGACGGAGCGGGCCGATCGTGAGGAGTTCGTCGTCGAGGGCTGCTACCTGATGCGCAGCAGGTTCGTGGCGCGGGAGGTCTGGGAACGGATGGGCTTCGACGTCGCCGAGTGCCTGGAGTTCACCGAGAACTCGCCCGTCCAGCAGGCGTTCCGGTCGCTGCTGTTCAGCAGGATCGTGCCCTGCGTGAAAGACATCGGACTGTGGGGGCCGAAGGTGCAGCGCGCATACGCCGATCTCGGGGTCCTGGATGCCGCCAACGTGGACCTGGACTCGGTGATGCGCGACGACGAGGAGATCGCCGAGCGCGTGGACCGGGAGAAGTACGCAGCCGAACTGGCCGCGCGCCGCGGGGAGGTCGAAGCCGCGGTCGCCGACGGCCAGCCCTGACGCCGCTTCCCTGCTGCTCGCGACCGAGCCGGGCGAGCTCCCGAGCCGGGCGAACTCCTGGCCGGGCGGGCTCCCGGCCGGGCGGACTCCCGGCCGGGCGGGCTGAACGGCGGGGCGGGCTGAACGGCGGGCCGGCTGGCCGGTCAGATCAGGTCAGACATTGACGGCATCTTCCGTCGCCGCATCCTCGGCACCGGCAGCGCCGGCGGGCCCGCCGCTCTCCTCAAGGCGCCGGCCTGACCTGGCCGGCAGCGCCAGCATGAGCAAGAAGCTCAGCAGGAACACACCGACCTGGAATGCCAAGGTGCGCTCCAGCGAGGAGGCGAAGTCGCGGCGCACCGCGGCGCCGCCCGCCTCGGCCAGCACCCGGTTGGCGGAAGCCGGAAGCGCCGCCTCCGCGCCACCGCGCCTGCAGGACGCCGGGGTGGTGGTAGGGTCAGCGGCGACCAGGCGGCCGTACAGGCAGCTGCGGAACTGGGTGACGATCCGCCCGGAGAATTGGGCCGGAACTCCCGCCACCGCCAGCCCCGTCCGCAGCTGGGGCGTGACCGCAGTGGCCGCGGGTCCCGACTGACTCCCCAGCAGGCCGAAGAAGATCACGCCGATAACCGCGATCCCGATCGACGCACCCACCTGGAAGCCGGTGTTGAGCAGGCCGGACGCCGAGCCAGCGTGCTGGTGCGGCACCCCGGCCAGCAGGATGTCGGCCAGCGGCGCGAGGACACTGCCCATGCCGAGGCCGGCGACCACCAGAGCGGGCACCATCTCCCAGGTAGTCACCGCTGCTCCGTAGTGGTGCACGGTCGCGATCAGGCCGGCCATGCCCGCGGCCATGACCAGCGCACCGGTCATCGTAACGCCGCGGCCAAAGCGGGGCGCGAGCCGCGCAGCGGCACCCGAGGCGAGCAGCACGCCCCCGGAGAACGGCAGGAACGTGAGCCCGGCGTGCAGCGGCGTGAAGCCGAGCCCGGTCTGCAGGAACAGCGTCAGAATCAGCGCGAACGAGGTGATCCCGAGGAAGAAGGTGACCGCGATGGCCATTCCGACGCTGAACGACCGCTGGCTGAACAGGCTCAACTGGACCAGCGGCGAGCCGTCCCTGCGGGTCTTGACCCGCTCGTAGGCGACGAACAGCGCGAACACCGGCGCGGACGCGGCCATTGACACAAACGTCCACGTCGGCCAGCCGAACTGGCGGCCCTGCACGAGCGGGTAGAGCAACAGCAGGAGGGCGGCGCTGATCAGCGCGACGCCGACGGGGTCCAGTCTGGGCGGGCGCGGGGCGCGGGACTCACGGACGAGGACCGCCGCGGCGGCCACTGCGAAAATGCCAATGGGGACGTTGATGAGGAAGATCGACCGCCAGCCGAGCCCCAACAGGCTGTGCTCGGTCAGCAGGCCGCCGAGCAGCGGGCCGCTCACGGTGCCGAGGCCGGCCGTGACCCCGAACCCGGCCAGCGCCTTGATCCGCTCTCCCGGCGGGAAGATGACCTGTATGACCGACAGCACCTGCGGGATCATGATCGCGCCCATGGCGCCCTGCAGGACCCGGCTGGCTATCAGCATGCCTGGGCTTTGCGCCGCCCCGCACAGCGCCGACATGATCGTGAATCCGGTGACGCCGATAAGGAACAGCCGTTTGCGCCCGAAGGTGTCGCCGAGCCTGCCGCCGGTGATCAGCACCAGCGCGTAAGCGAGCGTGTATCCGGCCAGCGCCCACTGGATATCGGCGTAGCTGGCGTGCAGGTCCCGTTGGATGGACGGGATCGCGATGTTGACGATGCTGATGTCGAGCAGGTTCATGAACGCGGCCAGTAGCAGGACCGCGAGGGTCAGCCAGCGCCGCCGGTCAGGAGCCTCGCCCGGGGCCGCCGGAGGTGCCAGGATCTCAGCGTCGGGAGGCATGGGATCTCCGCTTCTGAAGGCATCGGTCAATATACTTAGGGAACGTATCATCTCGTTTTGCTATTGCCTAGCCAGCTTAACTAATAAGGAGCCTAAGCATGCCAGAGGACCCGCAGGGAACGCCGCCTGGCGCCGATGAGGGCGCGTGGGAGCTGCCCTGGGCCGAGCCGTTTGCCAGCGGCTCCGGGCGTCCCGAGCGCGCGCAGCTGGCCGCCGCGTTCGGGGCGGCGATCCGCAGGACGGGCTCCCTGATGCAGCTCATGGGCCAGGCCGCCGCCGACCGGATCGGCATTAACGCCACCGACCTGAACTGCCTGAACATCCTCAGTTTCAGCGGCCAGATGACGGCAGGCCAGCTGGCCAAGGCCACCGGGCTCACCACGGCGTCGATCACCGGCGTCATCGACCGGCTGGAGGAGGCCGGCTATGTCCGCAGGGAACGTGATACCACCGACCGCCGCCGCGTGGTCATCCGCCTGGTTCTGGAGCGCGCGGTCAGCGACGTCGCCACGGTGTTCCTGCCGATGGTCCGGGCCTGGCAGAACATGGCGGAGCGCTACAGCGACGACGAGCTGCGGCTGATCGTGGAGTTCTACGGCCAGATGGAGCAGGTGCTGCAGCAGCACATCACAGTGCTGCGCGATTCCGCCCCCTCGGGCTAGCGCCCGAGATCAGGCGGGCGACACCGGCTCCGCCGGCCGGCCAGCAGCCCCACTTGTCCCTGGCTCACGGACTCAGGCCACGCCGAGGTCAGCGAGCACTGCATGGGCAGCCCCCTCGCCGCACATGCCGTGCACTCCACCACCTGGAGGGGTGGACGCCGAGCACAAGTAGACGCCGGACACCGCGGTCCGGTAGGGGTTCCACTGCGACGTGGGCCGGAAGAACGTCTGGCGCAGCGTCCCCGCCCCGCTGTTGATGTCCCCGCCCACGTAGTTCGGATTGCGCCGCTCCATGTCGACCGCCGTCCGGACCGCCCGGGCCAGGATCAGGTCACGGAAACCCGGTGCGAACCGCTCGATCTGGGCCTCGATCCGGCCGGAGGCATCCACCGCCGAGCCGGACGGCATGTGGCAGTAGCCCCACAGCGTGTGGTAGCCGGCCGGGGCTCGCGTCGGGTCCACCACGCCCGGCTGCGCCACGAGGCAGTAGGGACGTTCCGGGATCCGGCCGGCGTTCACGTCCGATTCGCTCCGGGCCACCTCCGCGAGGGTCCCGCCTACGTGCACCGTGCCTGCCTCCCGGCAGGCTGCGGCCTGCCAGGGCACCGGCCCGCTGAGCGCCCAGTCGACCTTGCACACCCCGGGACCGTACCGGAACCGTTCCAGCGCGGCGCGGTGCCTGGCTGGCAGCCGGTCACCTGCGATCGCGACGAACTGGCGCGGCGTGACATCGAGGACGATCGCACGGGCCTGCGGCAGGCCGTCCAGCGACTGGACCCAGTGGCCAGTCTCGATCTGGCCGCCCAGCGAGGTCAGCTCGGCGGCCAGCGCGTCGGTCAGCCGGGCGCTGCCGCCTTCGACCACCGGCCAGCCCACCGAATGGGCCGCCATCATGAGTACCAGCCCGAAGGCGCTGGTAAGCGGCGCGCTGAGCGGGAGCATGGAGTGCGCCGCGACGCCCGCCAGCAGCGCCTGGGCCTCCTCGGTCTTGAAACGCCGGGCCAGGAGGGTGGCAGGCAGGATCCCGTCGAGGCCGAAGCGAGCCATGGCGAGCGGATGCCCGGGGACGGACCGCAACGGGGCGAGGATGTCGGGCAGGGTGAGCTGGGTGTCACGCACCAGCGGCGCGAGCAGCCGGCGGTAACTGGCACCATCGGCACCCAGCCCCCCGGCTGTCTCGTCCACCGATCCCGCGACCGCTGCCGCCCGGCCGCCATCCAGCGGATGGGCGAACGCGACCTTCGGGAGGCGGAGCGTGACGCCCCGTGCAGCGAGATCGGTGCCCAGGAAAAACGGGGAAGCGGCCGCGAGCGGATGAACGGCCGAGCAGACGTCGTGGTGGAAGCCCGGCAGGGTGAGCTCTTCGGTCCGGCAGCCTCCGCCGGGGGTGTCAGCCCCCTCGATGACGTCCACGACGAGCCCGGCGCGGGCCAAGGTCAGCGCCGCCGCCAGCCCGTTCGGGCCGGAGCCGACCACGATCGCGTCGGCTGACCTCATAGCTCAAGTATCCCGCCCTCGGCGCCCACCACGACGTCGACCGGTGCGTCAGCGAACCGGCTGGCCAGCTGGTCCAGGGCCGCGTCGGTGCGGTCCGGCCGGTGGTGGAACAGGACCACCCGCCGCGCCCCGGCCCGGCGGGCCAGCTCCACGGCGTAGTCGGCGCAGGCATGGCCGAAGGACGCTTCCGCTTCCACCTCCGAAGCCAGCAGATGAGCGTCATGCACCAGCACATCGGCTCCCGCGGCCAGTTCCAGGGCGCTGGCGTGGTACTCGCCCCAGCCTTCCGGCCCGGGCCCGAGCGCGGTCGGGCAGTGATCGGTGACGTAGGCGACGACGCAACGCCCGTCGCTTACCCGGTATCCGAGCGTCCGGCCGCCCTTGTGCGGGATCTCCCGTACCTCGACCGAGAAACCCTCGGCGTCACGATGCCCCGGCCCGATCTCGGCGAATGTCCAGTCGCCGCGAAGGTCACCCGGGCGGATCGGGAAGTGCGGCGGTGACATGGCGCGCGCCAGCACCTGCTCCGCGCTGACGCCATCGCCCTGCCCGGGCAGCAGCAGCACCACCCGGGCGTCATCGCGGTCACCCCCCTGGAAGAAGGGCAGCCCCTGGACGTGGTCCCAGTGCAGGTGCGTCAGCAGGATCGTGCCGCTGAACGCCTTGCCCTCCAGGAGCGGGGTGACGTTGCGCACGCCGGTGCCGGCGTCCAGGATGAGCGTCGGCACCGCGCCGCGGTCGGCGGCGATGGCCACGCACGAGGTGTGCCCCCCGTAGCGGACGAAGTCCGCACCAGGCGCGGGAGTGGACCCCCGGACTCCACAGAAGTGGATCCGCACCCCTCAGCTCCGGCCGGCGTCTTCACGCCGGTGCCCCCCGGACAGCTCCTCCAGGGCCGACCGGTCGAACTGGCCGGCGTCGACGGACGCCACCCGGCACGCGGTGACGGCCACCAGGGTGGACGTCCTGGTGCCCCCCTCAAGATGGGCCCGCTCCCCCAGCAGCGCCCCCGGGCCGTACTCGGCGAGCCGCTCCCCGTCCCTGTCGACCCGGATGACCCCGTCAAGAACCAGGTAGACGTCGGTGCCCGGCTCTCCCTGGCGGACCAGGAAGTCACCGGCCTTGAGGCGCCGGAAGGCCGGCTTGGCCGCGCCGTGCATGAGCTGCACGGACAGGGACCGTTCCAGCGCCGTCTCCACGGCGGTGACCAGCGCGGGCGAGTCCTCATCCCCCCACGGGGTGTGACGGCCGAACGACCTGCGGTACCAGTCACTGAAGTCGGTCAGCCCGGACTTGTGCGACAGCTGGCCGTTGTCGTCGTAGACCCAGTGCCTGGGAAAACGGCTCGCCCCGGTCATCGCGGACTCGGCCCGGCCGTCGGCGTGCAACGTGAGCGACAGGGTCGTCCATACCAGCGGGGCCTGCCACTGGACATACGGCCGCCGCCGCACCCGCCTGGGTGCGGGCAGCCCGGTACGGCCACCCGTGGTCTGCACGAAACGCACCCAGCCATCGCCGCGTTCTGGATCATGCTTGAGATCGGGGAGCTGGACCGCCTGGAAACGGTAGGACAGCCCGCCCAGCCTGACGGTGGTGGAGCCCATCAGGCCCTTCCCGCCATAGCCAGAGCCGGTGATCCGGCCCGAGGCATCGACATCGATCCAAGCCCGAAGAACATTGGCGAAACGGAACCGATCCGCTGCCTGCAGTTCCCCGATGTCGCCGAGTTCGCCCGGCGGCGGATCGTCGTAGTGGGTGAATCCCGCGTCGAAGGCCACCCGGGTGCTCCCGGTGACCGCTTCCGATGGGATCCAGGACAATGAGGTGACGCAGCTTTCGTGACGCATAGGCTCATCGTCGTCCCCGCCGTGGCGGCAGGCCAGGGTGGTGGCTGGCATTTCGCGGGTGTGCCTAGCACCACGACCGCCCGGGGTGCCCGCCCGTCACCAGGCGCGGAGCGATGCGGTGGCGTGCGGGCAGCACCACCGCAGCGGGGATGCCTCCCTCCTTGACCTTGACCCCGTGCGGTAGCTGAATCTCCCCATGGGGTCGGTCTGGTTCCCATTCCGTGCCGAGTGAAGCCGCTCACTCATTCCGTGCGCAAGACCTCTGCCGGGCTCAGCAGTGCCGCAGTCCGGGCCGGCCAGAATGCCACCCCGTTGGCGACCGCGGCGGCGCCCACCTCGATCAGCCCGGCGGCGGTCAGCTGACCGCGCGTCATCCCCAGCGCCGCCAGCGTCGGGTTGTCCGATGAGCCGGCCACCAGCAGGCGTACTGCCGCCTGGCCGACGATGAGCAGCGCGGTGGCCGCCAGCACCAGGGCAAAGATGGCGAGTGCCACTGCCTCTGGCCTGATCGATCGTTCGACGATCGCCGCCTGGCTGCTCTCGTCGGCCACGAACAGCTGACCGCCCGTGCCGGCGAATCTCCGCGCGAGCGCCTGCGCCCGCAGCCCGAAGCGCTGCGGCGATGCCCCGGGCCGGACCTTTACGTAGGCCCCATCGAATCCCCGGTAGCCAGGACCAAGCTGATGAGCGAGCTGATGAAACAGCGCCGTGCTGGCGAATATGGCCGAAACCTTGTCGAGAGCGGTCACCGGAACCACGGAACCCCGGGTGACGACAATGCCGACAACCCGCTCGGTGAACCGACGGACGTGAGTTCCGCGGCACGGCGGACCGGTGCAGGTCCCCATCACCAGAGCGCTGCCGACGTGCAGGTGCAGGGTGTCGGCACCAATCTGGTTGACGGCTACTTCATCCGGGCGACCGGGCTGTGGCATCCGCCCCGAGAGCAGCTTCGGGATCTCCAGCTGCCTCCCGAGCGTGCCGTCGGCGGGCGCCGCCACGACGCCGGTCGCCATCACCGTGCCATCTGGTCGCAACGGCAGCATGTTCAGGCCGACGATCGGCGCCAGCGTGGCTACGTCCGGCAGCCTGGCCAGCGCCCTGTAGTAGCCACCCAGGCCTGTGTTGACCGGAGCGACCAGCATGTCAGAGGCCCTCGACGCGACCAGGAACCGCTGGTAGGCACTGTCTGTCCGCCGCGCCCCCGCGGCAGCGGCCGCCGCAGCGCCCCCAGCGACGGCAACAAGCAGCGCAAGCACCAGCCAGGCCCGCCACCTGGCCCGGAACTCATGCGCGACGAGTCGCAAGACGGCCCACATAGGTCGACGCTAGGTGCTGGCCGTCCGTACCGGCCAGGGTGGTGCCTGGCAGGCACCTGGTGTGCCTAACACCACCGGGCGGCGGGAGGCCTGCTCACTGGCGCGGCAGGCCGCCATGTGCGAAAACTAGGTGAATGGAGCACGGGGACGTCAAGCAAGCCGACACGATCGGGGTCTTCCTCGCGGACGACAACCTGATCGTGCGAGAAGGCGTGCGCGCACTGATCGAGCGTCACGCCGACCTGCGGGTGGTCGGTGTGGCCGCGGATTACGACGAGGCCGTGGCCGGCGCCACCGCCACCGAGCCCCAGGTGCTGGTCACCGACATCCGCATGCCGCCGTCGTTCAGTCGCGAGGGCATCGACGCCGCCAAAGAGGTACGCAAGCGCCATCCGGGGACTGGCGTCGTGATCCTCTCCCAGTATGACGACCCCGAGTACGCGGTGTCGCTGCTGGCCGAAGGCTCCGCGGGCTACGGGTACCTGCTGAAAGACCACATCGCCGAGGGCAATCAGCTGGTCGATGCGATCCGCGCGGTGGCTACCGGCGGCACCGCGCTCGACCCGGCCATCGTCGAGGCCCTGGTCCGCCCCGTCCTCTCCCCGGGCGGACTTCTCCCGGCCGAGGAGGAACTCCTTGGCATGGTGGCCGAGGGCAAGCCGATCAAGGCCATCGCGGCGGTACGGCGAGTCCCGCCCGAGGTGGTTGACGCGGAGGTCGAGGCGGTCTTCGTCAAGCTGGCGCAGGGCGTGTCCACCGGGAATCACGGGGCGCTGAAACGGCTCCGCCTGCTGCACCAGGCCATCGTGGACCGCGAGGAGCAGGGAGAGACGCTGTCGCGGCTGCTCCCCGGGGGGCTCGCCGACAAGATCCGGCAGGAGAAGCGGAACATCGGCGAGACCGAGCGCGTGGTGGTGACGGTCCTGATGAGTGACATCAGGTCTTATTCGACCATCGCGGAGCACGCCGACCCGAGCCAGCTCGCCGGGCAGCTCAACACGCACCGTGCCGCCATGAACCGGGCCATTCTGGGCGAGGGCGGCACCGTGATGCAGTTTGTCGGCGACGCGGTGATGGCGGTGTTCGGCGCGCCGTTCGCGCAGGATGACCACGCGGACCGGGCCGTGGTGGCGGCCTCGGCCATGCACGCGCTGCAAGCTGAGATCAACGCGCGCTGGGCGGACGATGGCCTGCCCGCCTTCGGGCTGGGGCTCGGGCTATCTACCGGCGAGGCCGCGGCGGCCCTCCTCGGGTCCGAGGAGCGGCTTGAATACACGCTGGTCGGGGATACGGTCAATCTCTCCCAGCGGCTGCAGCAGCTGGCGGCGGCCGGCGAGACCGTGCTCTCGGAGGGCACCGTCAAGTCACTGACGATCCATGTCGAGTTCGTGCCGCTCCCGGCGCAGCGGGTGAAGGGGCGCGATGCCCCGGTCATCTCCTACAAGATCGCCGCGCAGGCGGGCCGACGGGCCGCGGAATCCGCCTCCCTGGCCGGCCCCGGCAGTGCCACCGGCAACATGACCATCACCGAGAGCACGATAACCAGGACGGGGGCATGATGAGCGAGAGCCTTCCGGCGCTGGCCATGCACGGCGTACGCAAGACCTTCGAAGCCGAGAACGCGCCGGTCCGGGCGCTCCGCGGGGTGGACCTGATCATCGCGGACGGCGAGTTCGCCGCCCTGATGGGGCCCTCGGGCTGCGGCAAGTCCACCTTGCTGAACCTGGTGGCCGGGCTGGACGTCGCCGACGAGGGGACCATCACGGTCGCGGGTGAGGAGGTGACCGGTCGGAGCGAGGACCAGCTTGCCCGCCTGCGCCGGCGCCACATCGGGATCGTCTTCCAGTTCTTCAACCTGCTGGAGGGCATGACCGTGCTGGAGAACGTCGCGCTGCCGGCCGTCATCGCCGGCCGCAAGCGGCGGATGGCGGAGACCCGGGCCAAGGACCTGCTCGACCTGCTCGGCATCGGCGACAAGGCCAGTGCCGCTCCTGGTGTCCTGTCGGGCGGGCAGCGCCAGCGGCTGGCCATCGCCCGGGCGCTGGCGAACGAGCCGACGCTGCTGCTCGCCGACGAGCCGACCGGGGCGCTCGACTCGGAGGGTGGCGACGAGGTGATCGAGTTGCTGCGCCGTCTGCACGGCGGCGGCCAGACCGTGGTCCTGGTCACCCACGACGCCAGCGTCGCCGCCGCGGCCGGGCGGGTGGTGCGGATGCGCGATGGACGGATCGTCGTCCCGGAGCCCGAACCTGACAGCGGCGGGAACGTCGTCATCGAGGCCCGCTGACCATGCACCAGCCCGCCCGGGCGGCCGACCAGCCACCGCTACCTCAGCGGGCAGGAGCGATGGCGAACGGCACGCTGCGCGACCCGGCCGCCGTGGCGCCACCATTCGCCACGCCCACTGTGCAGCGGGTGGTGGCCGGAGTGCTCATGCCCCTGGTCGCGGTGGTGGTCGCCGCGATCGGGCTCCATGCGCGGGCGGCCGGGGGCATATCCGCGCTCGACGCCGTCGCGGCCGGCCTCGTGCTCGCGTGGGCACTCGCGGGTGCCGTGGCCACCCGCCCGCGGGACCGGGCCCCCCAGTGGCAGGTGGCCTCGGGCGCGCTCGCGGCTTCCGTCGCGCTCGCTGCCGCCCGGCTGGCTGGGCAGGCTGGCGGTCAGCACGAGGCGGCGCGAGCCGTGGCCACCATCGCCGGGCCGCTCGTCATCGCCATCTCCTTCCACTTCCTGCTGGCCCTGCCGGACGGCCGGCTGGCCGGACGGGCCAGGCGGATTGCCGCGGCCCTCGGCTACGCCTCGGCCGTCGGCACCGGGCTCGGCCTGGCCATCGCGGGCCAGCCGTTCCCGCTGCCGGCGGGGGCGCTGATCTGGCCGCTGGCTGTCCTGTGCACCCTGCCCGCGATACGGCTCCGGTACGCGGCCACGACCGGGCGGGGCCGGGAGCGGATGCAGTGGCTGGGCATCGGCGTGGTGGTGGCCGCGGACATCGCGCTGACCAGTGCCGTCCTGCACGTGCTGGTCGGCTGGCCGGGGCCGCTGGGCCCGGTGGCGGCAGGCGCCACCGCAGCGATCCCTCTTGGCCTGATCGCCGGCGGGCTGCCCGCGCTCGCCCCGCACGGCGGACGCCTGCTCGTGCAGGTGCTGTCGATCGCGGGCTTCAGCGTAGTAGTGGCCGTCGTGTACCTGGTGATAGTGCTGGGCCTGGGGAAGTCGCCGGGCGATGCAGCCGACCGCGAGATCCTCGGGCTGTCCATGCTGGCGGCAGCCGTGGCGGCGATCGGCTACCTGCCGGCCAGGGACCGGCTCATCGCCTCGGCGACCCGGTTCGTGTACGGGGCCCGCGAGGCACCGGACGAGGTGCTGCGCACGTTCGGCAGCAGGCTGACCCGGGCCATCGCCATGGACGAGTTGCTGCTGCAGCTCGCCGAGTCGCTGCGCAAGACGATGGGACTGACCAGCGCCGAGGTCTACACCGGGTCCGGGGACGTGCTGGAGCGGGCCGCGTCGGTGCCGGACCTCGGGCGCAGGTCCCTCGTCATCACGGCACGTGAGCGCCCGGTGGTAACCCGGGCTGGCGTGTCAGGCAGCGCCTGGGCCTCGGTCTGGCTGCCGTCCCTGCTCGACGGGCGCGCGCAAGCCCAGCTGCGGGTTGCGCCGATCAGTCACGGGGGTGAGCTGCTCGGGCTCATCGTCGTCGAGCGGCCCGCCACGGCGGGCGCCTTCTCGGAGGAGGACGACCGCGTGCTGACCGAGCTGGCCCGGCAGACCGGTCTCGCCTTCCACAACGTGCAGCTCGACGCGGCGCTGCAGACCACGCTGGACGAGCTCCGCAACCAGGCCGACGCGCTTCGCGAGTCCCGGGCGCGCATCGTGGCCAGCGGCGACGCGGAGCGGCGGCGGGTCGAGCGCAATTTGCACGACGGCGCACAGCAGCACCTGGTGGCGCTGGCGGTGAACCTGCGCCTGGCCAGGGACATCATCGCCGACGATCCCGAGGCGGGCCTGGAAATACTCGACCAGATGGCCGACGACGTCCAGGTGACGATCCGGGAGCTGCGCGAGCTGGCGCACGGCATCTACCCGCCGCTGCTGGCCGACAGCGGGCTCGCCGAGGCCCTGCGCGCAGCGGCCGGCCGCTGCACCATCCCGGTCGGCGTCGTCGCCGACGACATCGGCCGGTACTCCCCTCAGATAGAGGCGGCCATTTACTTCTGCTGCCTTGAGGCATTGCAGAACGCTGCCAAGCATGCCCCCAGCGCGAGCGCGGAGGTGCGGCTGTGGCTGCACTCGGGCGGGCTGCTGTTCTCGGTCACCGACGATGGCCCGGGGTTCGACGAGCAGAAGGCCCGTGGCGGCCACGGGTTCATCAACATGGCGGACCGCCTGGGCGCCATCGGCGGCACGGTCCGCTGGGAATCGCGCCCCGGCCACGGGTCGACCATCAGCGGTTCGGTCCCGATCGGCTGACCTGCTCCTAGCGCGCCGGATCCCTCTGCGCCGGATCCCCCAGCGCCGGATCCCTGTGCGCCGAATCCCCATGCGCCGAATCAGAGCGCGTTGAATCAGAGTGCGTTGAACAAGCCCGAGTCCCGGTTCTGCCACAGTCGGCGCAGGGTGTCCGCGCCAAACCGCTCCTTGTTGAGATAGGCGCTCGCCCCGCTGTCCGCGGCGCCGGGGGGAAGGTCCGCCACGTCATAGGTCGAGCAGAGAAAAACCACGACCTCCGGATGTGCGGACACGATCCGGCGGGTGGCCTCGATCCCGTTCATGTCTGGCATGTTGATATCCATCAGGACCAGCGCTGGCCGGACGGAATCGACCAGTTCGATCGCCTCGGGCCCGCTGGATGCCTCTCCTGCGAGCTCAAAGCAAGCGAGCCGGCGCAGCACCGCCTTGGCGGCGGTCCGGAACGGGACCTGGTCGTCTACTACGACCACTGCGTGCGGGGTGGCCATGGCTCCAGCTTCGCATGGCTATCTTGCCGCTGGCAGGGTGCTGCCATCCTCGGCGAGGTGTGGTCAGCCCCCCTCGCGGTCACTGAGGTACAGCAGCACCGCCTTGACCCGGCGGTTGAGATCCTTCTCCTCGGACAGGCCCAACTTGGCGAAGATCGAGTTGGTGTGCTTCTCGACTGCCCGTTCCGAGACGGTGAGGGCGGACGCGATCGCTGAGTTGCTCTTGCCCTGGGCCATCTCGGCCAGTATCTCCGACTCCCTGGGGGTCAGCGACGACAGGTTGGACGCCCGGCGCTGCGAGCGCGACCGGACGAGCTCATCGACGACCTGCGGGTCGATCACCGAACCGCCCTGGGCCACGGTGCGGATAGCGCGGGCCAGTTCATCCACGCTGGCCACCCGCTCCTTGAGCAGGTAGGCGCGGCCAGCCGACCCGTGCTCAAGCAGGGCCAGGGCGTAGCCGGGGGCCGTGTACTGGCTCAGCACCACCACGCCCACCCGCGGACGGTTGGCCCTGAGCCAGGCGGCGGCCCGGATCCCCTCGTCACTGCCGGTGGGCGGCATCCGGATGTCCGTGATCACCACATCCGGATCCTGCTCCTTGATGACGTCCAGCAACTGCGGGAGGTCGGATGCGACCCCGACCAGCTCGAAGTCCTCGTTGCCTGACACCAGCCGGGAGACCCCCTCCCGGAGCAGCACGTTGTCCTCGGCCAGGACCACCCGGATCGTTGTCATCGAGCGTGATCGTAGCGCGCCCCACCCTGGACTTCATATCGCTGGTCACCTCGGGTGCACCGGCGGCCTGGCGGCGGGCCGGGCCTGCCCGGCGGGTGGCGGGGGAAGGCTCGCCCTGGCCGGCGAATGCCCGGCCAGGGCGAGCTTGATGAGCCGGTCCCCCGTATCATCTTGGGTCCCCCAGGACATGATCGCACGTCCAGCAAATGCCCAGGTGGCGGGGGGTGCGTAAGCGCGCCTGCAGCTGATCCAATGGACATATGGACCCCCTGGACAGCCAGCTGCGCTTCCTGCTTGAGGCCGACAAACTCAAGACCGTGTTCAGGCAGAGCACCCTCATCGACGCCTCCCGCAAGGAGAACTCGGCCGAGCACTCCTGGCACCTCGCCCTGATGGCGCTCGTGCTGCGAGATCACTCGCCGCCCGGCACCGACCTCAGCCGCGTCATCGCCATGCTGCTGCTGCACGATCTCGTGGAGATCGACGCAGGCGACCTGTTCCTGTATGCCGGGGCGCAGGCCCAGGCTCGCCAGGAGGTGGCGGAGCGCGCTGCTGCCGACCGGATCTTCGCGCTGCTGCCCCCGCCCCAGGCTGAAGCGTTCCGGGCGCTGTGGGACGAGTTCGAGGAGCGCCGCACGCAGGAGGCGAAGTTCGCCCGTGCGCTGGACAGGCTCCAGCCGATGCTCGCGAACTACCAGACAGGTGGCGGAACCTGGCTGGCCCACGGCGTCACCGCGGACCAGGTCCTGCTCCGGGTCGCCCTGATCGAGGATGGATCGGCCACGCTCGGCGAGTACGCCAGGGACCTCATTGACAGGTCTGTGGCCCGCGGTTTCCTGGCGCCGGGCCCCTGACCGGACGCCAGACGCCAGGCCGCGCACAACCGGTGAGACACGCCCTACCGCGGCCCGGGCGGGCGCCCGTCCCCATTTCCGGAACGCCGCGGGGCCGGGTACTCGACCAGGGCCAGCACCCGGCTGGCCATGAACCGGGCGGTACGCACCACCGCGCCGCCGCGGGTCACCTCAGTCACCTCGACGAGCCCGCGCCGGTTGACCACCTCAACCCTGCGCCCCGCGCGGGTCGCAGCCACCTCATAGGTCTTGGTGGTGCCGCCGGCGTCGATCACGATCTCAACCCGGTCCCCCCTCATGGCGAGCCCCGGGACAGCTGGCAATGCGACCGCATGCCTAGTGTGTGCCCACTGCACCCGCTGCCGATGCGGGGGCGCGGTGCGGCAAGCGGCTGGACTTGATGGCGGCGGCCTGCTTAAAAAGCCGCCTGGGCGGCCCAGCGGGCGCCGCGCCGCTCGATGATCAGCGGGACGCCGAAGCACTTGGACAGGTTCGACTCGGTGAAAACCTCGGGTAGCGGTCCCGCCGCGAGCACCGCGCCCCGGCGCAGCAGGATGGCGTGGGTGAATCCATCGGGCACTTCCTCCACATGGTGCGTGACCAGCACCATCGTGGGCGCCCGGGGGTCACGGGCGAGCGCCGCGACCCGCCGCAGCAGATCCTCACGGCCACCGAGGTCGAGCCCGGCCGCTGGCTCGTCGAGGAGCAGCAATTCGGGATCGGGCATCAGGGCCCGGGCGATCTGGACGCGCTTACGCTCCCCTTCGGAGAGCGTAGTGAACCGGCGCCTGATCAGGTGCGCGCAGCCGAGCGCGTCGAGCAACTCGACGGCCCGGGTGACATCGGAGGACTCATAGTCCTCCTTCCACCGGCCGACGATCGCGTACGAGGCGGTCAGCACGAGATCGATGACTTTCTCGGCCGGCGGCACCCGGTCGGCGACGGCCGCGCTGGCCAGCCCGATACGCGGCCGCAGTTCGAACACATCCGTCTCGCCGAGCCGCTCGCCGAGAATCTCAGCGCCGCCCTCAGACGGGAACAACTGGCAGGCGGCCACCTGCAGCAACGTGGTCTTCCCGGCCCCGTTGGGGCCGATCACCACCCATCGCTCGTCGTCGTGGACGGTCCAGTCGATATCCCGCAGCAACATCGACCCACCGCGCCGGACACCCACGCCGCGCAGCCGCACCACCTCGTCCGACATCCGGCCCCCTCTAATGCGCGGCACCTTGTGGAACCGAACCTACGTCATGCGGTCCCAGCCAGCCCAGCGGACCGGCGCCGTCATTGGCGTGGCCCGCGGTTTTTTGGCCCCGGGCGGCTGGTCAAGGCGACCACGAGCAGCCGCTTACTCCTCGCCGATTGATGACCTCACTGATCTTGGGGACAGACCGAACCCGCCGGTCAACCGCGCGAATGGCGGACCGCGTAGAGCGCAGCCTGGGTGCGGTCGGCAACGCCCAGCTTGCCGAGCACCGAACTCACATGGGTTTTGACCGTCTTCTCCGACACGCCCAGCAGGCGGGCGATCTCCCGGTTGGATCGGCCCTCGGCGATCTGCGCCAGCACCTCGCGCTCCCGGCCGGTGAGCGCGCCCAGCCCGTGCACGGCCTCGCCGCCGCGGCCTGAGCGCACCAGCAACCCGGCCGCCTCGGGCGCCAGCAGGGTGTTCCCGTCGTTTACCGACCGGACGGCACGGACCAGCGCGTCCGGGTCGACGTCCTTGTACAGGAAGCCGGCCGCGCCGGCCCGCATCGCCAGCGTCACCGACGCCGGGTCGGCCGCGCTGGTGAGCACCAGCGCCCGGGCCGGCAGCCCGCGGTCCCGCAGTTCCGCGAGCACGCCGAGCCCATCCAGGCCGGGCAGCTTCAGGTCGAGCAGGATGACACCCGGCGCCAGCACCGTGGCCAGATCGACCGCCTCGCGACCGTCGGCGGCCTCGCCCACCACGGCGATGTCGTCCTGAACGCTGAGCAGTACCCGCAGCCCCTGCCGGACCACCGGATGGTCATCGGCGATCAGCACGGTGATCTGCCCGGTCATGCCCGCCCCCGCGGTGGATTGAGCGGAACGGCCAGCCGGATGCTGGTCCCCTTCCCCGGGACGGAGCGGACGCTCAGCGACGCCCCGGCCGCGGCGGCCCGCTCTCGCATCGAGGACAGGCCGAGGCCACCGGAGGCGGCGGCGGGGACGAAGCCCCGGCCGTCGTCGGTGACGTCCAGGGTGACCCGTTTCGGCCCCGGGCACAGCGACACGCGCACCTCGGCGGCACCGGAGTGGCGCAGCGCGTTGTGCAGCGCCTCCTGGGCGACGCGGTAGACAGCGGCGTCGCGCTGCGCGCCCAGCGGCGGGAGGTCCGCACTGGTGAACAGCACGCGGACGCCGTGGGCTTTGCCCGCGAGCAGGGCGTACCGGCGCAGCGATTCGGCGAGGCCGCCGTCGGCGATGCCGGGCGGGGCCAGGCCGTCGATGACCGCGCGGAGTTCCGCGTGGGCCTCGCCGCCGAGCGCGGCGACGCTTTCCATCTCGGCGGCCGCCTGCGCCGGATCCCGGCTGACCAGCAGGGACGCGGCCCGCGCCTTCACCCTGATGGAGAAGAGCTTCTGCGAGACCGCATCGTGCAGGTCCCGGGCGAGCCGGCCGCGTTCCTCGAGCACCGAAAGCTGGCGCCCGCGCTCGTACAGCCGCGCGTTGGTGAGCGCGATCGCGGCGTGCGCGGCGAAGAGCTCGAGCAGTTCCTGATCGGCCGGCGTGAACCCGCCCGGCCGGTTGGCGTTCGCGGCGAAGATGATGCCGAGCACCGCGGAATCGTCGGTGATCGGCACGCCGATAATGTCTTTCAGCTCGGGGTGGGCGGCCGGCCACCAGCCCTCGAACCGGGGATCGGCGCGGATGTCAGCGAGCCGGAGTGGTTGCCCCTCCCGCAGTAGCACGGCGAGCATGCCGTGCTGACGTGGCAGCGGCCCGATCGCCTTCCGCTGGCTTTCCGGGATCCCGTCCACCACGAACTCGGCGAACCCCCCGTTGTCGTCGGGGACGCCGAGGGCCGCGTAACGGGCATCAACCAGCGTGCGCGCCGAGCGCACGATCATCTGGAGCACGTCACGGACCGACTGCTGGCGTGCCACCGCCAGCACTACCTGGCTGACCCGGTAGAGCACCTGGTCCCGGCTGCCGTTCTGCGCCACGTCCCCGACGTTACCGGCGCGGGCGACGCGCTGGATCGGCCGCGGGTCCTAGGACCATCTGCCTACGCCCAGGCGGACCCTCGCCCGATGCGCCAACCCCCATTCATTCCTAACGTAAAACCATGACCAACTCACCCACCGCCACCGGAGTCGCCTCGATGGCGCGTCCACGGCGCCCGGTCGCGGTACTCACCGGAGCGTCCCGGGGACTGGGCCGCGCGCTCGCCCGCGGCTTGGCCGCCGAGGGCTACGCCCTCGTCATCGACGCCCGGGACGAGACCGCCCTGCGGGCCGTGGCGGCCGGCCTGCCCCGCCCGGACCACGCCGCGCCCACCGAGGTCGCCGTGGTGCCCGGCGACATCACCGATCCCGCGCACCGGGCGGCCCTGGCCGCGGCGGCGGCCGCGTTCGGCGGCCCGGATCTGCTCATCAACAATGCGGGGACGCTTGGCGCGAGCCCGCTGCCCGCCATCGCCGACTACCCCATCGCCGACTTGCGCGACGCGCTTGAGGTCAACGTGATCGCGCCGGTGGCCCTCACCCAGTTGCTGCTGCCGGCGTTGCGCGGTCGCGGCGGCGCCGTGCTCTGTGTCACCTCCGACGCGGCCGTGGAGGCGTACGCGGGCTGGGGCGGGTACGGCGCGGCCAAGGCCGCACTCGAGCAGGCCTGCAACGTCCTGGCCGCCGAGGAGGTCACGATCCGGGTCTGGCGGGTCGACCCGGGGGACCTGCGCACCGACATGCACCAGGCGGCCTTCCCCGGCGAGGACATCTCCGACCGCCCGCTGCCGGAGTCGGTCGTGCCGGGGTTCGTGAGGCTGATCGGTGAGCGCCTGCCGAGCGGCCGCTACCGGGCGGCCGACCTATTGCCGCCGGGGCGTTCCGCAGAAACCGCGGCGTGATCATGGAAACCGCTGCGCTCCCGGCATCCGCAGCTGTTTCCCCCGTGCTCGCGGACTTCTCGCTGCCGCCCGAGCTGGAGGCGCACGAGCCACCCGAGGCGAGGGGGACCCCCAGGGATGGCGTGAGGATGCTGGTGAGCAGGGGCCGGACCGGCGAGATCAGCCATCATCGGTTCACCGACCTGCCGGGGCTGCTGCTGCCCGGCGACCTGATCGTCGTCAACACGTCGGCGACCCTGCCGGCCGCCGTGGCCTGCGGGCCGGGGCTC
>DASWFT010000107.1:0-7216 GCA_036394075.1 Streptosporangiaceae bacterium
GAACCAGCCTGCGCAGGATCGCCCCTGCCGACACTGGGCTCAATCTTAAGCTGCCCAGCGGGCGCGGCCCGGCGCTGTACGCGTCGTGGGGGGACACCATCGTCGCGTTCATGGCGCCCCGGTCTGGCAAGACCACCGCGATGGGCGTGCCCTACGTGTTGTCCGCGCCCGCCCCCGTTGTCGCCACCAGCATCAAGGCGGACCTGTGGGCCGCCACCGCGCAACTGCGCGCGGCAGATGGCCAGAGTGTGTGGCTGTTTGACCCGCAGCGCATCACCGGCCAGCCGCAGGAGTGGTGGTGGGATCCGCTGCACGGCATGAACACCGTGGAGGCCGCCCACCGGATGGCCGCCCACTTCGTGCTCACCGTCGATGACGGGCGGCAGAAAGACCTGTGGGGACCCGCCGCCAAGGAACTGCTGTGCGCGCGGTTCCTCGCCGCTGCCGCGTCCGGCCGGTCGCTGCGTGACGTCGCCCGCTGGCTGGACGACACCGCCTCACCCACACCCTCGGAACTGCTGGACGCCAAGGCAGAGTGAGCGCATGCGGGTGATCGCCCGCGCCAGGCAGCAGCGCGGGCCGGACGTGGGACGGACGCCGGGCGCGTCCTATGCCAACCTCTGCCACGAGGTACGCCCGGCCGCCGCGGCCGTGCAGTGCGGGCTGCAGCAGCTTGGCCTGCTGCGCCCAGGTCAGCGCGTTACCCGGCGCAGGCCAGGGCGAACGCCAGTCGGCCAGGAGGCGCTCGACGCCTGGCGCCACAGTTACCTGGCGGTCAAAGACGGCGCCGGCGAGGCGCCCGACCTTGCCCTGGCCGTCGCCATCTGGGGACTGCGCACGCTGTGGAACACCCGGCTGCGAGACATCACCGAAGCCATCTCCCCGACGACTTACGGCACAGACTGATGCCTGCGATTGCTGGCCGGGGACGGTGGCGGCGTGGCAGCGGCGGCCACGGGCAGTCCGGAGCAGCAGCAGGCGGACGTGCCGCCGCGGGTCGAGGCGGTGCTCGTGCGGCGGCTGGCCCGCGCCGACCGTGAGACACGGCAGTTCCTGGATGCTGCGGCGGTGGCGGTCCAGACCAGCCAGGATCTGCGGCCGATCACTTTCGCGGTCGAAGTGGACGAGGGGGTCTCGGTGCGGTCGCTGGCTGAGGCCTGCCGGCTCGGCCTCATGGCCGAGGGGCCAAACGGTGAGATCAGTTTTGCCCACGCCCTGCTGCAGCGCGCTGTGTACGGAGATCTGGGTGCCAGCTACCGGCGGTTCCTGCACGGCAGGGTCGCGCGGTGGCACGAGTCCGCCGGGGATCTCGCGTCAGCCTCCTACCACTACGAGCGTGCCGGAGACACCGGCAACATGGTCCGCAGCGCACTGGAGGCGGGCACCCGCGCCGAGCATGCCGGCATGTACCACTCGGCGCTGATGCTGCATCAGAAGGTCCGCCCGTACGCCGACATCCGGGAGCTGGGTCCGCGGCTGGGCCGGGCCCTGCTGATGCTCGGCGACTGGCAGCAAGCCGAGGAGGTTATCGGGCGCCTGCCCGCCGTGACGGGCGGGTCCGCCTGCTCACCTCCGAACTCCGGTTTGTCCAGGGTGATTTCGGCGGTGCTGTCCGCGAAGCCGAGGAGGCGCTGGCCAGTACCGCGGTGGACCGGATCGACGTGCTCATCCGGATCGCCGATTGACCTTTACCTCGGTGAGCTTTCCCGGGCAGCCGAGCACGGGAGCCAGGCACTGGCCGAGGCCGGCCAGTCGGGCACGGTCAGCCAGCGCGCCCGTTGCATCGTGATCCTGGGGGCCGCGGCCTTCTTCGGCGGAGACGTGGACGAGGGGAAGCGGCGTTTCGAGGAGGCGCTGTCGCTGCTGACCGGCGCCGCTGATGACGAGCGGGACCTGGCGCAGACCCCGGACTGGAGCAGATGCTCCAAGCGGTTGCGGCCGGCACCTGGCAGGCGCCAGCAGACGGCGTATCACTGGATCCGTACCAGACCGTCGCTGCCGTGCTTTCCTGTGTACTGCGGGCCACCAGCCTGCGCGACGGCCTGATACAGGCGGTCCGCATGGGCGGCGACACCGACACGGTCGCTGCCCTCGTCGGTGCGCGCGACGCACCGGAGCAGGTCACTGCCGCACTTCCATGGAGCGCCGCCGCACAGCTCCCGCCGGCCAGCGACCTCGCCGACATCGGGCAACGGCTCGCCCTCATGCGGGTATCCGCCGACGGGGTCCCACCCCGATAAGAGCGCGACGCTCGCCGCGGCCCTGCGCGGCTGCAGGCTGGCGCAACGCATTTGCGACTACTACGCAGCGTGAGTATTCGCCAGGCGATAGCGCCATGCGTTGGTACATCCTCCCTGCCGATTATCGACCGCTCCACGGGGGTGCTCGGGCAGGGCCAGACTGGCTACAGATAGACCGATCGGCGTCGTCCCGCGCCGCCTCGGCCAGCGGAAGGAACCCCAGACAAGGCGGCGAGATCAAGGTTCGTGTGTGGCGGCGGCAAATGCCTTCGACCTCAACGCGCTGGGGGGTGCAGCAGCGCCACAGCCTCTGTCGTCATTCGGTCAACGATCTGCGCGGCGGTCGGCACGTCGGCGATGTCGCCCACACCGCAGCCGGCGTACATGGCCATGGCAGCTACCTCGCCAGTGGTGAATACCGTCGGTGGCTGCGCGGACCAGCGGACCACGTCCCAACTCTGGTCCCGGTAGGCGGCGCGAGCGACGACCCGGTCCGCACATACAGCCGCGCGCTCCCTGGCGATGCGCAGCACGCGGTGGGGGGCGTCCGGCCAGCCTTCGCCGAACGCGGTGGTGTGCACGGTGGCGTCGGCGGTGGCTGCGAGCAGCGCGGCCACGTAGTCGGGGTGGGCTCCGGATTCGGCGGTGGCCAGGAAGCGGGTGCCCACTCGAGCTGCAGCAGCGCCGACGTTCAGAACCTCGGCCAGAGCGGCGCCGGTGGCGATACCGCCGGCGGCGATCACGGGCACCTCGACGGCCGCGATGACCTGCCGGAGCAGCGTGGCCAATGGCGTCGTGCCCCGCACATGGCCACCGGCCTCGATCCCTTGGGCGATCACCGCGTCGCAGCCGGCGTCGACGGCGGCCACCGCCTCGTCGAGCGAGCCGACCTGCCAAAAGGCGATGGCGCCGCCGGCATGGATACGCTCCACCACGGTGGCCTCAGGATCACCCCAGAACACATCGACGACGCGTGCGCGACGGGCCGCTAGCTCGAGCTCCTCGGTTCTCGTCGGTAGGTCGAAGGCAAAGAACCCGACACCGACCGGCCGCTCCGTGTGCGCCTGGACCCAGCTCAACTGTTCATCGAGGGACTTGGGGAAGGTCGATGAGAGCATCCCCAGTCCGCCGGCCTGGCTCACTGCGGCTGCCAGCTCCGGTGTACCGGTGCCACCGCCCATCACCGCCAACTGGATCGGCGCTCGGCATCCGACCAACATGGTGAACGGAGTCGCGAACTCTGCAGCCACCTTCGCGAAGCTACCAGCGGGACGACAAGCATGCTCAGGTAATCAATGACATTCCCGGTCGGGGTATGTCCCGCCACCCAGATCGTTCCTTCGGCATGCGCCAAAGTGACCACACCGGAGACGCCCCCAGCGTACATATCGGCGGTTATTGGTTTGCCGGCCATCGATCAGTATCGATCACGTAGCGTAGTCAGACCGGGATCCGGTCCTAGTGTCCCGTGAGCGAGGTACCTTGACGTCTGATTGTCGTTCGCGGACGATGGCTTATGTCGTTGACTGTGACCGTGGAGGTTCCGCCGCGCGACCATGAGGTGCTGGCCTGGCGCAGGCTCGCTGTCCGGGCAGAGCATGGCCCGCTATGTCTTGACAGCTTGCGGACCACGTCCACAATGGAATCTGAAGCAATGAACGGGGAAAGCGCCGTGGGGAAAACCATCGGAGGGTTAGTCCTGATCGTGGGGATTGGGCTCATTATCTGGCTTGCTATGAGATTGATCTCCGGGCCAGAGAACTGCGACCCCCCGCACTACTGCCCGCCTGGGAGCGGGTCTGTTTACCATCCCGAAGATCATCCCGAACCCGAGTGGCACCCGATCATTAGGTGACCTAATGTCCCGTGAGCGAGGTACCTTGACGTCTGATTCTCGTTCGCGGACGATGGTTTATGTCGTTGACTGTGACCGTGGAGGTTACGCCGCGCGACCATGAGGTGCTGGCCTCGTGGGTGCGTTCGCCGTCGATCCGGGCGGGGCTGGCGCGGCGGGCGCGGATCGTGTTGCTGGCGGGCGATGGGCTGGGCACCAGCGAGATCATGGCGCGGACGGGGGTGTCCAAGCCGACGGTGATCTTCTGGAAGCGGCGGTATGCCGCCGAGGGCATCGGCGGGCTGGAGGACCGGCCCAAGCCGGGCAAGCCGCGAACCATCGATGATGTGGCGGTGGTGCTGGCCACGCTGGAGCCGCCGTCGGCCCGGCTGGGGGTGACGCACTGGTCGAGCCGGCTGCTGGCCGCTGAGCTGGGCTTGTCGAATGTGAAGGTCGCCAAGGTGTGGCGCGAGTGGGGGCTGCAGCCCTGGCGGGCGGAGAGTTTCAAGTTCTCCACCGACCCGCAACTCGAAGCCAAGGTCCGCTACCTCATCGGCTTGTATCTCAACCCCCCCGACAAGGCTGTCGTGCTGTGCGTGGATGAGAAACCCCAGGCCCAGGCGCTGGAACGCGCTGCGCCAGTGCTCCCGCTGCGGCCCGGTACCCCGGAAAAGCGCAGCCACGATTACATCCGGCATGGCACCACCACGCTGTTCGCCGCCCTCGAAGTGCCACCGGCAGGGTCACCGACGCCTGCTACCCCCGCCACCGGCACGAGGAGTTCGGTAAGTTCCTCCGCCAGGTCGCGAGGGCTTACCCACGCCGCAAGCTGCATATCGTGGTGGACAACTACGGCACCCACACCCATCCAGACGTGCAGGCATGGCTTGCCAAGCACCCCAGGATCACGCTGCACTTCACGCCCACGTCGGGGTCCTGGCTCAACATGGAGATCTTCTTTTCGATCATCACCCGCCAGGCGATCCGCCGCGGCAGCTTCACCTCGGTCAAAGACCTCATCGCCGCCATCGAGACCTTCATCGAGGGCTGGAACGACCGCTGCCACCCCTTCACCTGGACCAAAACCGCAGAGGAGTTACTCCCGCACTGCAAGCCCGGTAAGAGAGCCTCATTCACACGACACTAGCGATAGATCGCCGATTCCGCGCTACCTAGAGTCGGCAGCTCCGCACAGCCAATCGCATGCAGATCCCGCCGGTTCTGTGCGTGAGCGTGGCGGCGCTCGTCGCGGCATGTCCGGATTGCCGTTCGCAGGGGCGGGCATCTGATTATCGAGGCACTAGTGCTCGCAGCGCCGATGCGCGAGATGGACGGTGATGTCGGCGGCTATCTCGACCGTCTCAGGCAGGACCTGCATGATCTGGCTATATACCTGCTCTTGCTCCGAGGTCGGCAATTCGAGATAAGCCGAGATGGTCGATAGATGGCCAACGTAGTCGCGAGCAATCATCGTCAAGCGCCGCTCGATCACGAACTGCTGAACATCGGCGAACCACTCAGACCGTTGGAGTTCCGTACCCGGCCACTGCATGTCATGTCCCGGTGGCGTCCCATCTGGAGACGGAACCTCGTCGCTCTCCAAGAACGGCGCCCGGGCCGCGCGAACAGCTTCCTCCACAGCCGGGTCAACCAGCTGGGCTGGTCCACCGAACGAGGCAAACACGCCACCCGGCTCCAGCAGCGCAGCCATGCGCGACCACCGACCCTCTGGGTTGGTCCAATGCAGCGCCGCTGCCGCATAAACCAGGCCGTAGCTCTCGCCCGGTCGCAAGTCCTCGAACGCGGCTTGCACGGTCTTGACGTTTGCTGGCACGTGCTTAAGCAGCTCGGCGAGCATGGCCCCGTCAGGCTCGGTCGCGGTGACCGTGACCCCCCGTTGAGCGAACAGACGGGTTGCTTTGCCTGTTCCAGCACCAATCTCGAGGGCAGTCCGAACCGGCTGACCCGCGTACGTCATCACCGTGTCGAAGAGCTCCACGGGATACCCCGGCCGGAATCGTTCGTATGCTTCCGCCATCACTCCGAAGCTCAGTGCGCGGTTAGACATGCCGAGCATCCTGACACGAGCTGCGCCGTCAATGCTCGGGCTTCTCGCGCGACCCAACCGCCCGATCATGGGCAGCGGAACTCTGAGGCAACGATGATCGCTCATCGGCATGAGCACCGGACCGAGAGTGGCTCAGCGCCAGATCGGCCCGTTCTGCGCACCCAAACTGACGAGCGCCAAGATTCCCAGAGCGCGCATATCGGCTACGCGCGCGGACTCCATCATCGGGCTGGTCTCGTCACGTAACGAAAAGGACCATCGCAGAGCAGCACTCCACATTCCTCTCGCAGGCTGATCTTGATCGACCGGAGTCGTCACCACGAGCATCGCCGCGTCATCGTGAACATCGCCGGACAGTTTCGGCTAGGCCCTGTCCGACGTCCTATATCCGGTGCTCATAGCGAATGAACGCGTAACACCTGGCGGGGAAGCTCAGCTGGTCTGTGACGAGATGGCCCGCCGGGCGCGGCGCAACATCGAGCTCATCGCAGGTGAAGCAGGCACTCGCAAAGGATCTCCTGCCCCTCTGAGGCACGCACCAGACGGCAGGCCGAACAACCTGGTACTCGTGCATCCCGCCCCTGCATCGGTACGGCCTCGCCTCACACGCGAGGCATGAGCACACGTATCGCGGCAGAAGGGTGTATTGGGCGGTCTTGCTGTTGGGGGTTCGACAGGGGTGGGCAGGGCCTGCGATGCGCCTCGATTCGCCGATTCGGGTACGCATTGAGGGTGCTTGAGGCCGGCCGCGATCGGGTCTGCCGTTTGGGTATCGGTGTCCTATCCGGCCGAAGGCGCACCGTCTGTGCGCTACCACCACACGCTGACCGCGTTCCGATGATCGCTGCATGACGGATAAGGCAGGCGGTCACGTGACGGTCACCCGGCGGCAGTGGGACGAGCACATGTCGGCCTGGTTCGAACGGTACGCGCGCTCCCGGTGGGCGGCCGCTGAGCCGTACTGGGGGATGTGGTGTATCCCCCAGTCACGGTTGCCGGTCCTTCCGGCCGGCCTGGCTGACGTGGCGGTGGTGGAGCTCGGCTGCGGCAGCGCCTACGTCTCAGCGTGGCTGG
>DASWFT010000108.1:0-3313 GCA_036394075.1 Streptosporangiaceae bacterium
CTGCGCGGCGGCCATCCCGGTCAGCACCTGACCGCCGGTGAACCCGCGCCTGCGCTGCTTGACCGGCCCGATCCCCGCATCCAGTGCCTCGATCAGGCCGAGCTTGCCGCACAGTTCGGTCACCGCGAGCATCCCGCCCGCGGCTGTCAGCGACGGGTCGGCCGTCCCGATCCGTATCTTGCCGCGTGTCCGGCCCGGCGTGCCTGATGTCATCACCATCCGCGTGACTCTCTTCCTGGGAGGTTCCAGCGCTAACTCGCCCGATTATCCCAGCAGGGAGCCATGATCTCAGGAAACTGCGGCGGCGTGTCGCCGATCTACTCGCGGATTCGGGTCAGACACCGGGTCTTACTCGGACCTTGTCTTCGGCCTCCTGGAGCTGCTCGGCATCTCCTACCGGCCGGCGCTCGCGGACCTGCCCGACCAGAAGGGCTGGCGGATCAGGGCCGACGCCGACTACGGCCCCCTGGGCACGTTCGCCCGGGGCAGGATCGACCTGGCGAGGATCCGCAGGCACTGTTCATTAGTCAAGCGGACTGTCGGATTGAAGCGTGTCGGATTCCCGGCGGGACGAAATCTGCGTGCCCCCGCGTCCGGGAGTGGGATAGTCCCCTGCATGGCGCAGTCGTCCGTCCCGGTTCCCGCGTTCTCAGCGTCGGCGGTGGAGCAGGTTTGCAGGATTCTCGCTGACGTGGTGACCGGGCCTGAGATCCCGAACCTGATCGCTCCCCTGCTGGTGACCGGGGAACCGGGGGACGAGAGGGGCACCAGGTGGAAGCGGCTGTTCAACGCCGTCGCCGCCAGGCAGAACAAGATGAAGGACGGCCGTCCCCTGATCCGCCTGGTCCTCGAGGTCATGGCGCCAGTGCGGTTTCCCTCGCAGGCGGAGTTCGACGCGGCCAGGACGCGGCTCAATGAGCGGCTGCTGCTGAGCGGGTTCGAGGTCCGGGCGGACGGCAAGGTCGTGAGAACCCAGCAGGCCGTCACGCTCGGCGAGGCCCAGCTGCGCGCCGATGACCTGCGTGCGGAGCTGGCCCGCCGGAACGTGCATCCTGACGTGCTGGCGTTCTGCCGTGCCGAGCTGGTGCAGCAGAACTACTTCCACGCAGTCCTGGAGACTGCCAAGAGCGTGGCAGACAAGCTGCGGAACCTGGCAAGCGTGACCGGGGACGGATCGCAGCTGGCCGATTCCCTCTGCTTTCCCGCGGCCAGCCCGCGCGTCCGGTTCAACAGCCTGGCCACCGAGTGGGAGCGCTCGGAGCAGGCCGGGATCGCGACCCTGATGAAGGGCCTGTTCAGCACCTTCCGCAACCCGGCCGCCCACGCTCCCAAGGTGGCATGGGCTACCTCACGCAGCGACGCCCTGGACATGCTCACCCTCGCGTCCATGCTGCACCGCCGCCTGGACGAGGCGGACGTCCGGTAGCCTCCGGTCACGGTGCGCCCGTGATCCTCCGGAGCACGACCTCGGCCTGGGCCAGAGCCGTCGGCGTGGCCGTGTCCTTGTCCAGGCTGACGATGACGACGGTCCCGCGGAGGCTGAACCGGGCGCCGAAGGCGCGTGCGAGGAGCGTGGCGGCCTGGTTGACCGGCTTTCCCGTGGCTGCGCCGTCCTCGTCCAGCCACGCCTCCCAGCGGTCGGTAATCCAGATCCGCCCGGCGCATTCCGTGCCGATGAGCGCCCTGAGCGACCGCATGAACCGGGCGCCTTCGCCGTCGGCCAGGTCAACGAGTCGGGGCAGCCCATCGGCGGGGATGAGCACGGCCTTCACTGCTCATCCCGGTTCCGTGCGGGCGGGCGGCGGCTGGCGAGCCGGGTGACGCCTGCGCTGGGTTGCGTGCGTGCCTGGTCCAGCTCGATCGACAGCTCAGTGACGACGCGGCGCAGGGTCGCCGTGGCGCCCCGCTCGCGGCGCAGTTCGTCCCTGGCGGCCGCGAGTTCCTTGCCGGGCGTGCTGCAGCGGTCGGCGAGTTCCTGCATGGCGTCGGGGACGTGGTCGCGGAGGCGGGCCTTGGCCTTGAAGTCGTCGAGCAGGTCGCGGTGCTCGTAGAGGACGTCGCGGCGGAGCCCGGACTCGGCGGTGAGCTCGGTGGCGGTGAGCTTCCCGGACGTGGTGCGCAGCGGGGTTCCCGCGAGGAGCCGGGCCGCGGCCGCCGTGATGGCGGCGCGCTCGGCGGCGCGGTCGCGTGGCGGGCCTCCCATCAGGTGGCTCCTGCAAGAGCGCCGGCAGCGGGCCGGGTCACCTGGTGGCGGTCGATGATGGCACGGAGGCGGGATGCCTGCGCGGAGCTGCGGTCGCGGAGCGGGCGCGGGGCGAGCGGGTCGGCGGCGCCCTGCTCCAGCAGCGACAGGCGCTGGGTGAGGACGTCGATGTCCCGGTCGGTGTAGGCGAGGTTGGTGCAGGCGGAGCGGCAGTCGGCTTCATCGGGCCCTTCGCCGTCCAGGCCGGCTTCCTCGCGGGCGATGCGGCAGAGCGCGGTCTCTGCCCGGTAGACGCAGGTCATGCCCTTGCCGTGGTGGATATCCGGGTCGGCGCTGGCCAGGAGCCGCTCGGCATTGCGGACCTTGTCGGTCACCCGCCCGGCGAAGGGCAGGCTGCGGTCCAGCCGGCGACGGTATTCTTCGGCCGATGGCCCGCTGACGTGCTCGCCCGCGCTGAGATGCCCGAGATCGTCGGCGGCCTGGTCGACGACCATCTCCAGCCGCTCGATGACCAGGTCGTCCATCCAGCCGGTGTCGGCGTCGCCGGAGTAACCAAGTGTCACTTTCGTGCTGACATGCCCGTACTGCAGGGCGGCGGCGATCAGGCCGCCGGGCCTGCGGACCACGAAGTAGGCGAGCGTGCGCCGGAACCTCGAGGCATGGACCGGCTTCACGGGATCGGGCGGGATCGGCGGCCTGCCGCCGGGCCGGGTGAAGGTGGCGTTGACCCAGGCGATGAACGCCAGGATGTCCGCGTTCACGATCCGGTCCTTCAAGTGGCGCTCGGCGTGGATGGGCTCGGAGGAAGCGCGCTTGGCGCCCGGCGGGAACAGCCAGGGCGAGTCCGTCAGGGACTCCAGCATGGTGACCGCAGTGGCGACGGCGGAGACCACAGCCCACGTCCGCTCGCCATCTTCTCTGGCACGATGCTGGACTCCCTTACTGGCAAGCCCGGCAAGGGAGAACTGCCCATGGTCGTCCTCGCGCAGGCAGCCACGGCGAAGCCCGAGAACCTCACCCCCGCGCATGCCTGACAAGTAACAAATCGTGATGAATGCGGCCGTGCGGAGCAGGCGGACAAGCTGGTCGACCTCGTTCAGCCCGATGGGC
>DASWFT010000109.1:0-6654 GCA_036394075.1 Streptosporangiaceae bacterium
GGTGAGGTCCGGCAGCGGCTCGCGGCCGGACAGGAGGCGAGCGGGCGGCGGGAAGAACTGTCCTACAGCACGGTCGTGACCATCGTGTCCCGGCTGCACGCCAAGGGCCTGCTGGCCCGCCAGCGGGCCGGGCGCGGGTTCACCTACACGCCGGTCGATGAGGCCAGTCTCGCCGCCGGCCGGATGAGCCAGGCACTGGGCAGCGAGAACGACCACGGCGCCGTGCTGAGCCGGTTCGTGTCCGGGCTGTCCGGCCGTGATGCCCGGCTGCTGCGCCGCCTGCTGGCTGGCGACCAGCACCTGCAGGCCGGCGATCCGGGCCGGGCCGGGGAACAGGAGTAGCCGCATGTGGGCGCTGTACCTGCCGCTGGTGATCCCCGCGCTGGCCGGGGCAGCCGCCCGCCCGGTGGCGGCCCGGCTGGACCCGCGCCAGGCGACATGGCTGCTCACGTCCGCCACCGTGGCCCTCGCCGTATGCAGCACGGCCGCGCTGGCGCTGCTGGCCGCCTATGCCGCGGCCAGGACACCGGTGCTGGCCGCGGCGGGAGGCTACTCGCAGCCCGTCATGCGGCGCGGTGACCCTGTTTCCGTGGCCGCCGGGGCGGCCGCCGCGCTGGCGCTGGCCGGTGCGGCCATGGCCGTCGCGGTTATGTTCCGCAATCGGGCACGCGCCCTGGCCGAGTCATACCGGCTGGCCGCCGGGCTGCATGCCGACGACGGCATCGTTGTCGTGCCAGGCCCGGCCATCGAGGCTTACGCACTGCCGGGCGGGCCCGGCCGCATCGTGGTCTCGGGCTGCCTGCTTGAGCACCTGGACGACCGCCGCCGCGCTGCGCTGATCGCCCACGAGCAGGCGCACCTGGCCGGCCGGCACCACCTTTTCGCCGGCGTGGCGCGCCTGGCGGCCGCAGCCAACCCGCTGCTGCTCCCGGTGGCCCGCTCGGTGGAATACACCGTGGAGCGCTGGGCTGACGAGCGCGCCGCCGCGGTCACCGGCGACCGCAGGCTGGTAGCGGAAACCATCGGCCAGGTCGCCCTGCTCGCCGGCCCCCGCCGGCGAACCGCCGCAGTCACCTTGGGCATCATCGGGTCGCGCACCCGGCGGGTGTCAGTGGCCTGGGCCGGGCCGGTGCCCCGCCGGGTCGCCGCGCTGCTGACCGCACCACCGCGGCGGCGGACCATCCTGCTCGCCGTCTCCGCTGCGATCGTCCTGCTCGCCGGGGTAGCCGCGCTGGAAGCGGCCAGGGACCTGCACGCCCTGCTGGAACTGGCCCAGGCAGCCCGGTAAGCGTTCCGGAGGGGCGGTCAGCGGCGGTCCGGGCTGAGCTCGGCGATGGGGTTGCGCGGCTGGGCGGTGACGTGTTCGAGCAGCACCAGGACGAGCACGCCGCCGATGGCGAGCAGTGCGGCGCCGATGCGGAACGACAGCGCGTAGCCGTGGGTAACGGCGACGGCGGGCGGGACGCCGTGGTGGATCTGGCCGGCCGCGTGCCGCAGCGCGAGCGTCACCAGGCAGGCCAGGCCGAGCGCGCCGCCGACTTGCTGCATGGCGGTCTGCACCCCGGAGGCCAGGCTGGAGTTCTGGCCGGTGACCTCGTGCAGCGCGGCGTTGGTGGTGGCCGGGAAGGTCAGCCCGATGAACACGCTTAGCACGATCATCCCGGGCAATATCCCGCTCGGGTAGGAAATGCCGACGTGGATCCGGCTCGTCATGAGCAGTCCCGCAGCGGCGCCGAAGAACCCAACGGACAGCAGCGGCTTGACGCCCAGGCGCGGCATCAGCGCGGTGCCCAGGCCGATGCCCAGGCCGATCCCGGCGCCCAGCGGCAGGTAGGACAGCCCGCCCGTGAGCGGGGAGTAGCCCAGCACCTGCTGTTCGAACAGGGTCAGCAGGAAGACATAGCTGAAGAAGGCCGAGGTGCCGAACAGGGTAACGAAGTTGGCCACCACCCGAGTGCGGTTGGTGAAGAACCGCAACGGGATCAGCGGCGCCGGCGAGCGGGCCTCCACCACGACCGTGACCGCCAGCAGGGCGGCCCCGCCGAGCAGCGGCACCAGCACCGGCCAGGACCCCCACGGGTGCGAGGCGGCCTGCAGCAGGCCGTCCACGATCGCCACCAGGCCGCCGGTCACGGTGACCGCCCCGGCGACGTCGACCCGGCCATGTTCGCGTACCATCCGGCTCTCGGGCACCAGCCGCGGCGCCATCACCAGCGCGAACACCGCGACCGGCAGGTTGATGAAAAAGATCCAGCGCCAGGACGCCAGATCGGTCAGCACCCCGGAAATGACCGTCCCGCATGTCCCGCCCAGCCCGGCGATGCCGCCCCAGATTCCCAGCGCCTTCATCCGCTCCCGCGGATCGGTGAACAGCAGCGCGATCAGGCCAAGCGACGCCGGCGCGGCCAGCGCCTCCCCGGCCCCTTGCACGAACCGGCTGGAGATCAGCATCGCCGGCGTGACCGCGGCGCCGCACGCCGCCGAGGCCACGGCGAAGACACCCACCCCGGCCAGGAACAGCCGCCGTCGCCCGAACATGTCGGCCAGCCGCCCGCCCAACAGCAGCAGGCCGCCAGCCATCAGCACATAGCCGTCTACGACCCAGGCCAGGCCAGGCCGGGAAAACCCGAGGTCGTGCTGGATCCGCGGCAGGGCGACGTTCACCACGGTGACGTCGAGAATCAGCATGAACTGGATCAGGCCCAGCACCGCCAGCGCCCGCCACCGCCGAGGATCCGGCCGGGAAAGCTGATGCGCCGAGGTCGGCGCTTCCGGGACTGCGGCGCTCACCGAGAATCCCTTCCTGCTGTTTCGGCGGCTTCCCGGTATTCGGCGCCCGTCCTGGCGCGCCCTGCCTGCCATACCTGGTACACGCTGTAAGGCATCATGACCCTCCGCGCTCGTTGCGTTCTTGGTGGTTTGCGCGCCGGCCGGGGAACTGCCCGTGCTCACCGCCGCGTCCGGTTACCCGGTCGCCATCACGACGAACGGGAGCGCCCCCGATGGACAGTGACCGCGCCAGCTATACAGGCGGAACTGGCCTCGCCAGTCTGGGCACGTCGGCCATGAGCCGCTTGGTGTAGCGGCTGCTGGGGTGGGCAATGACCTGCCCTACGGGCCCCGCCTCGGCAATCTCGCCCTGCCGCAGCACGACGGCGAACTGGGCGACACTACGCACCAGGGCCAGGTTGTGCGTGATGAAGATCATGGCGAGGTGACGCTGGGCCGCGGCGGTGCGAAGCAGTTCGACGATGACCGCCTGCACCGAGACATCCAGCGCCGAGGTGACCTCGTCGCACACGAGCAGGTCTGGCTCCACCACGAGAGCGCGGGCGAGCGCGACCCGCTGCCGTTCCCCGCCCGATAGCTGATCGGGGTACCGGGACAGGAAACTGGCGCCGAGTGAGACGTCGTCCAGCACGCCGACCACCCGCTCCGTCTGCTCGCTGCGGGACAGATCCAGGAAGCGCTGCAGCGGCCCGGTCACAATCTGGCCGACCGTCTTCCTGGGGTTGAGGGAGGTGTAGGGGTTCTGGAAAACGCACTGGATCTGCTTCAGCGTCTGCTTCGGGCGCTGGCGGGCACCGTGCGCCAGCGCGCCGCCCTGGAGGCTCATCTCGCCGGTCCAGTTCCGGTGCAGCCCGATGATGCAGCGGGCCAGCGTCGTTTTGCCGGAGCCGGACTCGCCGACGACGGCCACGCACGCTCCCGAAGGCACGTCCAGGTCGATGCCGGAGAGCACCGGCACGGAACCATAGCTGGCCGAAACCCCCCGGACGGACAGCACCGCCTCCTTCTGCGGGGCAACGGCCGCGACCGCGAGCAGCGGGCGCTCCGTCCGGCCCGCCGCGACCTCCGTCGCCCGCAGGCAGCGCACCGTGCGGCCCGTTATCACCACCTGCTCGGGCTCACGGACCCGGCACTGATCCAGCGCGAGATCGCAGCGGGGAGCGAACGTACAGCCCGGGCCCCGGTGTCCGGGCCGCGGCTGATGCCCGGGTATCCCGGTCAGCTGACTGGCGCCTTCCGGGGTGGGAACCGAGGCGATCAGCCCGCGAGTATAGGGGTGCAGCGGCTTGGAAAACAGCGTGGTCGTGGCGCCAGCCTCCACGATGCGGCCCGCGTACATGACGGCCACCTCGGCCACCAATTCGCTCACCACGGCCAGGTCGTGGCTGACGTAGACGGCCGCTACCCCGTATCCCCGGCAGAGGCTCCGTATGGTGTCAAGGATGTGACGCTGGGTGGACACATCGAGACCGGTCGTGGGCTCGTCGAGCACGATCAGCGAGGGCCGGCAGGCGAAGGCCATGGCCAGCCCGACACGCTGCTGCTGGCCACCCGATAGTTGATGCGGGTACCGCCGCAGCATGTCCGGTGTCGCGTCCAGGTGTGCCTCACGCATGACCTCAAGGATCCGGGCCTCGTGGTCGCCCGCGACGGCGGCATGAACCCGCAGCGCCTCCCGTAGCTGGTAGCCAATCCGTAGTGCCGGGTTCAGCGCCGCCGCCGGATCCTGCGGCACGTAGCTGACCTTGGCCCCCCGCACCTCCCGCAACTCGCCGGCCTTGAGACGCAGCAGGTCCACCCCGTCCAGGCGGATCTCGCCGCCGCTGACGGACAGGCCACGCCGGGCGTGCCCCAGCAGGGCGAGGGCGACCGTGGTCTTCCCCGACCCGGACTCACCGACCAGGCCGAGCACGTCACCCGGCCGCACCGCGAAGGAGATCCCGCTGACCACTGGGGGCCCGTTGCGCCCGCTCCGGATCTCCAGCTCGCGGACATCCAGCCGGAACCCCCCGGAGCGCCCGGCCGGGCCACTTCCGGTGACGGTGGCTGGCGGGCCGCCGGCTTTCACGCCACCCTGCCCTCGGCCGGAGCCAGGTCGTCCATGAGCGCGGCTTCCTCAGGCCTGCGGTCCACGCCGAGCGCAACCCGGCCGATCGCGTCGGTCAGGAAGTTGGTGCCAATGGTGAGAAGGGCGATCATCGCGGCGGGGATGATCACCGCCCAGGGGTTCAGCGGCAGGCCGACGTGGTTCTCGTTGATCATGGTTCCCCAGTTGGGGGCCGGTGGCGGCTGGCCGAACCCGAGGAATGCCAGCCCAGCCATGATGATGATCGAGTAGGTCAGCCGCAGTCCCGCCTCCACCATTAGTGGAGTGCTCAGGCTGGGCAGGATTTCCTTGGCCATTACCGCGGCCGGGCGCATCCCCTGAAGCTCCGCTACCTTAACGAAGTCTCGCTCGGAGATGTCGAGAGTTGCGGAACGCAGCACCCGGGCGACCGCGGGCGCGTGGGTGATGCCGACGGCGAGCACGATCAGCCACAGCTTGGGCCCCAGAATGCTCAGCAGCAGCAGGGCGAATACCAGCTGGGGGAACGCCAAGATCACGTCCACGGTCCGCATGATCAGCCCGTCCGCGTGCCCCCCAAGATAGGCGGCGCTGACACCGGCTGCCGCACCGGCGGCGATCCCGATCACTGTCGCGGTGACCGCCATCAGCAGTAGCAGCGACCCACCATCCAGGACCCGGGACAGGACATCGCGGCCGAGGAAGTCGCTGCCCAGGGGGAATTGCCGGGACGGCATCCCGAAGGTAAGAGTGAGCGGCATGTCCGACGGGTGCGGTGCCACGAACGGGCCAATAGCCGCGATCGCCGCGACGACGCAGACAAGCCCCAGCCCGATGGCGCCCCGGGGGGTGCGCACCGCCTGGCCGAGCGTAGCCAGCCACTGGTGACGGCGGATCTGCTCCGTCCGCGGCGGGGCGGGCGCGGCTGCGCGCGGATCAGCAGCGGTCATCGGTGTCCCGGACCCTCCACTCCTACCTGGGAATCCTGTGCCGCGGCGTGGCCAGCAGCGCGATCACATCGGTCACGATGTTCATGAACACGTAGAACGTGGCCAGCACCACGACGATGAACTGGATGACCGGGATATCCCGGCTATCGACGGCGTAGATCATCCCCTGGCCGATACCGGGGAAGGCGAAGACATACTCCACGATGACCACCCCGCCCGCCAGGTACAGGAAGTTCAGCCCAATGACCTGGATGACCGGTGCGGTGGCGTTGGGAAGCGCGTGCACGAGCACGATCCGCCACATCGGCACGCCCTTGAGCCTGGCCATTTCCACGTAGTCGGACTCGAGTGCCTCGATCATCGCCGCCCGCGTCATCCGCTGTATATACGGCACGATCACGATGACCAGGGTGGCCACGGGCAGGATGAGCAACTGCGGGGCGTTCCAGGCGTACGTGCCGGGCGGCAGCAATGACACCGCGGGCAGCAGGTGCGTGACCACGGTCGAGAGCAGGATGACCAGGCCGATCGCGACCACGAACTCCGGCAGCGAGGTCACGGCCAGCGCGGTAACCGCAGTGATGTGGTCGAACCAGCCATCCTTGCGGAGCGCGGCGAATGCGCCGAGTGCAACGCCGGCCATCGAGCCGATCACCCCGGTGACCAGCATCAGCACGGCGGAGTTGATCAGCCTGGGTTCGACGTAACCCCAGACCGGCTGCCCGTTGGCCAGTGAGTGACCGAGGTTGCCGGTGAACAAGCCAGAGAACCAGAGCCAGTACTGGTCCAGTAGCCCGCGGTTGAGGTGCAGTGCCACCTCCAACCGGTGTACCGCCACCGGGTTGCTTT
>DASWFT010000110.1:0-13714 GCA_036394075.1 Streptosporangiaceae bacterium
GGTCACCCAGGCAGCGGCGTGGCGGTGATCGATGTGGCGTACGTTCTGGGGCACGCGGCGTCGGCCGCGGCCGCGGCACACCAGCCGGTCCCCCGCCCGGGCCAGTTCATCTACGTGACCTCCGTGGCCACCGAGCTGAGCATGAGCGGCGGCGGCGGCTGCCCGACGTCCGCACCCAGTGCCAATTTTCCCGGCTGCAATGCGCCGCCCGTTGCATGGCTGTTCACCAACGACCGGAAGATCTGGCAGTCAGCCGACGGCTCCCAGGCCGGGGCGCTGCGGATCGTCCACCGCAGCCAGCAGAAGCTGCCGTGGGGAGTGACGCCGCCGCCGTTCGCTGGCAGCCGTGTCGAGTGGGATCCGCTGCCCGCGGACACCTGCCCGGGAAAGGCGCCAGCGCGAGGAACGTACGCGTTCCTGACCACGCTGCCCACCGCCCGGGCGCAGTTGCGTGCCTGGATCTACCAGCACAAGGGCGGCGGCCAGCCGGCCGACGAGCAGGCATGGACCGACATCGGCGACATGTTGCGCGAGATGCTGGTACCGCCGAAACTGGCCGCGGCCCTGTTCCAGGTCGCGGCGACGATTCCCGGGGTCACGGTGGTGCGGCACGCGACCGACGCCGCCGGGCGGAGCGGCATCGCGGTCGCCAGGTATAACAGCGGCCTCGGGGCGGACGCGGAACTGATCTTCGACCCGCACTCCTACCAATTCCTCGGCGAGCGCTCCGTGCTGGCCAAGCCGGTCAGGGGCGAGGGTCCCGCGGGCACCGTCATCGAGTCAACCGCCCAGCTGCACGTCTCGGTCGTCAACCGGCTGCCGCATTTCATGTCCTCCGTCCAGGGCGGGGTCTCCGGGGGGAATTGCTAGCCGATCGCACGATGACACGGGTGGCTGGTCCCGGCCTACTGGGACCAGCCACCCATGGCCGGTGGCTCTCACTTGCGCCGAGCTCGTCTGAGGCACCGGAGGAATGCCGGCGTGCGCCGTGCAGTTGCCGCGAAGGCAAGGCGCGCACCCGGAACGGCCGGCGCGCGTCGCCCCGACCCTGGAGCACACGTGACCACTCCGCTCATCAAGCCCCTCTACACAGCCAGGGCCACCGCGACCGGAGGCCGAGCCGGCCATGCGGTCTCCGATGACGGCATCCTCGATGTGGACCTGCGGCCGCCCAAGGAGATGGGCGGCCCCGGCGGCGCCACCAACCCCGAGCAGCTCTTCGCCACGGGCTACGCTGCCTGCTTCCAGAGCGCGATGGGCGTGGTCGGCCGACGTCAGGGCGTGGACACCAGCAACTCGCTGGTCGAAGCCGATGTCACCATCGGCACGGTGCAGGGCGGCGGCTACGGGCTAGCGGTCGTGCTTCGGGTCACCATCCCCGGCGTGGACCCGGACACGGTCCGTTCCGTATCCGAGGCCGCGCACCAGGTCTGCCCGTACTCCAACGCCACCCGCGGCAACATCGAGGTCACCCTAGAGACCGGCTGAATCAGCTCTCGCCCTGGTCTGCCCGGAATGCGTGGATGTCGATCGCGGGAGCACCGCGGGACGTCGCGGCGAACTCCTGCCGGGAAACGAACCGCCGGCTGGGCCACGGGATGAGCTCGCCGATCCGGCGGCCGTCATGGGTGACGGTGAACCTCCGCCCGTTCTCTAGGGCGTCCACGATTTCCTTGGACCTGTTACGAAGGTCTCGCTCGGTGATCTCAGGCTGCGCGGGCATACCCGTCATCATGGACAGCCACTGGCACGCTGCGCCACTCGGTTCTGCAGGGCCTCGGGAGCCAATCCGGTTTCAGGCGGGTGAGCGGGCGGCGGCTAGGTACGCGTAGGCGCCCAGGACCAGGTCCCAGAAACCGGCCACATCGACCGACATGGCGACCAGTGCGTTGCGCTGATCCTCGGCCGCCGTGAAGTCGGTGACCGTCATGCCCGCTGTCCACCGGCCCGCGGTCTCCACCTCGACCCGGGCCGGCACGCAGCCGAACAGGCTCGGCTCGGCCACCAGGGCGAGCGCGCACACGTCATGGACGGCCGGCCCGTCACCGTGGCCGGGCGCCCGGCCCAGCGCGGCGGCCGCCTCGTACTGGTACCCCGACAAGGCCGGCAGCAGCAGGTCGGCGCCGAGCCGGCCCAGGCCCCGCATCCGCTCCAGGACACCGGGCGTGGCCCGGGCCTGGTAAGTCACGTCCAGCCCGACCATGGTGACTGTCCACCCGGCACTGAACACGATCGCGGCGGCCTCCGGATCGGCGGCGATATTGAATTCCGCGGCCGGGGTGACGTTCCCGCGCCCGGCCGACCCGCCCATGATGACGAAGTCCCTGACCTGGGTGACCAGCCGTGGCTCGCGCCGCACGGCCAGCGCGATATTGGTCAGCGGGCCGGTCGCGACCAGGGTGATCGCGCCGGGAGCCGCGCCGATGGTGTCGATCAGGAAGTCCACGGCGTGCCCGTCCCGCGCCCCGGACAGGGCAGCCGGGAGCCGCGCCGCGCCCAGCCCGGACTCGCCGTGCACGCGGCTGGCGTCCAGGACCGCGCGGAGCAGCGGCGCCGGGCTGCCGGCCACCACGGGCACCTCCGGGCAGCCAGCGAACTCGCGCACGTTCAGCGCGTTGGCCGTGGTCTTCGCCAGGTCCACGTTCCCGCCGACGGTGGTCAGCCCCAGCAACTCCAGTCCGGGATGACCGCAGGCGAAGGCGATCGCGAGGGCGTCGTCGATACCCGGGTCACAGTCCAGGATGATCGACCGGGGCGCGGCCGGGTCCAGGGCGGACGCGGTCACGCGGCCAGGCCAGACTCCTCAATCAACATCTGGACGCGCGTACAAATGTCGCTGAGCTGATCAGGCGTCGCGTCCGACCGGATGACCGTGATAACGGGAAAGCCGTCACGCAGAGCGTGCTGCAAGAGTTGCGCGGTCGCCAGGGCCAGCGCCGGTGGCCACTCCTCCGGGAGATTGACCTCGACCATCATGACGCCTCCTCTAAGGCGCTCTCCTGATCCCGCGGCCTCATTCGGGCGGCCGCCAGGGAGAGGTCTGTGCTGCCCATGGTAGGCCCGGCCGCACCCGCCGACCAGGCTTGGCGCGGGCTCAGCCGGTGGCGTGCAGCCAGCGGACCGGGGCGCCCTCCGCCGCCCAGCGGAACGGCTCCAGTTCGTCATCCCAGGGCTCCCCGAGCAGGCGGGCGAGCTCATACTCCAGCGAGCCGCCGGATTCCGCCGTGGCCACCGTCATGGCCGCGCGCAGCCGGCTCTCGGGGATCACGATGTCGCCGTTGGCGGCGGTCACCGCCGAGAACGTGCCGAGTTCAGGCGTGTAGCTGTAGCGGACCGCGTCGCAGCCCGGGCTCGCTTCCTCGGTGATCTCGAAGCGCAGCCTGTTCCAGCCGGACAGCGCGGACGTGATCGCCCCCGCCGTGCCCGGCCGGCCCGCCCAGCTGAGCTCGGCGCGCAGCGACCCTGGTGCCGCCGGCTGACTGACCCAGGGCAGGTTCACAGGTACGCCAATAGCCCCGGCCGCTGCCCACTCGATGTGCGGGCACAGCGCCGGGGGCGCGGAATGGATCTGCAGCACGCCACGTACGGACACCAGACCTCCTTGCGAGCGACCGAGGTGCGTCTTCCCCAACGACCTCAAGCGCCCGCACCGGCGATCTGGTTTCCCCGCCGATGCGATCCACGTCCCGCGTCGTATTCTGCCTCACCGCGCCGGTCGGCACCAGCGTTCACGGCGTGTCCACTAACATGATGTAGTGGGCAGGTGATCTCCCGACGCGAGGCGCCCGCCCCGCCGGCCGCTCCCGGCCAGCTGGGCGAGCGCGACATCGCCGGGCTGGTGTTCGTCGGCGAGATGTACGGCGTCCAACTGGACCAGCTTGGCACAGTGCTCGGGGTGAGCGAGCAGCGGGCTGGCACTGTGGCGCTGCGCTGGCGCCGCCAGCGGTACGCGGAGTCGGCCCGGCTGGGCCCGGGCCGCCCGTGGATCTGGCTGACGCGCACCGGGCTGGCCGCCTGCGGGCTGCCGTACAACGCGGCATCGCCGGCCCTGTCCCGGCTCGCCCATATCCGCGCGGTCACCAGCGTCAGGCTCGCCCTGCAGGCCACGTCCGGCTACCGTGCGGCCGGCGCGTACTGGCGCGGCGAGCGGCGGCTGCGCGCCCGGGCCGGCGGCCGGGTGGGATTACGCGAGCACCTCCCCGATGGTGAAATCCACTGGCCGGACGGCGCCAGCGTCGCCTGGGCCGGCGAGTGCTGGGCGGTGGAGGCCGAGCTCACCCGCAAGACCGTCGCCCGGACGGCGGCCATCATGACCGAGATCCTCACCCGGACGGGTGACTACGGCTGCCTGGCGGCCGACGCGCGGGTGCCGGGCCGCCCGCCGCGGCACGCCCGCGTCCTGTACCTGTGCTCCCCGGCCGCCCGGCCGACCGTGGCCCGCGCCCGCGACGCGCTCGCCGGGCTCGCGGCCCGGGTGGAGATCCGTGACCTGCCCTCCGGAGCCGCCACATGATCAGCCGGTATCTAGGCCTGCTGGCCGCGCGCGCCATGGTCCGCCTGCTGGCGAGGGTGATCAGGGTGGCGGTAATCGTTATGGTAATCGTGGCGGCAGCACCGGTTTCCCTGGTCGCCGCCTATTCCGCGACGCTGGCCTGGTTACTGGGCTGGCCGCCGCGGCAGCTCTACCGCGCGGCCGCCTACTGCGTGCCCATGCTCGCCGCGTGGCTGGCCGCCGCCGTGGCCACCCGGTCACCAGCCAGGGTCGCCGCCGCTCCCTACCTGGCCTGGCTCGCCATGTGGCACGACGGCGCGGCCGGCTCGTACGCGCTGGCCGCGGTCACCATCGCGCCGGCCGCTATCCCCCTCGGCCTGGTCGCGGGCGGGGTCGCCTGGCGGTACCGGATCTACTCGATGGAGACCGGCACCGGCGGCCTCACCCCCAGCGCACCGGCCACCTTCGACCTGCGGCAATGGCGCCACCAGGTGCGCACAGCCCGGGCCAGGATCGCCGCCCCCGGATCAGTTCCCCTCATTTCGCCAAACGGAACGATCCTGGCCGGTGCCGTCATCAGGGCCATCCATCATCCGCAACTGCCCTTAGCGCGCATCCCGTACCCCCGGCTGCGCTCCCACCAGGTCGTGATCGGAACCACGGGAACCGGCAAGACTACCCTGCTGCTGCGGCTGTGGGCCGGGTTCATGGCGATGGGACTGCAGCGGCACGCCGCGGGGACCGGGCACCGCCCCCTGCTTGTCGTCCTCGACTGCAAGGGCGGCGCCGACTCGCGGCGGATCGCCGATCGGACCCGCCGGGTGCTGCGCGGCGTCGGCGCGCGGACCACCGCGATCTGGCCGGACGAGGCGAGCCTGTCACTGTGGGCGCTGCCGCCGGACCAGCTCACCACGACGCTGGTCGACATGATCGAGCACGGCAGCGGCGGGGCCGCCTACTACGCCGATGTGATGGAGGCGATCGTGGAGCTGGCCGTGGGCGCGCCGGCCGGGCCGCCGACCAGCGCGGCCGACTTCCTGGCGCGGCTCGACGCCGGCTGGCTCACCATGGCCTACGCGCCCTCGGATCGGCCGGACGACGTGGCCCTGCTGGCCTCGGCGGCCCGGCATGTCAGCGACATCGCGCTGCGGTTCCGCACCCTGTTCCGCCGTCTGGGCAGCGGGCTGGACGGGCCAGGGACGTTCGCCGACGCGGACGTCTGGTACTGCATCCTGGAGGGCACGGCGGAGATCGCAGTCGCCGAGGCGCAGGCCCGCGCGCTGGTGGACATGCTGGCCAGCTATGCGGCGCAGGCCGGGGGTCCCGCGGCCGAGATCCTGCTCGCGGTGGACGAGTTCAGCGCCGTGTCACGACGGCTGCCGATCTGGCAGTTGTACGAGCGGGCCCGGTCGCTGGGCCTGGCCGTCCAGGTGTCCGCCCAGTCCTGGCACGGCCTCGCCGCGGACGAGGACGAGCGCTACCGGGTGGCCGCGACGGCGGAGGGCGGCATCTGGCTGCTGCGCACCCCGCATCCCGAGCCCGCCACCGCCCTGGCCGGTTCGCGCCGCGTGGTGGACACGACCCGGCGGCTGCTCGGCGTACCGCTGTGGAGCCGTGAAGGGCTGTCCCGTGAGCGCCGCACGCCGGTGGTCGATGCCGACCTCATCCGCGGCCTTGGTGTGGGCCAGGCCGCCTACATCTACCGCGGCGGGGTCACCTTCGTGCAGGTGAAGCGGCTGGTGGCGGCGCCGGCCGCGCTACCCCGCCCGGTCTGGCCGGCTGGGAACGCCGACGGGCGCGCGGTCGCTGCTGGCGCGCCGGACCGGCCGGGGCTGCCTACGCCGGACGGGGCGGGCACCGGGCGCGGCGTGCCCACGCGGCGGCCGGGCCCACCGCCCGACGCCGGGTCTCTGCTCGACGAGGCGTTCGGCCAGGAGGCGCCTTGAGCCGGGCCAGGGATGATCCGTTCGCCGCCCTGGGGCTGGCCGCCCGGCCGGACCTGACCGACGACGACGTGCGCGCGGCCTGGCGCCGGATCGCCGCTTCGACCCACCCAGACCGCGCCGACGGAGGCGACCCAGCCCGGTTCGCCGCGGCCGCGGCCGCCTATACCGTGCTGCGGACCCGCTACGGGCGCGGCGAAGCCCTCGCCGACCTCGCTGGCCGGCCTGGGCGGGCTGGGCGGGGACAGTCAGGCAGGCCGGCACCGCCGGCGCCCGCCGCGCAGCCTGGGCGGGGACAGCCAGGCGGGCCGCCGGCCAGACCGGCGCCGCCGGAGTTCGCTGCTGTTGGCCGGTCGGGCGCCAGCCGGTCGGGCGCCATGCTGCTGTCCCGGATCCGGCGGGGCCGGGTCGGCCGGCTCGCATTGAGGGTGCTGATCGCCGCCGCGGTGAGCGCCGGGGCCGCCGCGGTGGCAGGCGCCGAGCCCGCCACGCCCGCACTGGTGGTCGGCGCGGTTACCTGGCTGGTGGTCACGGCTAGGAACGACCTCGCCCCGCCCGGCTGACGCCCGTGGCAACCGGCCCAATCCGGCATTCGGGCTCGTTGCCATCAGAACGCTCCGGCTAGAACGACGGGGCTTCTCGCATCCGCCGAGATCAGTGGGCGGGGACGAAGATCTCTCGCGCTTCCCTGAGCGCATAAAAGACGATGACCAGGGCGGCCAGGGGATCAGCCCACCAGGCACCCGCGTCGGCTCCGCCCGCGATGTGGCATCAAGCGCGCTGGATTCGTGACGCCAGGTTGACTGGTAAGAGATCTCTTACGTATTATCGCGGGCATGACAATGACGCAGATTCAGCTCTTCTCACTCCCGGTCACCGACCAGGACCGGGCCAAGGCCTTCTACGTCGACATGCTCGGTTTCGAGCTTGTGGCGGACACCGAGATGGGCCCCGGTCAGCGCTGGGTTCAGGTCAAGCCCAGCGGCGGGGAGACCTCGATCACGCTGGTGACCTGGTTCGGCACCATGCCGCCCGGCTCGGCCAAGGGCACGGTGATCGAAAGCGACGACCTCGACGCCGACATCGCAGCCATCCGGTCCCGCGGTGTGGATATCGCCGGCGATATCCAGGAGGCGCCGTGGGGGCGGTTCGTCACGTTCGACGACCCTGATGGCAACGGGATCGTGCTGCAGGCGACCGCCTCGATGCCGACCTCGGCCAGTGCCTGACATTGACGTCTTCGACGCCATTGCGAGCCCGGTCCGCCGCGCCATCCTCGACCTGCTCCAGGATGGCGCCCGGCCGGTGCACGACGTGGCGGCGTCCTTCGCGATGACCAGGCCGGCTGTCTCCCAGCACCTCAGGGTGCTCCGCCAGGCCGGGCTCGTCGCGGAGGAGCGCGTGGGCCGTGAGCGCCATTACCGCCTCGACGCACGGCCGCTGCGCACGGTCATGAACTGGGCTGGCCACTACGAGCGATTCTGGCAGCATCACGCCCGCCTGCTCGGCGAACTGCTGGAAGAGGGTGAGTGATGGCGGCCATCGAAGTGGACCAGTTCGTGCCTCGTCCTGCCGAGCAGGTCTGGCGGGCGCTGACCGACCCGGACCTGCTCGCCCGCTGGCTGATGCCGAATGACTTCAAGCCGGTCGTCGGGCACCTGTTCACCTTCCGCACCGAGCCCGTCCCGCAGCACGGGTTCGACGGCATCGTGCACTGCCAGGTGCTGGCCATGGAGCCGCCCCGGCTGCTGCGGCTCGGCTGGCGCGGCGGGACCCTCGACACCACAGTGACCTGGCGCCTTGTCCCGGAGGGCACCGGCACCCGGTTCCTGATCACCCATGACGGATTCGACGAGACCGACCCCGCGCAGCAGGCGGCCATGAACATCCTCGGCCGCGGATGGCGCGGACACCTGGTCGGCAGATTGCTCGCGGTGCTGGGCAGCGGCGCGGGCGGCGGGTAAGCCCGGCCGAGGTCCCGTCATGACGGCGTGGTGCCGGCGAACGTATTGTGGCCGGGATTCGTCAGGCCCATTGCCAGGCCAAGAACGGTCCAGAACGTCGGCTTGCCTTCAATCCAGCGAGCCAATCCGGCGCCAGAAACCTCCTCGCAGCCACCGGCCCGGATGGTCACCGCCGGGAAGCTCCGCCCGGCTGCGGTGAAATCCAGCCGATACGTAACGCCCAGGTCGATAGGGCAGAAGATGGGTCCACGCGGTCCGGCCCGCAGTGCGCACAGGGCCCGCGCCACGGCGCGGGCCTGCGCGGCACCGCCGACCGCGACCGTTGCCGGGAATGAGAAACGCGGATGATTGCCGGGAATGGAGTTCACCCGGCTGACCGTCAGCCGGTCCACCGACCCGGCGGCCGCGCACAACATCCCGCGCCCGGCCGCCCGCATCTGGCTGGCGGACCCGGTGGACGCGGCGGTCCCGGTCGCGGTCGCGGCGGTCCCGGCCGCGGTCGCGCTTACGGCTTCCGCAGGCGGACAGGCTGACCGCTGCGGCGGCCACGGCCGCGCACAGCCAGCCCCGGCGTCCCGCGCTGCGGGCCCGGCGGTCCCGGACGCCCATCGCCCACCTCATTCCTGGTCGGGTTCTGAAGCGGACCGTTCACGCTGGTGCGGCCCTCCCCCGATGGGCCGCAAGAAGTTGGACGGCGCTTCCCTGGCTTCGGTTCCCGGCCCCAGCGCCTTCTTTTCGAGCACTTCGGGCCAGTCGTGCCGCCAGTTCCCCATCACGGTTGCGTCTTGGCGCTGGGCCCAGATTCAGGTGTCGCAGCAGAACCGGGTCACGTCGCCGCGCCGGTCCCGGCACACCTTCAGCAGGTCCCGGTTCACTGCTCGCTCTACAATGTTACATATCAATTAATGCTCCTACCGCAGGATATATCTTCGGAGATGAGAGGTAACTAGGTATGACTGCAATCCCCGAGATTCCGGCAGGTCTTTCTCCCTATAACACGGCTCAGCTGCTTCGGTCTTGGACGCTGAGCGCCAATGGCTACTCAAAAACACGAAAAGAGAGATTCCGGCTGCTTTCGTCGGGAACGAAGATGCTGTCTTTGCTCATGCTTGGGGCAGCTACTATAATTCTGGGCCTCCAGAATCTCTCATTCTGGGCAGGGCTAGGCTTTTCCCTCGTGGCGCTTACAACCGTCATCAATGCGGTGGAGCCATTCTTTAACTGGCGATCTAGATGGGTGCTCGCCGAAGAGGCGCAGCATCGTTTTTACCGCCTTCAAGAAGATTTGGAGTACCTGGTGGCAACCCGGCCGCCTGAGAAGCTGGAGATGGGAGAAATAGAGAAGCTTTACGAAAGGTACCAATACGCCTGGAACGATTTTTCCGAGCAATGGCTTGAGTCTAGGAGGCAGGCGAACGCGCCGACCTAATCGAGCCAAACTCGGGCCAAGGTGTTCAATGATCGTCATACCATTTTCTCTTAGTCTTCAGATCATTAAGTAAAGCCACCTGGCGCCCTGCAAAAGCGAGCCTTGCCTTCTTGAACTTGGCCTCTTCCTGCCTAGCTCGATTCTGATAATATAGCCTCTTGACTCTCCGGAGGCGGCCGTCTGCCCCAGCGGCTCGGGCAGAAAACGTTTGCTGCAACATCGCGGCGCCGCGGGCATTCTCTGCCAATGAGTCCCCGCTGAACATTTCGCCTTCATTGACATTGCCCTGCCACATCTGACTCAGGAGACAAAGTGTCCTCAAGGCTTCAGCAACACCGCTCTTTGACGCTCGCTGATAGTTGGCACCGCTTAGCAAGTCGGGACTAGGATTTACTACTGCCTCTCGAAGAAGGCTGAGAGTCTCCAGAGTGCTCGCCGTCACCTCTGCTGGCTCATCCGCTCTCTCCGGTGTCAGATTGAGCGCGTAAGAGACTGCCCACTGTAGCGCCACGGCCGACTGCGTCTCGTTCTCATGGCCTGCAATGCTCTTCCCGAGCAGTCGTATGCCTTGGTCGAGGCTTCCTTGGCCAAGCAACTCACGGGCAGCAAATTCATTTGCAACCGAAATGTTCCAGGTCAGCGCAGGATCCTCGAATCCATTGCTGATGGCCTCCGCGCCAGCCGAAAGCGCAGCCGAGTATTCTCCGTTTGCAACCGCAGAGTAGAAACGACGCAAGGGAGAGCCTTCCGGTGCAGCCGTGCACGTGAACCAATGCAAGAACGCTCCAATATGCTCATAACGCCCCTCATCGTACCAAAGCGTTCGAACGCTGTTACGCCCTAGCTCCTTTGCTCGATCCCTATATCCGGGTTGCGGCGAGCGTGGCAAGACAATCCAATGAGAGTGAAGCCCACCCCCCTCTGCTATAGACTGCAGCAGCTTCCTTGTCCGCTCCTCCATTCTGAAACCAAGAAATAGAAAAGAATTACCAGCTAGCAGGTTCTGCACTATTCCCAAGAATGGCCGCTGCTTGCGAGCGGCACGTGTATCACTGCCATAGTGTCGCTCATAGTCTTCCAGGGTCAGAATCTGATCAGCCTGATCACGATAGTCTCCGTGCAACTTGATTAGACATCGTTGCTTTTCTTCGATCGCGACACGAATGCGATCACGCCGAGCCCCTACGATCACTTCCAACGGCGACCCGTGCTCTTTAAACACTTGCTCCAGCACGCCATCGATATTTGTCGTCACTATAGGAGTCCTCGGCATCGCTGGGAGGAATCGCACCGCAGCATCCCATGTCGCGGCACTAGCCTCCCGCAGGCCGAAAGTGTTGCGCAGAAAGTCGAAGTAGGGGATGCCTTCGAGTTCTCTATGAATAACGCTCATCACAGACTCGTAATCACCTTGACCAACAAGATCGTCGATCTCGCTTCTCTTGCCAACCGAGTCGGCGCCCTGTTGAAGAAATTCGAGCCAGTCCGGATACCCAAAGGGGTGAGAAAGCCCAGCCCCTATAAATGGCATGACGTTCGGGTTCTCCGTGAGCCGGCGCTGGAGCGCATCGATCGCGTTCGCGTTCTCCGGATCATTAACTATTGGGCCACCGAACAACATTACGTCCCCCTTGTGTCAGAGCTGCTCTCTTGACTTCCCCTGTCGAGGCTAAATGAGCTTGATGCACTCGATCCGTCATATTGGGCTGGAGACACTGGCAACCGATGGGTAACCGACGTTCGCCCCTCGCAGACGGCGGCTCGGCGCCCGTCGAAGCTTGCGTCTGTTGTGCGATGCGGCGACGGCCACCCAGTCCGGCTCCACGGCCGAAACGTCTTGTGATCGTTTATTGAAACCTCGATCGCCAACTCAACCATGGCCCCCTCGACGCGGAAACTACGCCGGCCCTCGCTCAGCGCGGTAATCTATCGTCCTACTCGGACCTGAGGAAACGATCTGGGTCGCTTCGGCCGTCGCGAGCCCCGCACACTCGGGCCCTCCGATAACGCCACGCATAGCATTGCCCCCCAGGGTGATAGGCGGGCGCTGGACCACCCCGACCTCCAACTCACCCGTTTGTCGGCCAAGGGCATGAAGCCACCCAGATACCCAGGAATAGTATCGAGGCATTCGCTACCCGTGTCCACCGGCCCGCCACAATACGCCCAGGCGGGCAAGCCTTCAGTACCTTGAGTCGACCGCCAAGCCGGACAAACACGGGCAAGGCGATGCCTCCGGCACGAGCACGGCGCTTCCCGCACCGTTGCAGATCCGGCTAGCTAGGGCGGGACTGTCTGCTCATATGCGATCCCGTTTCGCGACGGACTGCCGTCATTGGGCAACTACGGCCGGATGGCGAGCCTGATGTGAGGCACGGGCCGGGTCGGGCGGGGTGGTGGTGACGGCTTGCAGGGCACGGAGGGCGGTGGCTGTGATTTCGGCTGGCGGAGTGCCGGGCGGATACCAGTAGCGGAGTTCGGCGTAGCCCTCGTCGTCGACCCAAGAACTCGGCTCTGCGCATGCGGGAGGGGCTGAGGGTCGCGGTTAAGTCGAGGCCGGCGCGGGCGTCGGTCAGGTGCGTGGTCAGGCCGCAGGCGGCCAGCCCGGCCTGGATCGCGCGTATGTGCTCGGCGTCGTAGTGAGCGGTCGCGGCGGTGCTGGGCTCGGTCATAGTTGATTCTCCCGGGTGGGCTGGGTGGTCGCTGTGTGCGACGGATGTGCGGAGGCATGGACCTGACCGGCGCCAGGTGGCGCAAGTCAAGCTATAGCGGCACCGATGGCGGCAACTGCGTGGAGGCGGCGGTCAATCCGCCTGGCATCGTTGCTGTTCGTGACTCGAAGGACCCGGGAGGGCCGGAACTCGTCTTTACCCCGGCTGGGTGGGAAGCGTTCATCGCCGGGGTGCGAGACGGGGAGTTTGACCTGGCGTAAGCCGGGCCGAGGGCCGAGCCTCTGCGTCCCTTTATGCGTCCGGGATAGTGTCGCGGTAGGGACCGCCCTTGCGGGCGGCCCCCCGCACAGATCCCAGCGTGCGGGATTACCGCACTGGGCTCTTACCTTGGGTGTGTGGCGGCGAAGCGCACCTCCGGGAATGGGTGCACGATGCGGGTTGGGGGTAGCCACCGGGTCACGAGGCGGTTCATCCGGGCCCAGGTGAGCCGGGTTTTCTGGCTGCGGCGCCGCAGCGCCTGGTGCCAGTGCCGGGTCACCTGGGTGCGGAAGGCATGAACCGCTCTGTAGTTGCCGGGCACGCCGTAGTAGGCCTGATGCCCGCGCACCACGCTGGCCAGCCATTTTCCCTGGTCCGGGAGGGGTAGGTACCGGCGCTGCCTGAACTGGTCTTTGACCGTCATGAGCTTCGCCCGCATCCGTTTCGAGTCGGTCTTGCGCCTGACCCAGAACCGCCCGCTCTTCGTGGTCGCGCAGATGTGCGTGAACCCTAGGAAGGCGAACGTCTCCGGTTTCCCCTCACCCCGGGCTGCCCGGTTGCGGGCGGCGTGCCGCCCGAACTCGATCAGCCGGGTCTTGCCGGGGTGTAGTTCCAGCCCGAACTTCGCGAACCTGCCACGAAGCTCTTCCAGGAACCGCTCGGCGTCGTCGCGGTGCTCGAACCCGACGATGAAGTCGTCGGCCCAGCGCACGATGATCACGTCACCGTGCGCGAACCGGCTTCTCCACCAGTCGGCCCACAGGTCGAGGACATGGTGCAGGTACACGTTGGCGAGCAGCGGCGATACCGATGCTCCCTGCGGTGAGCCTGCCACCGTCTCCGACCAGATCCCGTCCTCGATGACCCCCGCGGCCAGCCACTTGCCGATCAGCCGCAGGACCCTCTTGTCCGCGATCCGGTGCCCGGGAAACTTCCGCAGCCAGACCCGATCCAGC
>DASWFT010000111.1:0-1613 GCA_036394075.1 Streptosporangiaceae bacterium
GGGGCGCGCTGCAATCAGGCCCGCCAGAGCCAATCCGGCCGGAATAGCGAACAAAGATCGTAGCCAGCCGGAAGAGCTGACTCCGGCACCGGCCAAGCTGGACCGCGGGAACGTGCCACAGCTGTCGGCGCCCCGCGATGCCGACAGGCAGCCCGGTGAGCAATGCGATGGCCCGATTGTCATGACCTGCCCGGCTTGGCATGCCCGGCCGGCCGCCGGACCAGCCCGAGCGACGACACGATCGCCGCGCACGCCGCCGTGCTGCTGCGCTACCACACGCACGCCCTGGAGCTGGAGATCCTCGACGACGGCTGCGGGGCCGGGCCGGGCCCGCCCGGCCGCGCGGGCCGGCAGAGCGGGCACGGGCTGGCCGGGATGCGCGAGCGGGTCACCCTGTACGGCGGCACGCTGCACGCCGGCCCGCGCGCCGCCCCGGCCCGGACCGGCTATGCCGTGCGGGCCCGGCTGCCCACCAAGCCGGACGGGACGTGACCGGCATGACCCGCACCCGGATCATCATCGCCGACGACCAGGCCCTGGTCCGCGGCGGCTTCCGGCTGATCCTGGAGACCCAGAACGACATCGAGGTCGTCGGCGAGGCGGTCGACGGCGTGGAGGCGGTCGAACTGGCCCGCCGGCTCCGGCCCGACGTGGTCCTGATGGACGTGCGCATGCCGCGGCTGGACGGGATCCAGGCGACCCGCCGCCTGGTCGGCCAGGGTGACGCCGCGCAGGCCGCCGAGACACCCATCCGGGTGCTGATCTTGACCACCTTCGACCACGACGAATACGTCTACCAGGCGATGCGGGCCGGCGCCAGCGGCTTCCTGCTCAAGACCGTGCGGCCCGGCCAGCTGACCGCCGCGATCCGCGACATCGCCGCCGGCGACGCGCTGCTGGCCCCAGACATCACCCGCCGGCTCATCGAGCAGTTCGTCCGCCGCCCACCACCGGGCAGCGCCATCCCGCCCGCGCTTGCCCCGCTGACCCCCCGCGAGGTCGAGGTGCTGCGGCTGATCGCCCGCGGGCTATCCAACGCCGAGATCGCCGCGGAACTGGTAGTCGGCGAGACCACGGTCCGGACCCACGTCACCCGGATCCTGGCCAAGCTCGGGGCCCGGGACCGCGTCCAGGCCGTGGTGGCCGCCTACGAGTCCGGGCTCGTACAGCCAGGCACAGGCTAGCCCTGCCCCCGACGACGGGTGCCCCATCACGCCGAACTCCAACGGCCCGCGCAATCCGAACCGGCCAAAATGCCCGCGACGAACCTGCGTGGCCCAGCATCCACGCCAGACCAGGACCGTCCACGAGCTGCGAACACGTCTGTTCTCCGGCGCTTCGCTCAAGTCCTCCGCCGATCGGACACCCCTGAGGACACGAGCGGGCCACGATCTATGCAAGTGACACGCGGGGCCTCAGGCCCCAGGAGGCACAGAACTAGTCGTTCTGTACCCTGCGGCCACAAACAAACTCGTCGTCGGCAGGTAGTACGGAATCGGCGATCGGCGCGGTGGCGCGTTCCCGACTGCCTGCCCCTCTCGTCACTGTGCGTGGCCCGTCAGGTCTGCGGGGATGCTGACTATCTCAAGCAGCTCATGCGGTCATGAGGAGCA
>DASWFT010000112.1:0-7574 GCA_036394075.1 Streptosporangiaceae bacterium
GGGGGCAAGCAGGTCATAGCCGCCCTCGACCGAGGACAGCGCCTGCATCGCCAGTTCACGCACAGACGGGCCCTGAGGCGAGAACACCGGCCAAAAGTACCTTCCCCGGCGCCAGGCAGGCCGTCAGCCCCGGGTCCACCCCCCGCACCGAGGGCCAGGCGAAGCGCACCCTGTGTGAGCAACGAGGCCACGCCAGAACGCGCGCCTACCCGCCGTTCGGGGTGGGCTGGTGTGCTGTGGGGAAGCGCGTGCTAGACGAACCGATGGTTCGATCGGTGCGGATTCAGCGCCCGCAGGCGGGCGGTGATCGCGGCCAACCCGGAGCTGCAGGAGCGCGAGGCGCTGAAAGGACTCGCGCTCGCCGTCTCCATGGCCGACGCGCTCATGCAGTGCGGCGTTCCCGACCTGACCGCGCGTGTGGCCGCGGAACTGGGCGCGCTCACCTTGAAGATCGCCTATGAACGCTGGAGCGACATGACCGACGGTGAGGAGTTCAGCGAAGTCGCACGGCGGACACTCAGCGAATTGCAAGCGGCCAGTGCGTTGTGCTGACGCAAAACTGATCTTCAAGGGGTCCGGCAATCCCCGGGATCCCGTTCATAGGCTGATACTGCCCCCTCCATAAGGTTTGCCTGCCTGGACCTGTCGTTTCGCCTTCATCTGAGGGCCGGCGCGCCCGCGAGGCCGCGTTGGGTGGCCTGCACCCTGCGGGATCGCGCAGGGGACAGTCATGGAATTGGATGACCCCGTCCAAGAGCATCTCTGGTCAGCACCAGATGGATTGCGGCGCCAGCCTCCGCATCAGCGGTCCGTGCGTCCATGGTCTTGCTAGCTGCACTTGACGCCCTCGTATCTAACCGTTAGGTTGAGCCTAACCGTTAGATGGAGCTTGCATGCAGCAGGAAGTTGTCCTGGCGCTGTTGGCCAAGGAGCCCTCGCAGGGCTATCAATTGCGCGCTCGGCTCGAGGAAGCCCTCGGTTCCCTGGGCGAAGGGCTGAACGCCGGGCACATCTACGTCACTCTCGGCCGTCTGGAGAAGACGGGCATGGTGGCCCTCGAGGAGCGCGAGGGTCGCACTCAGCGGGCCGAACGGAAGGTGTACTACTTGACCCCGGCAGGTCAGGAGCGGGTCTTCCAGTGGCTGTCGGAGGTGAGCTGGCCGAGGCCCGACCTGGCAGAGTTCCACCTCAAGCTCGTTGCTGCCACCCAGGCAGGGCTGGCTGACCCGGTCAGCATCATCGACACCCAGCGACGCGAGCTGCTGCGGCGGCTGCGAGACGCGCAGCGAGCTGCCATGGGGGAGCCGGACCACTCCAATGCAGCCTTGTTGCTGGAGGGAGCCGTGTTGCGGCTCCAGGCGGACCTTCGCTGGCTGGAGGCATGCGAGCGGAGCTGGGCCCGTCGAAGGGATGGGTCATGACATCGACGCGGCCGGTGCTGCGCGCCTCGGGTCTTTGCAAGACGTTCGGCTCGGGGGCGGCACTCGTGCGTGCCGTTGACGGCGTTGGCCTCGATGTCGCCCCTGGTGAGACGGTGGCCATCATGGGCCCGAGCGGGTGCGGCAAGTCCACCCTGTTGCATCTCCTCGGCGGCCTCGAGCGGCCGTCAGCTGGAGAAATCGACCTCGCGGGGGACCCTGTCAATGGCATTAGTGAGCGTGCGCTCGCCCATCTTCGCCGCACGGCGATTGGCTTCATCTTCCAGGGCTTCTATCTCATGGATGAGCTGACAGCCATCGAGAACGTGGAGCTGCCGGGACTGCTGGCGGGGCGCTCACCGAAAGCCGCCCGGACGCGGGCGAGGGAACTGCTGGAACAGATAGGACTCGCAGACCGGACCGGATTCCTGCCTTCGGCCCTCTCGGGCGGCCAGCGCCAACGGGTCGCCATCGCACGGGCACTCATCAACCAGCCGATCATCGTGTTGGCTGATGAGCCGACCGGCAACCTCGACAGTTCGGCCACCGTCGAGGTGCTCCGGCTCTTCGAGTCGCTTCACGAATCCGGCCAGACCCTGGTCATCGTCACTCACGAGCAGCGCGTCGCCGCCACCGCTGATCGCCTGATTTCCATGCGTGACGGCGCATTCGTTGACGAGATGAGAATGACGGGCGGCAGCAGGGGCGACCTCGGGAAGCTCATCGGGCTGGGGGGCGAATGAAAGGCCAGGTCGTGCTCATCTCGCGGCTCGCTGCCCGGGACCTCCGACGCCGCCCGGTTGAGGCCCTGATGGTGTTGTTGGTCATCGCGGCGGCTGCGACCACCCTGACGGTGGCGTTCGCCCTGAGCGGGGTGACCAACAAGCCGTACCAGCAGACCCGGCTGGCCACAGCCGGCCCGGATGTCATCGCTGTCGAGGGTGGCGGCCCCGGGTCAGCTCAGCCGATGAGCTCCGCGCAACTGGCGGCGGCCGTCGCCTCGCTGACCACGGCACCCGGTGTGACCGCCCACAGCGGGCCGTACCCAATGGCCCTTGGCGTCATCCGGTTCCGAGGGCACACGGTGGACGTGGTGGCCGAAGGGCGAGACCAGGCCCCGGCCTCGGTGGACCAGCCGAAGGTACCGCAAGGGGGCTGGATCCGCCCGGGCGCGGTGGTGATCGAGCGCGGCTTCGCCGATGCCCTTGGCGCTCACGTCGGCGACAACGTCCGTATCGGCGGCCGGTCGTTCCGGGTGGCCGGGATCGCCGTAACAGCTGCCATCCCGCCCTACCCCAGCAGCCTCTGCCACATCGCCTGCCCCTTCCCGGTAAGACGCTTCCTGACAACAGGTCAAGGAGTCCCGAACATGGGCCTCGTGTGGCTCACCCGCTCCGCCGTGGCAGGTCTCGCCAGGTCGGGCGCCCCTCTCGCCTACCTCCTCAACCTGAAGCTGGCGGACCCCGCACAGGCTCCGGCCTTCGTGGCCCAGCACCCGGGCACCTTTACCTGGCAAAGCATCCAGAGCGCGATCAACGCCCTGATCGGGATCGAGCAGGTGGCCCTGGGAGCCGGGGGATGGCTGCTCGGCCTCCTCGCCCTCGCCGGTCTCGGCGTCCTCGCCGGCCGGCGGATGACCGAGCAGTCGAAGCGAGTAGGCCTGCTCAAAGCCGTTGGTGCCACCCCGGCAACGGTCGCGGTCGTGCTCCTCGTGGAGCAGCTCACGCTGGCCGTGGGTGCCGCCGCGGCCGGTCTGCTTGCAGGATGGTTGATCGCACCCCTGCTCACAGGCACAGGGGCCGGCCTGGTCGGTGCGCCCGGCGCGCCGTCGATCAGCGTGCCGGCCGTCATCATCATCGCAGTGATTGCCCTGGCGGTCGCCGCTATCTCATCACTCGTTCCCGCCATCCGGGCCGCACGCACCAGCACCGTCTCCGCCCTCGCGGACGCACCACGCGTCCCTTCCCGCAGACCACTGGTCATCGCCGTTTCCGCGCGCCTGCCCGTGCCACTTCTCCTGGCCTTGCGTCAGCTCTCACGCCGGCCGCGACGCGCTCTCCTCAACACCGCCAGCATCACCACCACCGTCACCGGCATCGTTGCCATCCTCGCCAGCCATGCCCATACCCCAATCGCCAACCTCACCATCAGCAACCTGAAACTTGACCGCTTCAACGAGCTGACGGCCATCATCACCGTGATGCTGGTCATCCTTGCCGCTGTGAACACGACCTTCATCGGCTGGGCGACCGCTGCCGACGGCAGGTTCTCCTCCGCCTTGGAACGAGCGCTCGGAGGAACGGCCGGACAAGTGACCGCTGGTCTCTCGATGGCAGCGCTGCTCCCTGCCCTGCCCGGCGCCATCATCGGGATACCACTCGGCATAGCGGTGTACCACCTCCTCGCTTCAGGTACTCCCCTCGCCGTGCCCCCCGCATGGCAGCTCGCTGGGGTCTTCCTGGCAACCCTGCTTGCGGTCACCGTTCTGACAGCCATCCCATCCCGGCTAGGTGCGCGGCGGTCTCCAGCACAGGTTTTGCAAACCGAGTAGCTCACGCTGGTCAAGCCTCTTCCCACACCAGTCCGCGATCACGACCACATCGCAGTCGGGCATGAATGTGGTGTCGCCCCTCCATAATGGTGAATCTATGCTCGCCGGTCGGTGGGGAAGGGCCGGACAGCGAGTGAGAACCCGGCGCACGCACAGTCGCCCTGCTAGAGCGAGCGGTTTGCAGACCGCTCGCTCCGGCTGGCAGTACCGGCCGGGACAAGATTTCTAACCACCGCGCTGACCTGCTAATACTACGGGTAGTCACTGGTGGCAGGTGTTGGGTTCGAACCAACGTAGGCAAAGCCGACGGTTTTACAGGGAGCTCCCGATAAAGATCACATATTTGCTGTGGCCTGCGGAAACACGAGTCCTGCGGGCGTTGGGCAGCAGGCTCAACCACTCCTCAACCGAATCCCGGTCGGGCAGTCCAGCTATGTCCGGGAGGCGCTGGCTGTCCAGCGCCCACTCCGTTGACGGCGCACCCCAAAGCCCCATGCGGAGCGGGAAGCGCCGCAAACGCCGACCTTAGCTTGATCATGACAAATACGAGCCGACATTGGGAGCTCGCAGGTCGCGTTCATCCGCGGTGCCCGGACGGCGATGCGCAGGATCGTGGTGCCGGTGGCCTCGAAATCCACCATCCACAGGCTGCGGGCGAAACTTGGTGACCCGCCGGTTATCCACACCATCCCGCAGGCCGGCTACCGGGTCTGAGGCCCGGTGCGCGTTCCTGCTCCCCGCCGTGCTCGGCGGCCGCGCATGCCCCAGCACACGATCCGGCTGCGGCTGACCGTCCTGTACGGCGTGGTATCCGTGCTGTCCACCGCAGGCCTGCTGGCCATCACCATCACCCTGGCCGGCGGCTGGCAGCGAATGGGAACGGCACACGCCTATCCCCCCACCCCCGGCCGGAACGGCCGCCAGCCAGCAGGCCGCGCTGGCGCGAGCCGAGGCTCTTATCGCCCTGCTCCAGGCCCAGGTGAACCAGGCAGACGCGATCCGGTCACACCGGTTGCCGGTCGCGGCGGCTGCCGGCCTGGCGGTCATGGCCGGGGCCTCGGTCGTACTCGGCTGGGTCGTTGCCGGGCGGGCGCTGCGCCCGCTGCGGGCGATAACCGCCGCCACCCGGCAGATCTCCGAAGACGACCTGGACCGCCGGCTTGCCGTGGCCGACCCGCGCGACGAGCTCACAGATCTCGCCGACACCATCGACGGCCTGCTCGCCAGGCTGCAGGCAGCCTTCGACGTGCAGCGGAACTTCGTTGCCAACGCCTCTCATGAGCTCCGGACCCCGCTGACCGCGTCGCGGACCATGCTAGAGGTAGCCCTCGCCGACCCCGCCGCTCCCGCCGCCACACTGCGCTCGGCATGCCAGGACGTGCTCGCTGAAGGGCAGCAGCAAGAACGGCTGATCGGCGCGCTGCTGAGCCTGGCCCGCAGCCAGCGCGGCCTCGACCGGCGCGAGCCCCTTGACCTCGCCCGTATCACCGCAGACATCCTGCGCGCCCGCGAGCCGGACGCCGCCCGCCGCGGCGTGACCGTCAGCGCCTCGATGGGCGCCGCCCCCGTCCTCGGCGACGACCGCCTTCTCCGGCAGCTTGCCGTCAACCTGATCGACAACGCGCTGCGCCATAACCTGCCCGACGGCGATCTCAGCATTCACGTGACATCTGGCCGCGGCCGCTCGACGTTCACGATCACCAACACCGGGCCCGTCATCCCCGCCGCCCAGATCGGCCGGCTCCTCCAGCCGTTCCAGCGCCTGTCCTCCCAGCGGCCCGCCGACGACCACGGCCTTGGCCTCGGCCTGCCCATCGTCGCGGCCATCGCCAGGGCCCACCAGGCTACCCTCGCCGTCAGCCCTGGCCGCTGCGGTGGCCTTGATATCCGCATCAGCTTCCCTGCGGCCGCCGCCAGGCCATGAGGGGATACCGCCATCGGGCCGGCCTTCATGCGTCGCGCAGCCAGAGCATCAGCCCGCCGGTGAGCAGCGCGGCGGCCCAGGTGGCGAGGACGCCGAGGCCGCCCCATGGGCTGATGGGCAGGTTGTGCAGGCCGGTGGTGTCCTGGATGGTGAGCCCGGCGTTCATCGGCGCGTACCGCTCGATCTGGTGCTGCCATTGCGGGTTGCTGGCCAGGACGGCGGCGATGAGCGGGGGCAGGTAGAGCAGGCCGAGGACGACACCGATGGCGGCCGCAGCGTCCCGGATGATGGTGGCGATGCCGAGGCTGAGCAACGCTATCAGGGCGAGGTAGAGGACCGAGCCGGCTGCGGCCCGCAGCACCGGCCCGTCGCCCGGCGACAGCGGCGGGAAGCTGCGGGCGGCGGTGAAGCCGTGGCCGGGCAGGATGACCCGCCCGGCCAGCACCGACCCCGCGACCGCGACAGCCCCGGCGGCCAGCACCAGGCCGACGAGGACGACGGCCTTGGCGGCCAGCATGGCGGGCCGGCGTGGCATCGCGGTGAGGGTGATGCGGATCATGCCGGTGCTGTACTCGCTGCTGATCACCAGCACGGCCAGCGTGGCGATGAGTGCCTGGCCGAGCTGAACCCCGGTGAGGGTGAGCCTGGCGGTGTCCACCGGGCAGGCCAGCCCGGCCGGGCACCGGGTGGCTGCCGCCGCCGCGCCGACCGTGACGGTCAGCGCGATCGCGGCGGCCAGCAGCCAGAACGTGCCAGCCACGGTGCGGACCTTCGTCCATTCCGCGTGCAGTGCTCGCGTTGAGCCGAAGGGGCACCTGGAGGCGCCCCTTCGGCCCAGCGTCTCGGTCATGCGGCCCTCTTCCGCAGCAGGACGGCAGCCAGGATCAGGGCGAGCGCGGCGTAGCCGCACAGCACGGCGAACCCGGCCCACGGCGTCAGCGGGTAGTAGCCCCTCGTCACCGTGTAGGCGGCGATGACCTGCGAATATTGCGGGACGTCCTGCTGGATGGCGAACGCGGCGGCCGGGGTGAGGCGCAGCAGCCAGTCCGTGGCGCCGGCGGGCAGGACGTTGGAGATCGCGAGGACAAGGGGCAGCACGGTCGCCACGATGACCGCGGTGACCGCGCCCGCGCTGCGCCGCAGCATGACGCCGACGGCGAGAGCGAGGATGGCGGTGACGGCGAGCAGCGCTCCGGTACCGGCAATCACGCGTAGCCCGGTGAGCGTGCTGACTGGGTGAAGGTAGACGCCGTGGGCGCGCAGGATGTGCTCGCCGAGCGGGACCACGGCGGCCGCGCCGACCAGCCCGGCGACGAAGCTAACCGAGCCGATCACGATGGCCTTGGCCGCAAGCACCTGGCCCCGCCGCGGGCTGGCGGCCAGGGTGGTGCGGATCAGGCCCCGCCGGTACTCGGCGGTGACGAACATGACCCCCAGCACGATCACCACGATCAGCCCGGCGAACGTGCCCTGGAGGGTGGCCTCGATCGACCTGCCGACGCCCGCCAGCGGCGCGATATCCCCGGTCCTGGTGACGGTGAAGCGTCCGGCGGACTCCTTGAGTCCGCCCCGGGCCAAAGCCGGGCCGCCGGGAATGACTCCCACTCCGCCGCCGGCCCACGTACCGCGGGCCGCCTTGTCCTGCAGGCTGACGTGATCGAAGACGGCGGTGGCCTGGGTG
>DASWFT010000113.1:0-20995 GCA_036394075.1 Streptosporangiaceae bacterium
TAGTCGTACCCGCTGGCGTCCATGGTCTCGCAGATCCGTGCCACCTCGGCGGTGACATGATCCTGCTCGTTAAAGCAGGGAAGGATGATCGAGACATAAGGAGCCTGCGGGGACGGAACGCTCACAGGCGCCGAGACTACTTCCGTTTGCGTGGCAGCGGCGGCAGTGCTGTCAAGAGGGATGGTCACGGCGAGGGCTCCGACATCCAGACGTTCAACGTGAGCGGCTCGGTGTGCCGTGGGGGGGTCGTCAGGGCGTTCTGGTCCTGCCTGCTGCGCAGCGCCATGATCTGGCTCGTCGGGCCGCCGTAGGGCGTGAGCGCTGCCTGCTCGGCGGCCAGGAGAACTGGTCTGCGGCCGGCCTGCCTTATGCCGCGCACGACGGCCGCCACGTCGCTGGACCGGCTGTCGACGCGCGCCGCCGGGACGTCGCACATCCCGCGGACGTTCTCGGTCAGCCAGTCAGCGGCCAGAGTATTGCTGAAAGCGACCCAGCTATCGATGAAGACGACCGACGAGTCACGGGGGATCGCCGCGCACATGCCGTTGACCGCTGCGATCTCCCCCGCGTACGTGGTCTGGACCGCCAGGCCGTGCGCAACGGGCCTGACCCCGAGCGGGCCGCCATGCTTTATCCCCAGGCCGAATGTGGTCATCGCGGCGGGCACGACCAGGACTGCCGCGCAGAGGCACGCGAGGGCGCCGGCCGTCACCCGGTCGTAGCCACTGCGCCGGGTCCGGCTGACGAGCCAGCTCGATGCCCAGACGGCCAGGAGGATGAAGCCGGGCAGCACGGCGGGGACGAGCCTGCGGCTGGCCCACGGTTGATCGGGAGTGATCGCCGGCCGGTACAACGTGATGACGATGGTCCACGCGAACGTCATGAGGGGCAGCGTCCAGGTCGGCGCCTGGCCCCGCAGGCACCTGCGCGAGAGCAACGCGGCCGCGAGCGTGCCGAGCACGACGGCGGGCACGCCGATGTACCAGAACACCCAGTGCAGGCTGATCTCGTAGTACAGGCGAGTCGGGTCGATGGGCAGGTGATCGGCCCGCTGCATGCTGCTCACGAAGTTCGCGGCGTCCCTGGGGAGCGGGGCGTGCACCGTCTGCAGGTATGGGCGGATGGCGAAACCGATCATGACGACGCCGGCCAGCACGCCGACGGTGTTGGGCAGCCAGTTGCCGGTGACCTTCGGCAGGCCGCGGCGCCACAGCGCGGCCACGGCCACCGCCACCGCGAGCACCACGACGCCACCCACCAGCGCCAGTGGCACCAGTGACGTCTTGATGCTGGCCAGATATGGCCTGGACAGCAGCAATCCGTCGACGGCGCCGTAGATCGCGCCGACCACGAGGCCACCCAGAAGCGGGATTGCCTGCCGGCGGCGGCCGAGGAGCAGTAGCCCGCAGTACGGGATCACCGGGAGAATGTCGCTGGCTCCATCGATGCGCACCAGCAGGATCAGGCCGAGGGCGAGGCCGCCGAGCGCCGCGGTGACCCGCGTGCCGATCCCGTCTGTGCCAAACGAGTCGATGACCAGGCAGAACCCGCCCAGGAGCAAGATCTGGACCAGCGGCTCGCTGTATGTCGACCGGCTGGTGAACAGCTCCGGCAGCGAAATCGCGAGGACGAGGGCGGCCAGCGGCGCCCACCGCGGCCCGACGAGCCGGGCGGCCAGGCCGCCGAAGGTGAGCACGGCAAGCGCCCCGAGGACCGGTCCCATCGCCGCCGCCAGGGCCACGCCGCCGACCCAGAAACCGCCCGCGAGGATCATCGGCAGTCCCGCCATGAACTGCGGCACGACGGTGTCGCCGACCTGGTAGTAGGCGAAGCTGTCGAAGTGGAGTCCGGGATGGGCGCCGCCGAACGCCGCCCGGTCCTGCGGGATCGGCAGTGAGCCGTGGTGGGCGATCCAATTGCCGAACTGGATGTAGGAGGCCGGATCGCGCATCACGATGATGAACTCGGAGTGATAGATCAGCTGGTCAATGCCGAACCCCACCGCCACCGCGAGCACGCCCACGACTGCCCACCAGGGCGTGCGTGCGTGTTCCGGCTTGCGCACCGGCAGCGGGCCCTGCCACCGGCCGGGGATCCAGCGCAGGCCGAACGCGACGAGGAGCACCGCCAGCGGCACCGACACCACCAGCATGAGCACCGGCGTGAAGAGGCCCAGGAGCAGCAGTGGCAGCCCGGCCAGCAGCCAGGCCATCACCAGCAGCGCCGGCAGCACAGTCAGCCGGCCCAGCAGCCGGCCAGCCGCGTCCGCCGGCCCGGCCACTGTGCCGCCGCCGGCCGCCCCCGGCGCAGCAGGGCCGGTGGTCACGGTCTTGGCGCCGGCGCTCATCCGGTGCCCCCTTCAGAACTCGCGATGCCGGCCGGATAGCCGCCACGGTGCAGCACGACGTATCCATCGCGCTCGAAAACGATCCGGTATCCGGTCCGCAGGAGCAGCGCGACATCCTGCTTCTGCTGGCTCACGCCCGTGAACGTGAAGTCCGGCTGAGCCACGTCGGCGACTACCCAGGGGGGCCGCAGCGGGCCGTGCCTGCCGTTCCCGTCCCATAGCAGGACGGTATCCCGCCCCGACAACTGCGGACCGAGATTGTTCACGGCCTGGACGGTCACCCCGCCCGGCACGACGGCGACCGCCGCGGCGGCCGCGTTCATCCGCGCATCCCGGTGGTAGAACGACGGATGGAAGGCCGGCCCGAACGCGAACCGCGGGACGAGGTACACCGCGACGCCGAGCATCGCGACGGCGCAGCCAAGCGCGACCGTGCCCACTCCACGGGAGGCCGCCGCCCCGGCGGCCCGTGCCCGCCCGGCTGTGAGTTCTTCCCTGACCAGCACCGACCATCGGTCGAGCCGGGCGGCTCCGTCGACCGCGGCGAACACGAACACGATCACGAGGTAGGCGTTGTACTGGAACGAGATGCCCCACCAGCCGGGGAACTTGCTCGCCAGCATGCGTTCAAGCAGCAGCGGGATCGCGGCCAGCACGATGGGCGATGTGAGCGGGAGGAGGCAGAAGGGCGCGAGCAGCCAGAGCATGGTGTCGAGCTTGACCCGCGGCGTGATGAGCACCCGCAGGGAACTGACCGGGTGGGTGATCATGTGCCCGACGGCCTGCGGGACGTTGTTGCCGAGGGATTGGTAGGCCCAGTAGTAGTTGGCGCGCCCGCCGAATGCCGGGATCAGGACATAGGTCGCGAACACGCTGTACGCGAACCCCACGACGACCAGGACGAGGCCGGTGAGCAACTGCCTTTTCACCACGCGTGGGCGCGATACGGCGAGGTAGATTCCGATCCCGGCGACGAAGAAGCCCATGTCTTCCTTGACGAGAAGCAGGGCCGCGAGCGCGATAAGGACGGTACGCAGCCGGCCCGCCTGCAGACGCTCGAGGGCCACCGCCATCAGGACCGGAGCGAACGCGACCTCATGGAAGTCGAAGCCCACGGCCGCGGCGATCGGCCAGCTCAGCGCGTACGGCGCACAGACAAGGTACGCGGCCGCGGTGGCCTTCCCGCCGCTGCCGAACGCCCGGCGGGTGAAGATCCACAGCGGCGGGATCGCGAGCGCGAAGAGAACCGCCTGCGCCACGAGGAGGGTCTGTGGGCTGTTGTGGATCCAGTACAGGGGGGCTAGCGCCGCCAGCAGCGGTGAAAAGTGGTCGCCCAGGACGGAGAAGTCAGGGCCGTATCCGTTGTGCACGCCCTTGATGATGGAGGTGCCGGGCCGGAAGTGCGCATATGACCGCACGGCCTCGTCGAAGATCACTAGGTCGTACGACGCGGTCTGGAAGGTGTAGTAGCGCAGCAACGCGAACGCGGAGTAGGCGGCCGCCGTCACGGTCGTGAGCCCCCCCACCGCCACCCCATGCCAGGGCCAGCGCCTGCCCACCCTTCCGCCCGCACCCTCACCGACGGCCTGCAGCGCACCCCCGACGGTCACACGAACGCCCATGAATGCGGAGGATATCTGGCCAAACCCCAATACGGACCGGGAATGAGTACGCCGATCCCAGCCAGCAGCCCGGCCGGACCAAGGCATCTCGCAGCCGACAGCCAATCCGCCGCGCGAACCACGACCCGGCGGGCGGGGTCAGGCTCGACGGGGCGCGTACCGCTCCCTAAACAGGATCCACAGCGCCTGCACGCCGTCGCGCCAGGTGAGCTTCTTTCCGGCCTCACGGCTGCGCGCCTTGTAGGTGATCGGCACCTCGAAAGGCCGGATATCGCGTCGCAGCAACTTCCCGGTGACCTCGGCCTCCATGCCAAATCCGGTCTCGCGGATACCCAGATCGCGGTACAGCGCGGTGGGGATCAGCTTGAAGCACGTCTCAAGGTCACTGATGTAGCAGTTGAACAGCACGTTCGCGAAGGTCGTCACCGCCTTATTGCCCAGTACATAGGCATAGGAGTAGGCGTTGTGACTACCGAACGTTCTGGTTCCATACACGACCTCGGCATGACCGGCGGCCACAGGCGCGAGCAGCAGAGGGATCTCGGACGGGGAGTACTCCAGGTCGGCGTCGCACATGATCACATAGTCGCCGGTGGCGACGGCGGCTGCCGTGCGGATCGCGGCGCCCTTACCCCGGTTGCGTTCGTGCATGTGGATGCTCACGCGCGGGTCGTCCCCCAGGGATGGGTACAGTTCCCGCGTGCCGTCCGTGCTGCCGTCGTCGACGACGACGAGTTCTATCTCGCAGGGGAAGTTGACATTGAGGACCTCCTTGATCGCGGAGGTCAGGGTCGCACACTCGTTGTATACCGGCATAAGGATCGACAGCTTCACGGTCGGCAGCTTACGTGTTACGTGAGGCTGCCAGCAGCGTGTTACGTGAGACCGCCGACGGCGAAGTCAGCAACGGGTGCGGCTAACCGATAGATTGCGGCCGTACCGGTCGGGCACGCCGTGTGCCAGCTTCGGCGAAGGAGTTTCAGTGAGCTCGAGTTCGACGCGCGTCAGTCGGGGGACGTCGGCTACCGCATCCCAGCGGATCCTGGTCACCGGGGGCTCGGGGTTCATTGGATCGCACTTGTGCCGACGCTTGCTCGCGCTGGGTCACGACGTGCTCGTTGTGGACAACTTCTACTCAAGCACCCGGCACAACGTCGTCGATCTTCTTGACCAGCCGTCCTTCGAGCTGATGCGGCACGACGTGACGTTCCCGCTGTACGTCGAGGTCGACCAGATCTATCACCTCGCCTGCCCGGCCTCTCCGGTCTACTACCAGCGGGACCCGGTCCAGACCACGAAAACCTGCGTGCACGGCTCGATCAACATGCTCGGGCTGGCCAAGCGGCTGGGCGCGCGGATCCTGCTCGCGTCGACGTCTGAGGTCTACGGCGACCCGACCATGCACCCGCAGCAAGAGTCCTACTGGGGCAACGTGAACCCCATCGGCATCCGGTCGTGCTACGACGAAGGCAAGCGGTGCGCGGAGACGCTCTTCTTCGACTACCACCGCCAGCACGCTCTGCCGATCAAGATTGCGCGGATCTTCAACACCTACGGCCCAAACATGCTGCCGAACGATGGCCGGGTGGTGTCGAGCTTCATCGTCCAGGCACTGCGGGGGGAGCCGCTCACCGTGTTCGGTGACGGCTCGCAGACCCGGTCGTTCTGCTACGTCGACGACATGGTGGACGGCCTGATCCGGCTGATGAACTCGCCACCAGAAGTCACCGGTCCGGTCAACCTCGGCAATCCCGTCGAGTTCACGATGCTCGAACTGGCCACGAAGGTACTGGCGCTGGTCGGCAGCGCCGGCCCGATCGAGTACCGCCCGCTCCCGTCCGACGACCCGGTGCGCCGCAAGCCTGATATCGATCGCGCCCACGAGCTGCTGGGGTGGGGGCCGACCGTGCCGCTGGAGGAGGGGCTGAAACGAACCGTCGAGTACTTCCAGCACGCGCTGGCCGAGGAACACTAGACAATCTCGCTGGTGAAACCGGGCAACCCCGGCGTTCGTGACCTATATCGTGGTCTGGTGGAGCGAGCATTCACCCGCGCGCTGCGGGGCCTTTCCGAGCGGCGCCGACCGGGAACGGGACTTCTGGCCGCCGGGGTGCTCGCGTTCGCGACGGCCCTCGCCAGTTACCTCCTGTACAAGTACACGCACTCGCCCAGAACGACCTCGGACCCGGTCGACCTCCACGTGTACCGCGTCGGCGGGCTTATCGTCCGGCACATGCGGCCGTACTACAATCCGCACCTGGCCACGCCACTTTATGAGTGGCCGGGTTATGGCAAGTACCAGCTCAAGTTCACTTATCCGCCATTTGCGGCGGTGGTCTTCGCGGTGGTGTCGTTCATCCCGTGGTCGCTGCTGCTGGTGCTGACGGATGCGGCGAATGTGGCATTGTTGGTGGTGGCACTGTGGTTCACCTTTGGCGGGCTCGGTTACCTCCAGTCCAGGCGGGTGCGGCTGGGGGCGTCGCTGCTGACGGCGGGAGCGGTGTTCTGGCTCGAGCCGGTGATCCGGACGATCTACGTGGGCCAGGTGAACCTGGCGCTGATGGCGTTGATCATCTGGGACTTGTGCCAGCCGGACACCGCGGCGAGCCGGCGGTGGAAGGGGGCAGGGGTCGGGATCGCCGCCGGGATCAAGCTTGTCCCGCTGATATTCATCCCCTACCTGTTGCTGACCAGGAAGTTCCGCCAGGCTGCGGTGGCGTGCGGGGCGTTCGCGGCCACCGTCGTGGCCGGGTTCGTGATCCTGCCCGCCGACTCGGCCAAGTGGTGGTTCGGCGGAATGTTTGTCAATGACGCCGGCCGGACCGGGTTCCTCGGCTGGGTGGGAAACCAGTCGCTGCGCGGGCTGGTTGCCCGGCTGATGGGCAGTGTGGCGGGCTCTGGGCATGTGTGGCTGCTGGCCGCCGTGCTGACGGCGGGGATAGGACTGGCGTGCGCGGCGCTGCTGGCCCGTAAGGGTCACGAGATGGCCGGGATCCTGACCTGCGCGCTGACCGGGCTGCTGGTGTCCCCGGTGAGCTGGGAGCACCACTGGGTGTGGGTCGTCCCCGGGATAGCCGTCGCCGCGCATTATGCGGTGCAGGCCATGGCGGCCAGAGCCCGCCGGCGGGCGGCGCCCGGCCAGGCGGGCTGGCGGCTGTGGGCCGCCCGCGCGCGGGGCTGGGCGTCAAGCCTTCCGGGCTGGGGATACTGGGCGCTGGCGGCGGGCATGCTGGTGGTCTACGCCGCGTGGCCAGGCGGCTTCTGGGACAAACCCAAGGACCTGCCCGCCTTCTCCATGAGCATGATCTGGCAACCGAACACCTATATCGTCTACTACAACAAATACGGCGACCGACCCTGGCTCCCCGAATATCACTGGCACGGCTCCCAGCTCATTTACGGGAATGGATTCGTCCTCGGGGGCCTCGTGCTGCTCGTCATTCTGCTTGTGCTGGCCGCGATCGCCCCCACCCCACGCCCAGCAATGGCGGCGCCGGGCACTATCACCCAGGAACAGCACGCGGCCGCACCAGCGGGCGGCCTCGTGACACTGGCCGAAGCGAACGAGCCGCACGGGAGCCAACTGTAGGGTCGCCGCCATGGAGACTCGTGACCATCCGACGGCCCGGCTCGCGTTCCGCCCGGGCGAATCGGGGCTGTGACGGCCGTGAGCCCGCGCAAGGCCCGTCGGCTGCCGGATGATCTACCGCGCAGAGGACGCGGCGGAACCGGCCGCGGCGGCGCGGGCCGGGGCGGCCGCAGCGTGCCGGGCGGGGGAGCGGGAGGCGGGGGAGCAGGAACGGGGCCAGGAGCTGGTGCAGCGAACCCCTCCCTTCCGCTGGGTCCGGAGCGCCACGAGTCGTGGCCGGACGGGGACTGGGTGGTCCGGCTCATTCCGGGCGCCGCCTCGGTGAAGGGCTATCGTTGCCCCGGATGCGACCAGGAAATCCTTCCCGGCACGCCGCACCTGGTCGCCTGGCCCGCGCTGACCCCCGGGCCAAGCGAACGCAGGCACTGGCACCGGCCATGCTGGGAGCGGCGCAGCCGCCGTACCCCCGGAATCCGGCGAGGAAGGCAATAAATGAGCGATATCAGGGCCAGCACTATCCTGCCGGCCCGGCGTGAGCGGGTCACCCTGCGCACCGAAGACGGCCTGGCTCTGACCGGGGAACTGGCCCTGCCCGTTGACCAGGCGCCGGTGGCCACGCTGGTCTGCCTGCACCCGCTGCCCACCCAGGGCGGGATGATGGACAGCCACATCCTGCGCAAGGCGTCCTACCGGCTGCCCGCGCTGGCCAGCCTCGCGGTGCTCAGGTTCAACACCCGCGGCACCTCGTCGGAACAAGGCCGCAGCGAAGGTGAGTTCGGCGCAGGAGAATCCGAACGACACGACGTGGCTGCTGCCGTCGCCTGGTGCGCCGCCGCTGGCCTGCCCCGGCTCTGGCTGCTGGGCTGGTCGTTCGGCACGGAACTGGCGCTGAGGTGGGGAGCAGATCTGGCCGTCGAAGGCGCCATCCTGCTCTCGCCGCCGCTGAAGCGGGCGGGCGATGAGGATCTGGACGCCTGGGTGGCCTCGGGGAAGCCGCTGCTGGTGCTCGTCCCGGAACTCGATGATTACCTGCGCCCCGACGAGGCGCGGAGGCGCTTCGCCCGTGTCCCCCAGGCCGAGGTCGTGGCGGTCGACCGGGCCAAGCACCTGTGGGTCGGCGAGCCCTATGTCCGTATTGTGCTGAACGAGATCGTGCGCCTGCTCAATCCAGCTGCGTGGCCGCTGCCGACCGAGTGGAAGGACTGACCGTGCCCCTTTTCGACATGACCGGCAAGAAGGCTTTCGTGACGGGAGCGTCCCGTGGGATCGGGCGGGTGATCGCGGTCGCCCTGGCCGAGGCGGGGGCCGACCTGGCCCTGGTGGCCCGGGGCGCGGACGGCCTGGCCGATACCGCGGCGCAGGTCGCCGCCCATGGCCGCAAGGCGTTCGTCATCCCGGCCGATGTGACGCGCCAGGAGGAGGTGGCTGCGGCGGTCGCCGCGGCAATCGAGGAACTCGGTCACGTGGACGTGGTGGTGAACAACGCTGGCGGGTCCAACTTCCTGGTGCCCTTCCTCGATCTGCGGCTGTCTGGCTGGGACAAGCTCATCAGGCTGAACCTGGATTCCGCGATGTATGTCTGCCATGCGATCGGCGGTCATCTGGTGGAGCGGGGCCAGGGCTCGGTCATCAACGTCGCCTCCGTGGCGGGCGTGGCGGCATCTCCCTTCCTGTCCCCCTACGGGGCCGCCAAGGCCGGCCTGGTCTCGCTCACGAAGTCGCTCGCGGTCGAATGGGCGACGCTCGGCGTCCGGGTCAACGCGCTCTGCCCCGGCTGGACCGCGACCGACCTCAACCGGAATCTGTGGCAGGACGAGACCGCTGGGCAGGCCACCGTGGCGACGGTGCCGATGCAGCGCTGGGGCCGGGCCGAGGAGATGGCAGGCCCCGCGGTCTTCCTGGCCAGCGACGCCTCCTCGTACATGACCGGGCAGGTGCTCATCGTCGACGGAGGCCAGACCGCGATGTGCTGACCTGGCTGACCACAGATGAGGGGGCCGGCGCGTACGCGCCGGCCCCCTCATCGATGTGCGGTGGCTACTCGGTCCACCAGTCCTCGTCGTTGGCCTTGCTGGCCTTGGCCGAGACCGGCTGCTTGCCCGCCGCCGTGACCGGGGCCTGCTGCCCGCCCTGGCCGGCGGGCGGCGCGGGCGGACGCTGGCCGCCGTGGCGTGGCTCTTCGCGCCGTGGCGCTCCGCCGCCCTGTGGCGGCGCAGCAGCCTGCTGCGGAGCGCCGACGGCCTTCTGCCCACCGACTCCGACGGCCTGCCTGCTGGCCGTGAGAGCGTCGCCGAGCCCCCCCATCTGGGTGCCGAGCAGCTGGCTGATCTGGGCCAGGTGGGTGGAAATGCTCTCCTTCTGCCTCGACAGGTCGTCGACCTCGCGCTGTGCCGTGGCCCGGTGCCGTTCGATTTCGCCCTTGGTGTCGGCCAGGAGCTGTTCGGCCTGGCCCTTCGCCTGAGCGACAATCTGGTCGGCGTTCTTCTTGGCGTTGGTGACGAGCTGCCTTGAGTGCTGGTCGGCCTCGCGCCGGGTCTGCTCGGCCTGGGCGCTCGCCTTGCTGGCCCGCTGCTCCGCCGTGGCGGCCCGCTGCTCGGCCTCGGTGACCAGCTTCTGGGTCGCCGACTGGGCGGCCGACAGGCGCTCGGCTTCCTGCCGTTCTGCTTCCTCGCGCCGTGAGGCGAGCTGGATCTCGAATTCCGCCTCGGCCTGGGCCCGCTGCGCTTCGCTCTCCTCGAGGATCCGCTGGGCCTGGCTGCGCATCTCATCCGACTGCCGCTTGGACGTGGTGAGGATCTCGTCACGCTCGCGCTTGGCCGACGCCTTGAGCTGAGCCACTTCGCGCTCGGTGGTGGTGCGCAGCTTGGCGATGTCCCGCTCGATCGCGGCCCGCTTCTCGGCGACCTCATGGTCGGCGGTGGCGCGGAGCTTGGCCGCTTCCCTCTCGGTGGTCGAGGTCAGCTCGTCGGCTTCCCGCCGCGCGCTGGTCCTGATGGCGTCGGCCTCGCGCTCGGCCGAACCCCTCAGGTCGTCAGTCTCCCGTTTGGCATTGGCGCGCAGCTCGGCCGCCTCGTTCTCAGCCGCCGCGCGCACCTCTGCCGCGTCTACCTTGGCGGCCGCGTTGAGCTCGTTCGCGGCGGACCTGGCCTCCTGGGCGATCTCGGTGGCCTGCTCCTCAGCGAGCCTCAGCAGCTGCTCGATGCGCGAACCGAGCCCCGCGTAGGTCGGGCGCTCCTGCTCCCGGATCTGGCGATGTGCGTCAGACAGCTCCTGCTGGAGTGCCTGGACCTGATCCCGGTGCTGGCGCACCTCGCTGTCGAGTTGCTTGAAGTGCTCGTCGACCTGATGCGGGTCATATCCCCGCATGACCCGCGCGAACTCACGGGGGGTGGCTTCCTCGAAGAAGTTGCTGAGCTGGGCGTCGATTTCAGGCTGCATGTGGCTTAATCCTGGGTTAGACGGGGGGGGGACGTGCGGGGGTGGGCGATGCCTCACGATCCGCTCCAGAGGTCCAGGCATTGAGCCCCTGGCCTGGCAGACACGGAATCACGAGCGGTCGCCCAATGCCTCGGAGCGTACTCCCCCGACCACGCCTTAGCGGGCGCCTTCTCGTTTCCTCTTGCCATAATCCGCATTTTTGTCCCATCAGCAGTGACCGAGGGACGTTCTGACGGTCCACCGCAGGAACCGGCGTAGTCGGACAATGCGGCGTAGTCGGACAATACGGTATATCCCGGTCAGTCGACCGCCGTTTCGACGAGTTCCGTGAGGACCCCGCCGAGGTCGGCCGGGTGTACGAAAGCGATTGAGGCACCCATGGAGCCATGCCTGGGCCGCTGGTCCAGCAGGCGCACCCCGCTCGCCCCGATCGACGCAAGCGCCTGGGTGATATCGGTCACGCCGTAGCCGATGTGGTGGATCCCCTCACCACGGCGGGCCAGGAACCTGCCGACGGGCGTGCCGGCGGCCAGGGGCTCGATCAACTGGATCCAGGAGGATCCCCCGGGCGCGTCGGCCACGTGCAGCATCGCCTCGCGGACGCCCTGCTCCTCGTTGACTTCCCGGCTCGTCACGGTGAGATCGAAGAGTGATTCGTAGAAGGCCACTTTCTCGTCGAGGTCGCGGCAGGCGATCCCGACGTGATCGATGCGGATGAGCACCGGTGCCTTCACCTCCTGGACGCTGACGTGGCTCGCCTGCACGCTGACGGCCCGCCTGCACGCTGACGCGGCCCTGGGTGCACGGCGTACCCATAGGTATCGTGGCAGGCATCCGGCTCCGGCGGGCAGCCGGGCCGGCCGGCCCAGCGGAGGTAGGCATGCGGGATGCGGTGATCACCGGCGGGGCCCGGACAGCGGTTGGCCGCTTGCTCGGCTCGCTCAACGGCTTCACCGGGGCCGATCTGGGCGGCATCGCCATCAAGGCGGCGCTGGAGCGGGCCGGTCTCACCGGCGAGCAGGTCGAATACGTGATCATGGGCCAGGTACTGCAGGCGGGAGCCGGGCAGGTGCCCGCACGTCAGGCCGCAGTGGCGGGCGGCATACCGATGACCGTTCCGGCCACCACCATCAACAAGGCGTGCCTGTCCGGCCTCGACGCGATTGCGCTCGCCGCGCAGCTCATCCGGGCCGGCGAGTTCGACGTCCTGGTGGCAGGCGGCATGGAGTCCATGACCGGCGCCCCGCATCTGCTGCCGGGTTCGCGCGCCGGGCACAAGTACGGTTCCATCGAGATGCGTGACGCCATGGCGTGGGACGGTCTGACCGACGCGTTCGACCGCGTGCCGATGGGCGAACTCACCGATACTCACAACGCCCGCCTGGGAATTGGCCGCCAGGAGCAGGACGAGTTCGCGGCCAGATCGCACCAGCGGGCCGCCGCCGCCATCAAAGACGGGCTGCTGGCCGCGGAGATCACCAGTGTCTCCGTCCCGCAGCGGCGCGGTGAGCCGGCGATCTTCGACACGGACGAGGGTGTCCGCGGCGACGCCACGGTGGAGTCGATGAGCAGGCTGCGCCCTGCGTTCGCCAAGGACGGCACGATCACGGCGGGGTCCGCGTCGCAGATCTCGGACGGTGCGTGCGCGGTCGTGGTGATGTCGGCCGAGTCCGCGGCCGCGTCGGGGGCGCCGGTCCTGGCCGAGATCGGAGCGCACGGCAACGTCGCAGGCCCGGGCAACTGGCTGCAGTCGCAGCCCTCCGCGGCGATCAACCACGCGCTCGGCAAGGCTGGGCTCACCGTCGGGGACCTCGACCTGATCGAGATCAACGAGGCGTTCGCCTCGGTCGTCATCCAGTCCATGCGCGACCTTGCCGTCGGGCCCGAGAAGGTCAACGTCAACGGGGGAGCTATCGCGATCGGCCACCCGATCGGCGCCTCCGGCGCCAGGATCGCCCTGCACCTCGTGCACGAACTGGGCCGACGCGGCGGCGGCCTGGGCGCGGCGGCGCTCTGCGGCGGCGGTGGTCAGGGCAGCGCTCTGCTGCTGCGCGTGCCGGCGTCGGCCGAGCGTGGCTGACCTCCGCTCGCCATCGCGCGCGACCAGCACGGCCGAGGCTGGGGCCAGCACGGCGGAGGGCAGAGCTAGCACGACGGAGGCTGGGTCGAGCGCGGCGGACGCTGGGGCCAGCGCGGCGGAGGGCAGAGCTAGCACGACGCAGGCTGGGGCCAGCGCGGCGGAGGCCGTCGATCGCGCCCGGTCGGGCGACCCGCGCGCGCTGGCCAGGCTCATCTCGCTGGTCGAGAACGGCTCGCACCAGCTCAGGCCGGTCATGAAGGCGCTGGCCCGGTTTACCGGGCAGGCCCGGGTGGTCGGCCTGACCGGTGCGCCCGGGGTGGGGAAGTCCACCGTGACCGGCGCCCTGGTGGCTGCTTACCGGGAGCGCGGGCTCCGGGTGGGCGTGCTGGCCATCGACCCGACGTCCCCGTTCAGCGGCGGGGCCTTGCTTGGCGACCGGGTGCGGATGCAGGAGCACGCCACCGATGAGGACGTGTTCATCAGGTCGATGGCCACCCGCGGGCATCTAGGCGGGCTGTCCTGGACGACCCCGCAGGCGCTGCGGGTGCTCGACGCCGCTAGGTTCGACGTCATCCTGGTGGAGACCGTGGGGGTGGGCCAGGCGGAGGTCGCGATCGCTTCTCTGGCGGACTCCACCCTCGTGGTGGTCGCGCCGGGGATGGGTGATGCCATCCAGGCCGCCAAGGCTGGGATCCTGGAGATCGGCGACGTGTTCGTGGTGAACAAGAGCGACAAGCCCGGCGCCCAGGAGGCCGTGCGGGACCTGCGCACCATGATCGCTATGGCGCAGCGCGGCGAGGGGGAGTGGAAGCCTCCTATCGTCAGCACGTCCGCCGTATCCGGCGAGGGCATCGCCGACCTGGTCGGCAGGCTCGATGCGCACTGGTCCTGGCTGGACTCCTCCGGTGAGCGGGATCGCAGGCGCCAGGCCCGGGCCCGCGAGGAGATCTCCGTGATCGCCCTCACCGCGCTGCGACAGCGGATGGGCGGTCTGCCCGGCGACTCCTCGCTCGACGCGCTGGCCGCCCGCGTCGCCGCGGGCGAGATCGACCCCTACACCGCGGCCGACGAACTCACCGCGGCGGTACCCCGCTGGACTGGCCCAGCCTGACTGGCCCCGGCCTGGCTGGCCCCGGCCTGGCTGGCCCAGGCGGTTCCGTCGGCGTGCTGCGCTGCCTCCGCCAGGTCGGCCGTTCCCTGCGCCTGGCCGGCTGCTGCCTGCGCCGGGTTACCCGCTGGGTAGGCGGGGGCCCGGCGTTCCATCCGCCGGGCTAGCCTCCGCCTGCGCCTGGCCACCGGCGGACTGCGCGCCGACCGCCGCTCCCGGCCCGGAATCGTGCTCCGTGGCCGCCAGCGCCAGTTCCTCCATCGCGGCCAGCTCCGAATCGATGATCGACACGCTGCGAAGCCGGGCGTGGTAGGCCTTCTTACCGCCCCGGACGCCGAACAGCCGCTTGGTGAGCACCAGGTACAGAACCAGCGCGATGTTGACGGCGAAGGCGCCAAGCCGCAGCGGGGTGATCTTCAAGGACAGGTCATAAACCTCATACGGGATGAAGGCCGAGGTGGCCACCATGGCGAAGTACTCACCCCAGCGCTGCAGCAGCCACAGCCCGATTCCCTCGATGAGCTCGACCAGCGCGAATGCTATGACGCCGACGAGGAGCCACGTCAGCGTGCGCTGGTTGAGCGTGAAGGCATGCTGGATCAGTCCGATCAACTTGGAGTGGTCGACGTTGAAGCCGAATGCGCGCAGCGTTGAGCGCACAGCCGGCAGTTCGCGGTTGAAGGCCTGCTCGTAGGAGCTTCTGGAGGACTTGAACCGCCATAGGAAGTAGGCGATCACCCCGAAGACGATCACCCGCGCGAATCGCTCCACGGCGAAGAACCGCAGGATCAACGCGCTGCGTAGTTCGTTCTCGCGGCGCACGGGGGGTGCCTCCGCCGCCGGGCCGCTGCCGGATGGCGGCCCTGGCACGAACGTCCCGCAGCGTAGGCAGCGCCAGGCCTGGCCCGGCGCCAACGTGGCGTGCAGCCGTGCGCGCAGCCCAGGCTCCTCGGGGGCGTACGTGTAATGACCCCGGAGCGCGCACATGAGCAGGCTCCAATTCACGTAGCGCAGCCTATGGCAGCGGTCACCGCATGTCGCCTCGGCAACCCGTGGCATCATCGGGCTCCGGGCCCCGGACAGCCCGTTGATAGGTGGCCGATAAGCCGATGATGATCCCGTCAGCGAGCGTGAGCACCTCGTCGCAGGCCAGCGCGAGCGCTGCCCGGTCCCGTCCGATAGCGATGATGGCGGTGTCCCGTCCCAGGTCGCGGATGCCAGCCGCGACACTTGCCGTGTCGCGGGGGCCGAGATTGTCGAGCAGGCCATCGATCAGGAGCAACGCGGGCTCGTGCACCGCGGCGGCGGCCAGCCGTGCCCTGCGCCCGATGACGGCCGGCGCGGCGCGGAGCGGCACGTCGGCCCAGGGTGTCAGGCAGAGCCGGTCCAGTATCGCGGCGGCCAGGGCGTCGCGGTCGCACCCGGGCAGCCTGGCCAGCCTGGCTGCGTGCCCGACCAGCCCGCGAACCCGGAAACCGGGCTGCGTGTGGGTGGACCGGCGTGCTATGCCCACCGACCGGCGCACCGCGGCGCGGCCTTGCGAGGTCGTCAGGTCCTGGCCGAGTACCCGCAGCTCACCGTAGGCTGGCCGAGCGATCCCGGCCAGCAGGTCGACGACGGCCGCTCCCGCGCCGTCCCGGCCGGTCGCGATGCCGATGGCTGGACGCCCCGTGAGCGGCACGTCCATGCGGAAGCTGGCCGTGCGGAGCACCCAGGTCCAGCCGTGCCGCACGCCGACCCCCGCGGCGAGCACCGGGACTATTCCCGTCAGGGCATAACTGGACGGATACCCCACCCCCGGTTTTCGCATCACCAGCCCCCTCAGCAGGCAATATAACCTGTAGCCACAGAACTGTCACTGTTAGTAGTCAGACGTTATCGCCTGCCCGCGTCCGGGGCTGCGCGGGTACCGTGAGCCTGTGCCGAACCCGCTGGACCTGCCGTTCGATCCGATCGCGCGCGCGGCGGAGACCTGGGAGCAGCGATTCGGGCCGTCCGAAGCAATGGCCGCCGTCACATCGATCATGCGGGCGCAGCAGATCCTGCTGGCCGAACTCGACACCGTGCTGCGGCCGCACGGGCTGACATTCGCCAGATATGAGGCGCTGGTGCTGCTGACCTTCAGCCGCCGGGGCGTGCTGCCGATGCGGGTAATCGGCCAGCGGCTGATGGTGCACCCGACCAGCGCCACCAATACCGTTGACCGCCTGGAGCGGCAGGGCCTGGTGGTCCGCCGGCCGAACCCGCGTGATGGCCGGGGGAAGCTCGCTGAGATCACCGAGGCGGGCCGTGAGGTCGTCACCGCCGCGACCGTGGACCTGATGAAAGCCGAGTTCGGCGTGGCTGACTACGACGTGGCTCAGCTGGGCCAGCTTTTCGATCTGCTCCGCGGGCTGCGGGTGGGGGCCGGCGATTTCGCGCCAGGTGGCCCCGGCAGGCAGTAGTGCCACCGGCCGTCCGGCGTGGTGCGGGGAGTGGCGCCGGGCTTTCGTTTGGCTGGATCTATTTCTGGATCTATTTGATGGGTGATGCCTGCCAGGTCTGCGCGCCATCCATGGTGAACCAGACCGCGTGCTGGCCTGGATCGGCTGGCACGGCGACGCCCTGGGACGCTGTGGTCATGCCCACGAAGGCGAAACCACCCGCTGGCTGGGTGCTCCGGGCGGTGGCCCAGGTGGCGCCGCCGTCCGCGGAGACCTCGATGCCCAGGCTGGTCGCGAGGATGATCGCGGATGGCGTGCCCGCAACGGAGGTGGCGGTGCCGGCCGTGGGCGCGGAGCCCGCGCGCTGCCATGTCGTCCCGTTGTCGGCGGAGGTGTAGACGGTCTTGGGCTGGGAGCCGGCGGAAGCCGGGCCGGTGCAGACCAGCACCAGGCCGGAGGGGCCGGTGGCGGCGAGCATCTCACCGGCTGGCTGGCCGTCGGGCTGTGCGGCACCTGCGGTGCACGCGGCCCCCGCGGGGGCGGTGGTCAGCGGCCGCCACGCGCCCTGACCCGAGACCGGCCCGCTGACCAGATCCCCGCCCGGCGTCAGCAGGTAGCCGCGGGTGCCGGTGAGCAGGAGCGAGGCAGCACCCGCGGTGCCGCCGGGGCTGGTGCCCGCCGTGGCGCCAGGGTTGATCCTCGCCGTGGCGCCGGCCACAGGGGTCCACTGGTAGCCGCCCGCGGCAGCGGAATACACCGCGAAACTGGTGCAGTGGGCGGCGAAACCGGAACCGGTTCCCGTGCACCGTGCCCACACCGCGAAGACGCGGTCACCGCGCGCCTCCAGCACGGTCACCCGCAGCCCGCCGGTGCTGATCTTCGCCCAGGTATGGCCGCCGTCATGGGTGGCGAACAACTCCGGTCCGAACGCCCAGCCGTCGTTGCGGTCCAGGAACCGGATCTGGCTCACCCCGGCTGGCCCGTCGGGGGCCCCGGTGACCGGTGCGCGCACGCCGTACCAGGTTGCGCCGCCGTTGTCGGTGCGCGCGATCGACGTGCAGTCCTGCGGGACGATGGGGCAGTGACCCGGGACTCCGGCCTGGCCGAGGACCCACCCGGTGAGCGTGCCGATGAAGGTGACCGACGTGGCCGCGAAGTTGGGGGGCACGGGCGGCGGCGCGACGGGCGTGGCCGGCGTCGGCGTGGTCGGGGAGGCCGATGGGTGCACGGGGCTGGCGTCCTGGGTCTGGCCGGCCTGCGCGCCGGACTGCGTCGGCCCTGGCCCCAGCTGCAAGCGCGGGATAAGCAGAGTCGGGACCGCCGCGATGATGGCGATGGCCGCGGCGGCCCCTGCGGCCGTCACCACGGCCCGGGTGAGCTTGCGCCGCCGTGCCCGCCTGCGGATCAGCTCGAAGGTTCCTGGCGGTGGCGGCAACGGGTGGACCTGGGCCTTCAGCCAGGCATCCAGGTCGTCATGCGGGTCAGTCACCGGATTCCCCCAGCGCCTTGCGTAGCCGGGCCCGCGCCTGGAACAGGTCGGCCTTGATGGTGCCTTCGGGGCGGCCGAGCATCGCGGCCACCTCGCGGAGCGGGAAGCCCGCGTAATAGTGGAGCAGAAATGGGCTGCGCAGCCGGTCAGGCAGCGCCTGGAGCAGGGCTCGCACGTGCACATCCTGCCCCGGCTGGTACCCGGTATCGAATTGGGCGCCCGCGGTGATAGCGTTCAGCGCCTTGCGCTCGCGCCCGGTCTTGCGCCAGTGGTCACGGACCAGGTTCGTGGCGATCATGTACAGATAGCTCTGCGGGTTGTCCAGTGCCGACCACCGGGCGAGCAGTCGCGTGAAGGCCTCGGACGCGATCTCGTGTGCTATGTCGTCATCGTTCACCAGCCGCCGGACCCAGCCCGCCAGCGTGGGGTAACAGGCATTGAAGAGTTCCTCCGCTGCCGCCCGGTCGGTGCTGCGGAGCGTACCCACGGATTCCTCTCGGCTGGCGGTCCCCGCCGCCGCGCTCCACGGCGCCACCAGGGTCAAGACGTCTCCGGCGGTGGCGGCCACGGTGACATCGGCGGCTTGGGACGGCACAGGTCTACCACACCTTCTCCGGCGAGACGGAACCCGACGGCACAGGCGTGTCCCCGCATCGCCCGTGCACTATCTGAGACGGTCCGCAGAGGTTCCCGGTTGGGTGTATGCGCGATGAATTATTGCCATACGCCAGCCGGGGCATGGCCATGCCGGGCGGCCGGGATACACTGAACCGAGAATAGTAGGACGTCCTACTATCTGCCCCGCTCACCGTGCAGCCGCTCACGGTGCACCGCTTACCGAGTACCCGCTCACCGAGTACCCGCTCACCGCCATCGGGAGGGAGCCGTCATGAAGGCGCAGGCCTCAGTGGAGCCGGCGGTCGAGGGCCGGCGCCGCTGGCAGCGCCGGTTCGACGAGGCCCGGCTTCGCGACGCGGACTTCAGCACGCTGTCCGGGCTTGAGGTGGACCCCGTGTATGGCCCGGCGCCCGGTGCCGCGCCGCCCGGCTTCGAGCGGATCGGGTGGCCCGGCGAGTACCCGTTTACCCGGGGCCTCTACCCGGCCGGCTACCGGGGCAGAGCCTGGACGATCCGCCAGTTCTCCGGATTCGGCAACGCCAGGCAGACCAACGAGCGGTACAAGATGCTGCTGCGGGCCGGCGGGGCCGGCCTGTCCGTGGCGTTCGACATGCCGACCCTGATGGGCCGGGACTCCGACGACCCGCGCTCGCTCGGTGAGGTCGGCCATTGCGGCGTGGCGATCGACTCCGCCGCCGACATGGACGTGCTGTTCGCCGGCATCCCGCTGGCCGACGTGACCGCCTCGATGACGATCAGCGGTCCCGCGGTCCCGGTGTTCTGCATGTACCTGGCCGCTGCCGAGCGGCAGGGCGCGGACCTGGCCACGCTCGACGGGACGCTGCAGACGGACATCTTCAAGGAGTACATCGCGCAGAAGGAGTGGCTCTTCCCGCCGCAGCCGCACCTGCGGCTGATCGGCGACCTGATGGAGTACTGCGCGCGCGAGATCCCCGCGTACAAGCCGCTGTCGGTGTCCGGGTACCACATCAGGGAGGCGGGCTCAACCGCCGCCCAGGAACTGGCGTTCACGCTCGCCGATGGTTTCGGCTACGTCGAGCTTGGCCTGTCCCGCGGCCTGGACGTGAACGCCTTCGCGCCCGGGCTCTCCTTCTTCTTCGATGCGCATATCGACTTCTTCGAGGAGATCGCCAAGTTCCGCGCCGCCCGCAGGATCTGGGCGCGGTGGATGCGCGACACCTACGGCGCGACCACCGCCCGCGCCCAGTGGCTGAGGTTCCACACCCAGACCGCTGGCGTGTCGCTCACCGCGCAGCAGCCTGACAACAACATCGTGCGGACGGCGATCGAGGCGCTGGCGGCCGTGCTCGGCGGGACGAACTCGCTGCATACCAACGCGCTCGACGAAGTGCTGGCGCTGCCGAGCGAGAAGGCGGCGGAGATCGCGGTGCGCACCCAGCAGGTGATCATGGAGGAGACCGGCGTCGTCAACGTCGCGGATCCGCTCGGCGGCTCCTGGTATCTCGAAGCGCTCACGGACCGGCTGGAAGCCGAGGCCGAGGCGGTCTTCGCCAGGATCCGCGCGATGAGCCCCGACGGCTCGATGACCGGCGGGATCCTGCGCGGAATCGAGGACGGGTGGTTCATGGCCGAGATCGCCGAATCGGCCTTCGAGTACCAGCAGAAGCTGGAGAAGGGCGAACAGCGGGTCGTCGGCGTGAACTGCTACCCCGAAACAGTCGGGCTGCCGGTCGAGATCATGCGGGTCAGCCACGACGTGGAACGGGATCAGGCCCGGGACCTGGCGCAGCGGCGGGCCGCGCGGGACCAGGCCGCCGTGGACTCGGCCCTGGCTTTGATGCTGGCCGCGGCGCGATCGGGCGCGAACATCATCCCGCCGATGCTTGAGGCGGCCCGGGCCGAGGCCACCCTCGGCGAGATCTGCGGTGCGCTGCGCGAGGAGTGGGGCAGCTACTCCGAGACCCCGGCGTTCTAGCCGGCCGGGTCCGCGCCCAGGTCCCCATCTGCTTCTCGCCGCCTACCTCACCAGTACCTGCGCGCCGCCTGGCGCCGCTCGCCTACATCGATGAGCAGCCCCCAGCGCGCGCCGACCCGGTCGCACACGCCTGCCGCACCGCGGACGCCACCGCCGAGGCTGCCCGCCCCGCCAGCGCCCGCCAGCCCTTCCGCAGCTTCCGGACTGGCGCGGCGTAGCGAGCCTCACCCATCTTGTGCCCCTTAGTAATGAGTCGATTACTCAGAGCTACGGGATGGATGCTTTCCCGCTCAGCTCATCAGTTTGTGTGACTTCACGTACCCC
>DASWFT010000114.1:0-8764 GCA_036394075.1 Streptosporangiaceae bacterium
GGGTGTGCTCGTCCGCGATGACCTCCAGCTTCACCCAGGCTGTGCCGAGCGCCTCGCGGGCCAGCCGCGCGGTGCGCACCGCCTCGGCCGCGGTGTGGCAGCCCGCCGTGTTGGGCAGCACCTTGATGCCACGTTCGGCGAGCACGTCGAGCACGGACCCGCCCGAGGCAGGGTCCACCCGGCGCATCGCCACGGTGGTCAGCTCCGTTCCGGACGCGTCGAGCGCCCGGCCGAGCACGTCCAGACTGGGCGCGCCGCCGGTGCCCATGATCAGCCGGGAGGTGAATGTCTCGCCGGCGATGACGAGCGGGTCGTCCATGCTCAACCTCCCTGGACCGCAGTGAGAATCTCAATCTGGTCACCGTCGGCGAGCAAGGTTGAATCCCACGCCGCCCGGCGCACCACCTCGTCGTTGACGGCGGCCGCCACCCCGGCGGCCGCCGTGACCAGGCCCACGGCATCTCGCAGGCTGATACCCTCCGCCACCTGGCGCGTCGTGCCATTGATGATCACGTTCATGGCCGCCCGCCTTCCGTGCCGGGCCGGGCGCCGCCTCCTGGCCTGCCACCGCCTCCTGGCCTGCCACCGCCTCCAGGCCTGCCACCGATTCCCGGCCTGCCGCTTGCTCCCGGTGTGCGGCCTGCTGTCGCGAACCGCGTCATGGCGAAAGCGGCAGCTACCGCAGGCATTCGTTCGGTGGCAAGGTATTCGGCAACAACCTCGGCCGTGATCGGGGCGAGCAGGACCCCGCCGCGGAAGTGGCCGGTGGCGAGCACCACCCCGGGCAGTCCCGCTGGGCCGAGGACCGGCGCATTGTCCGGGGTTCCCGGGCGCAGGCCGGCGATCGCCTCGGCGAAGTCGAGTTCGGTGATGCCAGGGACGAGGGTGCGGGCGTCGCGGAGCAACTCCCAGATGCCGCCGACCGTCACCCGCGTGTCCGCGCCGAGTTCCTCCTGGGTGGCGCCGACGACCAGCTCGCCGCTGTCCCGTGGCAGCAGGTAGACCGGGCGGCCGCGGACGATGCCGCGCACGCAGCGGCCGGGCAGGGCCGCGCCGCCGCTCGCCCGCAGCCGGAGGATCTGGCCCTTGACCGGCCGGATCGGGGGCAGCGAACCGGGCGGCAGCCCGCGTAGCTGCCCGGACTGCCAGCCGGCCGCGAGCACCACGTGGTCGGCGGTGATCCTGGTGCCGTCGGCCAGCCGGACTCCCTGGGCGCGACCCGGGCCCGCGCCGGGGCCGCTCGTGACCTCTACCTCGGTGACCTGCTTGGGGAGCATCGTCACGCCGGCCTGCCTGGCCGCGGCCTGCAGCGCCGTGGTCAGCAGCCGCGGGTCGATCGAGCCGTCGCTCGTGGTGAGCAGCCCGCCGCGGACCGAGGGATCGAGCATCGGCTCCGCGGCCCGGCACTCGCGGGAGGTCAGCCGCTGGGCGGCAACCCCCAGCGATTCCTGGAGAGCCTGCGCCTCGTGCAGGACAGCAAGGTCATCGGCGTCGTAGCCGACCTGCAGGGTCCCGGTCTGGCGGAATCCCGTCTGCTCGCCGGTACGGGCGGTCAGCTCGGCCACGAACCCCGGGTATCGCCGCAGCGACTCCAGGCCGAACGTGAACAGGTCTTTCTCCGCGTAGGCGGCCTCCGCGGCGGGGGTGAGCATGCCGGCGGCCGCGTAGGACGCACCCCGGCCGGGCGCGGGATCAGCGAGTGTGACGCTGATTCCGCGCTGCGCGGCCCGCCAAGCCACACTCAGCCCGATTACGCCGCCGCCGATGATCACCGCTGAAGTCATCGAGCGCTCCCTTCGCCGGCATGATCCGGATCAGGTTCCTGCGGTCGGTGGCTCCCTAGCCGCCCTCTCAGTCCGGTCCGCACCGGACTCCCGCGCGTAGCCCCTAGCCTATGTGCTCGTGCGCATCGAGCGGGTAGTGATCGCGGGCGGCGGGCTGGCGGGGCTCCGCACCGTGCAGGAACTCCGTGCCCGCGGGTACCAGGGCTCGGTCACCATGGTCGGCGCGGAGCCCCGGCCTCCGTACGACCGGCCCCCGCTGTCCAAGAAGCTGATGATGGGCGCGCTCGATGACACGTCGCTGGACGCGGACGCCGCGGCGCTTGGCCTGGAACTCCGGCTGGGGGAGTCCGCGATCGGCTTGGCCGGTCTGGGTGGGTCGGCCGGTCTGGGTGGGTCGGGTGGCGGCGGCGTGCTTCGCACCGACCAGGGCGAGCACCGCTTCGACCGCCTGGTCGTGGCGACCGGGGCGGCACCGGTCCGGATGCCGGGCACCGGGGCGCAGCGCGTGCTGCGCAGCCTCGACGACGCCCTGGAGCTGCGTTCGGTGCTGTGTCCCGGATTGCGGCTGGCCATCGTGGGCGCGGGCTGGATCGGCGCGGAACTGGCGACGGCCGCCGCTTTGAAGGGCTGCCAGGTCACAGTCGTGGAAGCGGGGCCGACCCCAGTGGCGGGGGCTCTCGGCGCCGAGGCGGGCGCCACGACGGTCCCGTGGTACGCCGAGGCCGGGGTGGACCTGCGGCTCTGCCAGGCGGTCGAGTCGGTCGAGCCGGGTGGGCTGGCCCTGTCCGGCGGCGGCTGGCTGGCCGTCGACGAGGTCGTCACCGCGGTGGGTGTACGGCCTGCCGTCGGCTGGCTGGACGGCTCCGGGGTGGCGCTGGAGAACGGTGTCGCGGTGGACGATCGGCTGCGTGCCTCCGTTCCTGGGGTGTACGCGGCGGGGGATTGCGCGGCGTTCTGGTCGCTTCGTTATGGGCGGAGGCTGCGCGTCGAGCACTGGGACACGGCGCTGCACGCGCCGGAGGTGGCGGCGGCGAATGTGCTCGGCGGGGACGAGATCTATGACCCGGTGCCCTACTTCTGGTCGGAGCAGTTCGGCCGGATGGTTCAGTACGTCGGCCATCACACTGCTGCCGACCGGCTGATCTGGCGGGGTGATCCGGCGGGGCAGCGATGGGCGGCGTGCTGGCTGGCCGGGCCAGATACGGCGGCGGACCGGCTGGTCGCCGTGCTGACCGTGAACCAGCCACGCGACCTGCTGCAGGGGCGCCGGGCCATCGGCGCTGGTGCCCTGGTAGATCCTGGCCGGCTGGCCGACCCGGGCGTGCCGGTCCGCGATGCGGTGGCCGGCTGATGCCGACGGACCGCAAACGATCCCGGAGTGGGTTGGTGTCGTGGGGACTCGGGGCCGCCCGGGGGCGCGTTTGCGGGGCGTGCCGGACTGGCGGAACCTCACGAGACAGGCGTGTCCTGGTTTGATCCGGGCCCCGGTGTGGGAAATTCGGAACGTGGCACAGATTGACCCCCCGGCCGACGCCCTCGTCGGCGACTGGTTGACCCTTACTGACGTGGCTGGCCGCCTCGGCATCCCTGTGGGCCGGGTCAGGCAGCTACTCCGCGACCGCAAGCTGCTGGCTGTGCGGCGCCCCAACGGCATGCTGTCTGTTCCCGGCGCGTTCCTGGCTGACGGTCAGGTTCTCAAGGGGCTGCACGGCACGCTCACGCTGCTGTTCGACTGCGGGTTCGACGACCCGGAGGCGTTGCGCTGGCTCTTCACGGCCGACGAAACGCTCCCGGGCACGCCGATCGAGGCCATGACGCAGCATCGCCGCACCGAAGTGAACCGGCGGGCGCAGGCGCTTGCGTTCTGACCTCCGCGTGCGGCGGCCCGCCGCCCGCCCGCCGCCCGGTGGCCCAGGCGCCTGTGCCCTGCGTGCCTGCAGGCTGCGCACTGGCGGGCTGCGCGCTGGCGGGCTGCGCGCTGGCAGGCTGAATGCGCGCCGACCGAATGCGCCGGGGTGGCGTCGCGCCCGGTGGCGTGCCGGCAGGCCCAATGCTGGCGGGCTGCGTGCCCGCTGACCTGCGGGACCGGCTGGCCACGGCGCGGCTCTACCTGTGCACCGACGCCCGGGAGCGCAACGGCGACCTGCCCGACTTCCTTGACGCTGTGCTCGGCGCCGGGGTGGACGTGGTCCAGTTCAGGCAGAAGGGCCTGGAGGCCGCGCAGGAGATGGCCTTGCTGGAGGTGTTCCGCGCCAAGTGCGACAAGCACGGGGTGCTGCTGGCGGTCAACGACCGCGCGGATGTCGCGTACGCGGTCGGCGCGGACGTGCTCCACCTGGGGCAGGACGATCTGCCGGTCGGGGTCGCGCGGGAGATCCTCGGTCCCGGGCCGCTGATCGGGCTGTCCAGCCACGCCGAGGCCGAGACGTCCGGGGCCGCGGCCGCGGACGGCGTGGACTACTTCTGCGTCGGCCCGGTCTGGCCAACCCCGACGAAGCCGGGACGTCCGGCTCCTGGGCTGGCGCTGCTGCGTTATGCCGCGACCATAAGAACCCCACGGCCGTGGTTCGCCATCGGAGGGATCGGCCTGGCCAGCCTCGGTGAGGTGCTGGAGGCGGGAGCGCGGCGGATCGTCGTGGTCCGGGCCATCACCGAAGCCGACGACCCGGCCCGGGCGACAGCCGATCTGGTCGCACGCCTTCCCGCTATCCGCTGACGGCCGGTTACTGGCGGCTCTCCGCCGACGGCGATAGTTCGACGGCGATCCCGGTGCCGTGCTGGCACCTCGTTCGGTCCTTCGGAAGCGCTCGGCACTCCGTGTTCAGGAGCGTTTCGGCTCGAAGTGCAACGCTGTGATCCGGCAGTCGAACGGTTGAGCTGTGACGAGGCGAAGCTGCTGGCGGGCGTCTCTCCCGAACACGGGCATGCCGGCGCCGATCGCTGTCGGGTTGACGTACAGGTGGAGTTCGTCGAGCAGACCGTTGGCGATCAGCGCCGAGACGAGTGTGCCGCCACCGTAGGTGATCATGTCCCCGCCGGCAGCGGATCTACCAGACGTCGCCGTCGCGCCAGTCGCAGGTGAGCTCGGCGGACACGTCCAGCGGGACCGTCATCGCAAAGACGAAAACGGCGCCATCTGCATCCTCGGTGCGCTCGATGCCAGTTGGTGTGAGCGCCGAGGTCGGACCTTGCCACAGCTTCCAGCCGCGCGATGCGTAGAAGCCCGCAGCCTCGTCGGTGGCGCCAAGCGCGCCCAGGTCGTAGGCGCCGCGGATCACCCGCTCCAGGGCATCCATCATGGTTGCACCGTGCCCGCGCCCGCGCCGGTCCTCGCGGACCCCGACGCCCTCGACGTAGCCAGTACGCAGCGCCCGCCCGCCGTGCAGCAGGCGCCGCTGGATCAGGGACGCGTGCCCGATGACCTCAGTGCCCTCCTGCACCAGGGCGTGCACTCCGCCCAGGGCGTGCTCCCAGTCGTCCTCGGCCATGTCGTCGAAGACCTCATAGAGCAGTGCCCGCGCGGCCTCGAGGGTGGCGGTGTCAAGGTCGGCGGTATGAACGGTACGCACCTCGGTCATGCGCGCCATCCTGGCAGTCGGCCGCGGCATGGTGCTGCGAATTAATCGCCAGCTCAGGCCGGCCAGTCCAGGCCAGTCCAGTCCAGTCCGGCCGCAGGCCACCTAGCCAGGCTGCGCGGCACGGTCGGGTGCGATGGTTCATGGCCAGAAGATGACAACTTCTGGGTGACTGTCCCGCGCGACTTCTGGGTGACGTCCCGCGCGACGCGTCCGGTCGCCCAGTCGGTCAACCAGGGCCCGGTCAGCCGCGGCGAACCGTCGCGGTGACTGCGAGTTCGGCGAGAGCGGTCTTGGCCTCGTCGGCGATGGGCGCCGCGTCGAGGGCGGACAGCGCCTCCGCGACATGGCGGTCGATCATCAGCTCGCATTCGGCCAGCGCGCCTGTGCCCGTGATCACCGCACGGACCTCGGCCACCCCGGCCTCGTCCAGCTGCGGGTCTCCCAGCTGGCGGCCGATGATCGTGGCCTGCGCGGCGCTGGCCCGCGCCCCGGTGATGGCGAGCAGCACGGTGCGCTTGCCCTCGCGTATGTCGTCACCGGCCGGCTTCCCGGTCTGCGCGGGGTCACCGAACAGGCCCAGGATGTCGTCGCGGAGCTGGAATGCCACGCCGAGCGGCAGGCCGTAGGCCGCATATGCGGCCGCGATGGCGCTTGTCGTGTCGTCGGCCAGTGCTGCGTCGCGGGCGAATGCACCGCCGCCGGCCAGTGCTGCGTCGCGGGCGAATGCACCGCCGTGGGCCAGTGCTGCGTCGTAGGGGAGTGCCGCGTCGTGGGCCAGTGCTGCGTCGTAGGGGAGTGCTGCATCGTGGGGGAGTGCCGTGTCGCCCGCCCGTGCCGCGCCGTGGGCCAGTGCCGCGCCTAGTTGCAGTGGGCGCTCGATCGTGTACTTGGCCGTCTTGTACTCGACCACGCGCAGCGCGCTCTCCACTGTCCCGTCGCCGGCAGCCTGCCCCAGCAGGTCCAGGTATTGGCCGGCCATGACTTCGGTGCGCATCAAGTCCAGCACCGGCTGGCCGCACCGCAGTGCCTCCGGAGGCAGTCCGCTGGCCTGATACATCTGGTCGGTCCAGGACAGCAGGAGATCCCCCAGCAGAATCGCGGCCGATGCGCCGAACGCCTGCGCGGAGCCGTGCCAGCGCCGGGCAGCGTGCCGATCCGCGAACTGGCGGTGCAGCGAGGGCTGGCCACGGCGGGTGTCGCTGCCGTCCATGACGTCGTCGTGCACCAGCGCGCCAGCGTGCAGCAGTTCCAGTGCCGCCGCCGCGGCGAGGATCTGCGGGCAGTCCGCGCCGCCCGCGCCGCGCCAGCCCCAGTAGCAGAACGCGGGCCGCAGCCGCTTCCCGCCCGCCAGCAGGCTGCTCAGTGCCTCCAGTCCCGGCAGCAGTTCCTCACTCGCGCCGAGCAGCACGGGGCGCTGCCGGCGCAAGAAATCGTCGATGCCCTGGCCGACCTGGTCGCGGAGGTGACTGAGTGCGGGTTTGCTGGTCACTGTCGCGACATTAGCCGCCTCCCGCAGCCCGGCCGCATAGCCTTGGGGCATGCCATCCGGCCTGCTGCATCGCGCCCCGGCCATTAGAGACCTGCTGGCCTCGGGTGGCGAGTCGTTCTCGTTCGAGTTCATGCCGGCCAAGACGGAGGCTGACGAGCGGCAGCTGTGGCGGGCGATCCGCCAGCTGGAGCCGCTCCGGCCGACGTTTGTCTCGGTGACCTACGGGGCCGGCGGCTCCACCCGGGACCGGACCATCCGGGTGACCGGCCGCATCGCCGCCGAGACCACACTGACCCCCGTCGGGCATTTCACCGCGGTCAACCACTCCGTTGCCGAACTCCGGCACTTGATCGGCTCCTATGCCGCCGTCGGGGTGCGCAACGTGCTTGCGCTGCGCGGCGACCCACCCGGCGACCCGAACGGGGAGTGGGTGGCACATCCAGACGGCCTGGCCTACGCGGCGGACCTGGTCCGCCTGATCAAGGCTTCCGGCGATTTCTGCGTCGGCGTGGCCGCGTTCCCCGAGGGGCACCCGAGGTCGCCCGACCTTGACTCCGACACCGCGTATTTCGTGCGCAAATGCGCCGCCGGCGCGGATTTCGCGATCACCCAGATGTTCTTCTACCCGGAGGACTACCTGCGGTTGCGTGACAGTGTCGCGGCCGCCGGGTGTGACGTGCCGATCATCCCCGGGATCATGCCGATCACCAGCATGCGGACGTTCGAGCGCATCGTGGTGCTGTCCGGTGCGCGGGTCCCGGCCAGCCTGGCCGAGCGGCTGCGGGCGGCCGCGGAGGACAAGGCCGCTGTGCGCGAGATCGGGGTGGAATACGCGGCGGCAATGTGCGAGCGGCTACTCGCGGCCGGCGCACCGGGACTGCACTTCTGTACCCTCAACGGCTCCCGGGCCACCCGCGAGATATACCAGCGTCTCGGCCTCGCCGAGCGGGCCCGCGGCCGCCGGGCCCGCGGCCAGCAGCAGGAGGATCAGGGGCGGGCGCGGCCCGATGCCGGGAGCGGCTCCCCGCGGAGCGGCAGCACGGCACCCATCACCACATAGGGCGGGTCGGTGCCTGGAAAGCTGAAGCCGGTCAGCAGGTCGGCGAAGCCCAGCCGCCGGTAGAGCCGCCGGGCGGGGCTATCGGAGTCCTGGGTGGAAAGCACGGCGGTCCGTTCCAGCCGCGACTGGGTGAGCGTGAGCACCATGGCCCGGCCGATCCCGCGTCCTTGATGGTCGGGGTGCACGTGCACCTCGGCGACCTCGAACGCGTCACTCAGCCAGGCCAGGGCGTAGCGGCGGCCGCCCACCGCGCCCAGCGCGTCCCGCACCAGATCGTGCCACCACTGGCCGTCTTCACCGTGGAAGCCGTAGGCAAAGGCGATGATCGGGCCACGGCGCTGGGGGTCAGCTGCCCGGGGGTCGTCCCGGTCCGGCAGGCCCGCCCCAGCGGTCACAGCGACAGCGTGGAACGACGGATGGCTGGCGTGCCGTTCCATGATCGACCGACGGCCCGGTAGCTGATGCGGCGGCGGCCGCATGGCTGCTGCGTAGACCGCCACCACGGGATCGAGTTCCGCGAGGAAGCGTGCCTTGCCGAGGTTCAGCAACTCTGGTGCAGCGGGCACGCGGGTAGCGTACGCGAGAGCCATCACTCCCGCTCCAGCGCACCACGCAGGCTGTTCCATGATCGCGGTGGATGGACGCCGGCGGCGACCAGCTATCCCGCGATCATGGAAATCCAGCGCAGCCTGGTGCGGCGCGGCGCCCGACGGGGGGCGCACGGTCGTTTCTGTCAGACCCCCGGAGTAGCTTCGAACTCAGGTCCAAACGAGTGGACTTTGAAACGAATCTATGTTCGAATGAATTCTAAGCGGGGCCGCCGGGCGGCCCATCCCCCCGAGCAGCCGGGTGT
>DASWFT010000115.1:0-23158 GCA_036394075.1 Streptosporangiaceae bacterium
GTTGCCTGCCGGGTCGGTCTCGGTGGCCTTGTTGCCGTAGGCGTCGTAACTGTAGGCCGTCTTCGCCGGCACGCTGGTCGCAATCGGGGCACCGGGACTCCCCTGCCAGAACTCCCCGTGCAGGTCACCGCTGGACCCCACGTACAGGGACGGCGTGTACTGACCGGGCGTCGTGGCGCTGGTGATCGGGGTGTTCGTGTAGCCGAACAGCACCCCGCCCGTGGCGGTCGTCTTGAACCACAGGCCCGCCGACTGGTAACTCGCCTGGGACACCAGGCGGGTGGGCAGCTGGATATACGACGACGTCCCGTTGAAGCCGGCCGATGTCGCCGCGGATCCGGGCAGCGGGCCCGGCTGGCCGAGCGTCACATTGCTGTAGGTGGCCTTGTCGGTGCCCTCGTTGGCCAGGACCGAGCTCGCCGCCGTGGTACCCGACGCCTCGTTCAGCCGCCAGTAGGAGTGCGGCGCCGAGTCAAGGACCGCGTTCTGGAAATCGGACCCTGCCTGGTACGAGTACGCCGTGCAGGCGGTGCTGCTGGCCGGCGGGCACACCTTCGCGAGCTGGTCGCCGTTGTAGCTGTACGCCCAGGTCAGCGCAGTGGCGGAATTGCCGGCCTGGACCGGGTCGGTGGCGACGGTCGCGACATGCGGCGACGTCGCGCCTGCGGGAGTGGACCAGGTGACGTGCAGCGCACGACCCGAGACCGCCGAGGCCATCTGGCTGATCCGGCCGGAGGTGTAACTGAAGTTCAGGGCATGGCCCAGCGCGTCGGCGATCGACGCGATCCCGTAGCTGCCCGAGCCCAGCGACTGGGTGAACGTGTATACCGTGTCGTTCTTGTCAGTCAGCGTGTACCCGCCGGTCACCGCGGCCAGCGTGGCGTATCGTCCCTCGGGCGCGGTGAACGACCCGTTCGTGTTCTTCCCGAACCCGACCTGCTGGCCGTCCGGGTACGTCACCACCATCGTCTGGGTGCTCCCAGACGAATCATTGCTGCCCGGCCTGACCGTCATGTCCAGCAGCGACGACCAGGCCGCGCCGAATGCCCCGGCCACCCGGGGATCCAGGTTGTTGTAGTCCCGCTCGATAGACAGCGCTGGGCCCGCGGTCGCCACCTGCGCGTCCGTCGCGGCCGTCGTGTAGTTCCCAGCCACCGGGGAGAAACCCTGCCCGCCCCTGTTCTGCGCCAGCGAGGAGGTCACTAGCGGCTGCGGCACCGGCGTCGAGAAATATGACAGTTGCGGGGCAGCGCTGTAGTAGGTGCCGTCGAAGTCCTGCACCGTCCAGTAGTAGACCTGATTCCAGGACAGCTTCCCCGACGGCACACTCCAGTCGCCGGCCGATATCAGGCCCGACGTCGCCAGCTGGCTCCCCGACGAGCTGAACACGGTGAACACGTACTGCACCGATGCCCCATCCGCATCGTGCCCCGACGCCAGCAACTCCGGCGTCAGCGACGCCATGCTGGCGTTCGCCGAAGGATCCTGCGAATCGATCTGGGGCGCGGTGTCGGCCGTGGCCGTCAACTCCAGGAACGGCGGGACCTGACTCACCGCCGACCCGAACAGCTGCCATCGGGCAACGCCCGCCGCCGCCGCGCTCACTGCCACCGTCGTCCCCGCAAGCGCCGCGCTTGCCGTCGCACCGCCGATTGTCGCGCTGCCTGCCGTCGTCGCGCCGCCTGCCGTTGCGCTGCCGGCGGGCAGGGCCACGCTCAGCCACGACCCGCCCGCGGCGCCCGCGGCGCCGGGGGCGAGCGCGGCCGCGCCGCCCGGGGCCGCAGCCGGGGTGCTCCCAACCGAGGCGCCTGGAGTCGCGGACCCTGGAGTCGAGGAACTCGGAGTCGACGAGCCCGGAGTCGACGAGCCCGGACTCGCGGAACCCGGACTCGCGGAACCCGGACTCGCGGGGCTCGGGGGCACGGGGCTCGGGGGCACGGGGCTTGGGGGCACGGGGCTTGGGGGTACGGGGCTTGGGGGCACGGCCGCGCCCGCGCACGCTCCAGTACCCGCGGAAGCGACCCGGCAGACACCCACGCCTGCTTGCCTGGACTGGAACCAGGCCCGGGCGCCGCGCCGCCCGGGGACAAGGCCCCGGAGCCCGCCGTCTTGCCGAGTACGCTGACCCGCAGCGGCGGCGCCGCGCACGACCTGGCGAAGGCATCGAACAGCTGCAGCGACGCCGACGTCAGGCGCTCCCCACCAGGCGCCCCCGGGAACGCGGGGACGGCGGGGAAGCTCAGCACAGCCGCGGCACTGTCCTTGCCCGCGTCGAAACTCCCGGCCGCCAGCACAGGCCCGCCCGCCAGTACGCCCGGATTGCCGGACACGGCCTGGGTCGCCGCCTGTCCGGCCCCGGCCGCGGGCAAGCCCAGCTCCAGGTTCACCGTCGCGGGGAACACCCGCGCCGGATCCGCCAGCCAGGCAGCGTCCGCCACGACCTCCAGCGCGGGCTGGCCGTGGTAGGTGACCAGCTTGTAGGTAACGGGGGACGAGAGAGCGGGCAGGCCAGTCACTGGGCTGATCTTCGAATCGGCGAGCTGCGCGGGCGGGAGGACAGCCGCGGCCTGCCCGGCCGCGTCGACAAAATCGACAGTCCCGCCACTGTCCGGCTGGGACGTCAGGCCGGCCAGCCGCATCGGGAACACCCAGTCCGCGGCGGACGACGGCGAGCTGAGCCGCAGCGTCACCCGCAGGCCCGTCGCGGTCGCCGCCAGCGCCACGCCAGTCCCCGGCAGCGCCTCGGCATACGTCACCGGCCCGGCACCGCCCCCAGCCAGCGTCCCGGGCACGGGCGCCGCGCCGGCCAGGGACAGCGACACCGACCGGCCGCGCCCAAGATCCAGCGACGCGAGTGCAGGGTCGCCGGCCGCCGGCGCGAAACTCACTCCCAGCGAGCTGGCCCGCTCACGCCAACGGCCGCCCGCCGCGGCGACCAGGCTGACATCAATCCGTTGCCATGAACCGGAAGCGGCTTGATAGTTGACCGGCGCGGTATACACCAGGCGCGTGTACGAGCCATCCGCGTTGCGGTACAGATCCGAACTCGCCGTCGAGGCCCCCGCGACGAGCTTGCTGGTCGCTGGGCTGAAGCTCGTCGAGCCGTTCCCCACATCCGGGCCGGTGAAAAAGGGCTTCCCGGTCGGGCCGTGCGGGGCATACACGGGCAGCTGCCCCAGACCCCGGCCCGGAGCCCGGCCTGCCGCATTGGCCACCGCCCTCGTCACCGCCGCCGGCACCTGATGCTGCCTGCCTGGCGCGATCCCCGTCTCTTGGCGCGGCACCGGCGGCAACCGCCCCGGCCCGGCCAGCCACACCCGCAGCCCGCCCAGCGATACCGACGGCCATCGTGGGCCTGCCGCGGCTGCGGCCGGCGCTGCCGCTGACAGCGGCAGCCACACCACCAGCGCCAACAGGACTGTGCGGGCGGCCCGGCGTGCCAGGCGGCGAGCTATCCGACTCATCGGGTCGCGGGCTAACCTCGATTCCCGGTCAGGTAAACCGACGTCTGGGCCTAGCGCCCCGATGACCCGCAGCGCCCGCCCGAGCCTGCCCACTCAAGGGCCAGGATCCTGGTCGGCGTGGCCGCAAGCCCGTTGGCCAGCTTGCCTGGCCGCCGCGACCCGGCCATGCCGACGGGCCGCTTGACCTTGAGTGCGCTCCAGGGCAGAGGCTGGTATCGGACCGACCATATTGAAAGGGACGGGAATGGGCAGAGTTCTGGGGCGCAACGGTATCGAGGTCAGCGAGATCGGTTTCGGGTGCTGGGCCATTGGCGGACCGTTCACCATGGACGGCAGGCCCGACGGCTGGGGTGAAGTCGACGATGACGAGTCCGTGGCGGCGGTGCGCCACGCGCTGGAGCTGGGGATTACGTTCTTCGACACCGCGGACGTCTATGGTGCCGGGCACAGCGAGCGGGTGCTCGGCCGGGCGCTGGCGGGGCGCCGGGACGAGGTGGTGATCGCCACTAAGTTCGGCTACACCTTCGACGCCGCGCAACGGGCGATCACCGGCGAGGACGTCTCGCCCGATTACATCCACCGGGCGTGCCGGGCGTCGCTGCAGCGGCTTGGCACCGACCGGATCGACCTATACCAGCTACATCTGGGGCAGTTGCCGATGGTCCAGGCGCAGGAGGTCGCCGGCACGCTTGAGGGGCTGGTGGCCGACGGGCTGATCCGCGGCTACGGGTGGAGCACGGACGACCCGCAGCGCGCGGCCGCGTTCGCCGGCGGCTCGCACTGCGCGGCTATCCAGCATGAGCTGAACGTGCTCGCCGACGCTCCCGCCATGCTCGCGGCTTGCGAGGCTCATGACCTGGCCAGCATTAACCGGAGCCCGCTGGCCATGGGCCTGCTCACCGGCAAGTACGGCGCCGCCTCGCAGTTGCCGGCCGACGACGTGCGCGCCACCCAGCCGTGGGTGGGCTACTTCACCGGTGGCCGGCCTGCGCCGGCATGGCTGGCCCGGCTCGACGCGATTCGCGAGGTGCTCGCCAGCGGCGGGCGCACCCTGGCCCAGGGCGCGCTGTGCTGGCTGCTGGCCCGCAGTCCGCGCACGGTGCCGATCCCCGGCATCCGGACCGTCCGCCAGGCCGAGCAGAACGCCGCGGTGCTACACCTCGAGCCGCTCCCAGCGGCGGAGATGACCCGGATCGCCCGGCTGTTCGGCACGTAATCCCCCTGTTCAGCCAGCCGACCCGGGACCAGCCCCTCGCGACGATGACCTGGAGTGGCTGGGCGTGCTGCGCTGCCTGCGCGACAGGTATGCCCATCGCGCAGATGAGCAGGTACGCCGAGCTAACTCGTTGCGGACAGGCCACCCCGGGTAGCACCTAAGCCTGCTCACCGACACGACGCGCGCCGCACCCGGCTAGTTCCGGCTGAAGGAACGGGTGATCGCGGCGATCACCGTGATGGCGAGCAGCCAGCCGAGAACGTGCAGGCCGACCGCCACCGCCAGGCCCGTACCATGCGGGTCCCAGTCGCTGGCCTGCCCCAGCGCCGGTGCGGGGATCAGCACGTCCAGGGTGTAAAGCGCGGCGTTGAACACCGGATGTGTTGCAGGATTGGCGGGTGCAGGTGGATCGCTGTGGAAGACCAGCCAGCCAGCCGCGAACGCGCCGAGTAGCAGCAGCATCGCACGGCCGGGCGCATAGCCGTACCCGGCCAGCGCATCCTGCAGCCACCCCCACCAGCGCCACCGCCACTCATGCTGCCGCCTGCGCCGACGCTGCTTGGCCAGCAGCACGAGCCGGGCCTCCTCGTCGTGGCCCAGCCGCCGGTAATAGGCGGCAAGCTGCTCATAAGGCTGAGGCGAGTACCAGGATGACCGGTTCAGCCAGCTCAGCCGGTCCCTGGCCTTCATGTAGGTGCCCAGATCGCCGTAGGTCAATCCGGTCAGTTCGATTCTTTCCGGCCAGGACTCCTCATCGTCGACAAGCCGACCAATGTTCGCACCTGCCAAGAAGACCTCGCCGTCCGCACTGAATCCCCGATCGAAGAACATCTCGTAGGTGACGGTGAGGTCTTGGGCGTGCAGCGCGGGCCCCTTCTTGCCGTCAAGTTCCGCGCCGCTGAAGCTGAGCTGGTGGACGCTCGCACCAGCCAGGCTGATCTCGCCCTTGGCGCAGAACCCGTGATCGCAGTACATGCCGAGGGCGACGGTGATCTGATCGGCCTGCAGCGTGGGCCCCTTCTTGCCGTCAAGTTCCGCGCCCTCAAGTTGCGCGCCTGTGAATCTGAGCTGCTTGACGCTCGCACCAGCCAGTTTGATCCCGCCGCAGGCGCGGAACCTGTTTTCCTGGCCGGGCTCAGGCTTCCCTGGAACCTGGTTGCAGAACACGCCCCCGGCGACGCTCAGCCCGTCGGCGGCCAAGGCGTGCCCGCCCCTGCCGTCCAGTTGCGCGCCTTGGAAGTTGAGCTCTCCGCCGATGCTCGCACCGTACAGGCTTACCTCGCCATTGGCGCGGAACCCACGGTCGCAGAACATGCCCCCGGTAACGATGAGGCCGTCAGCTTCCATGGCCCGTCCGCCTCTGCCGTCCAGGTGCGCGCCTCTTAGGGCGAGTGCTCCGTTGATCTTCGTACGCAGCAGACTGATCGGCCCAACGTTGCAGCCCTCTAGGCCCAGTGTCGGGGTGGTCGCGTCGCGCAGGTCGATACCCTCACGGATGCAGCACCGCTCCAGCCGCAGGAAGTGCCTGAACTCGACTCCCGGACGATCGATCTTGCCGGTGATGCAAGCACCCCGAAGCCAGACCTCCCCTACCTGACCCGGAGGCACCTCGACGGCCCCGCACAGCAACTTGAGCAGCACCCCGGCGCTCACCTGCCGACCAGGACCCCATTCTTCCCCGCGTGCCGGATCGTCGTCCGCCTCGTTTCCGGCAGTGAGATCGACGAGCGTCCCAGCCGGGAAAGCGTCCCAGACTTGCCGCTCGGCATCTGACAAGCCTTCCACGCCTACCATGGGCAACCATCATGCCCGCTCTACACCCCCCCAGAACACCGTCGTGGTTCTGGCCGACGAGAACTCCCGCGGCCAGGCGCTGGAACGCACCCAGCCGATCCTGCCGATGCGCTCGAGGATCCCCGAACGGCAGACCCACGACTCGCCCGCCACGGCCAGTTGACCTGGAGCGCACTCCAGATGCCATGCTCGGTAGCCATGAGCGGCCCGCCACCGCCTTTGAGCAACGGAACGAATCCACCACAGTCAGCCACGTTGTCAGCTGGCTAGTGCCTGGAGGTAGCGGCCGGTGATGCGGCGCTGGATGATCCGGCCGGCCGGTCCCGCGGCCCGGGCCAGCAGTGTCGCGGGCCGGGAGAACGCGGTGATGGTGAAGGTCACCGTGCCATCGGCGTGCCGCTCGATGACGAAGGCCTCCTCACCGCTTTCCGGGTGCCCGGGCAGCGTGCCGTAGGCCGAGCAGGCTGTCCGCTGCCTCGGCGAACACCGCCGCGCCGACGCCGATCACCGCGACACGGCGCACGTGATAGTAGCCAGCCGGGAGCGGGCCCGTGGTCCGGCCGACCTCGCCGTAGGTCAGCTCGGCACCGCGCAACCGGGCAGCCGTCGCGGCGGCCATCGCAGTCAGCGGCATGACACGATCATCAGCGTAAGGCGGGGTGTGTCAAGCGCGGGCTGGAGATCAGCCGAAGCGGCCCAGGACGTAGTCCTGCGTCCGCTCGTCGGCCGGGTGTTTGAAGATCTTAGCCGTCGGCCCCGTCTCGATGACTTCTCCGTCAAGCATGAACACCGTCTCGTCCGCGACCCGGGCGGCCTGCTGCATGTTGTGCGTCACGATGACCACGGTGTAGCGGGTCTTCAGGTCGTTCATGAGCTGCTCGATGCGCAGGGTGGAACTCGGATCGAGCGCGGAAGCGGGCTCATCCATCAGCAGGAGCTGGGGCTCCACGGCAAGCGCTCGGGCGATACAGAGGCGCTGCTGCTGGCCGCCGGACAGGCTCCCGCCCGGTTGGTTCAGCCGGTCTTTCACCTCGTCCCACAGTCCCGCCTTGCGCAAGGACTCCTCGCCGTGCGCACGCAGGTCAGCCTTGCTGTGCCGCGAGCCGAGCTTGAGGCCAGCGATGGCGTTGTCCATGATGCTCATCGTCGGAAACGGGGTGGGGCGCTGGAAAACCATGCCGATACGGCGGCGCACATCTACCGGATCGACGGCCGGAGCGTATATGTCGCTGCCCTGGAACAACACTTTACCGGTGATCTTGGCGCCCCGGACTTCCTCGTGCATCCGGTTAAGGCACCGGATGAGCGTCGATTTCCCGGAGCCCGAAGGCCCGATAATCGCCGTCACCGATCGCGCCTTCGCCACCATGCTCACGTTCTTCAGGACGTGGTTGGCGCCGAACCACGCGCTCACCTCAGACGCCTCCAGCGCCGTATCGCTGGGCTCGCGCTGCGTAGCGGGGGCTGCGACATCGGGCGCGGGCGCTGTATCTTCGCCGACGGATCCCGCCGCGCCATACCCGGCGTCGGAGCCATCTTGCCCAGCCCTGACCGTCACGATTTGCCTCCTGGCGGACCTTTGGCGGCGATTCCCGGCACTGGGACGCTACGGCACCCGGTTGATCCCAGGGTGACTAAAAAGTGAACGACAGGTTAATGCGAGTCAAGTTCCGGTACTGGTCCGGCACGCGATCATCCAGCGTAGGTTCCGGTCAATCTAGGTCCGGGGCAGTGTGGGCGACAGTCGCACGCCGAGATCCACACGGTTCATAGTTAGTTAATCGGGACGTGTCCCTGAATTTGCATGCTGGCCATGTAGAGGGAACACGCTAACCCCGATGTATGCCCATCCCGGGGGGTGTTATACCCGCCCATTACCATGACGTTTATATTCTATTGCACTCCAAGGGGTCCTGTACACCGGTAACGGAATGATAACTCCGCTGAACGGAAACCGGGCGGCCCTTCTGGCCACTGCGTCATCCCCATGCCCACAGCCCCGAGAGAGGGGGAGTATCGGGTGAAATCGATCGGCAAGCTCACCGCGTCGCTGGCAGGCGCCGCGGTCTTGACACTGGTCGCGGCGGCCTGCTCGAGCAGTGCCAGCTCGACCAGTAACTCCACTACGACCGCAAGCACCAGCAGCTGTAAAACCGGCACGCCGGCCGTAGGCGTGGCGAGCCTTCCAGGCTTCAGCGTGTGCCTGCTCATACCCGCCACCAGCAAGGCCAACCACCCGGACAACGTCACCTACGCGGGCGGCAAAATATGGATCGGCTGGCAGAACATCACTGCCAAGGACGGCACCGACAACAAGTCCAGCACGATCGGCGAGTACACCACCAGCGGCCAGCTGGTGAAGTCGTGGAAGCTGGGCGGGCCGACCGCTGGGACCGGCTGCCACACCGACGGCATGCGGATGGACCCGACCACGCACCTGATGTGGGTGATGTGCAATGAGGACGGGAGCCCGCAGCTCTGGACCATCGATCCGGCCAGCAGCACCCCCACGTCGATCACGCTGCCGAAGACGCCGCACGGCGGGGGCTTCGACGACATCCAGTTCGTGAACGGGAAGGCGTTCATCGACGCGTCCAACCCCACCCTCAACAGCGCCGGGAACAACGTCTTCCCGGCCCTCTACACCGTGACGCTGTCCGGGAACAAGGCCAGCCTGACCCCGGTGCTGAAGGGCGGCGCGACGGGCGCCACTCTCAACCCGCCGGTGACGAGCATCACCATGCCCCTCACCGACCCGGACTCCATGATGATCGACCCCCAGGGCAACCTGGTGCTCGACTCTCAGGGGGACATGCAACTGCTCTTCATCCACAACGCGGGGCTGGCTGGGCAGTCGGTGAAAGTCCTGGCGGTGGGGACCCCGGTGGATGACACGGTGTGGCCGACGGCATCGAAGGGGTGCATGATCATCGCGGACAACGCCTCCGGTGTGTTCTCGGTCTGCTCGGACCTGTGGGTTACCAGCACCCCGCTCACCGCCGCGCCGAACGACTCCACCATCGTCAGCTTCGTTGGCACCCTCAGCCTCGGTAGCGGGCTAATCACCCCGATCATCGTCGGCATGAACAACCCCCACGGAATGGCCTTTCTACCGCAATGAGAAATTCCCATCAAATAAATCAAATCAGTAGACGACCAAACCGGCAGGACCGCACGCTGGCGAGCGCAGGAGGGGCAGTGATGAGGATCGTGCACCGAAGGCCGGCTCCACGGAGGGTGGCTCCACGGAGGGTGGCCGCGGGCGCCGGCGCGCTGGGCGTCCTGCTGCTCGCCGCGGCGTGCAGCAGTTCGAGCGCGTCGCCGACCTCGGGCTCATCGTCGTCGGTCATCAACGGCGCCGGGAGCACGTTCGCCGCGCCCATGTACCAGCAGTGGGCCGGGCAGTATCACCAGAGCGTGAACAAAAGCGCCCAGGTCAACTACCAGGCGATCGGCTCAGGCGGCGGCATCTCCGAGTTCACCCAGGGAGTGGTGGACTTCGGCGCCACCGACGCCCCGATGACGGGCACGGAGAAAGCTGCCGCCCAGGCCGGCCAGGGCAGCGTCGTCCTGCACATCCCCATGATCATCGGTGCGGTGGCGCTGGCCTACAACGAGCCCGGTCTCACGAGCCTCACGCTCGATGGCCCCACGCTGGCAAATATCTACCTGGGCAACATCAGCAAGTGGAATGACCCCGCCATCAAGAAGCTGAACCCGGGAGTGAAGCTTCCGTCGGACGCGATCCAGCCCGTGGAAAGGGCGGACTCGTCCGGTACCTCCTACGCTTTCACGTCCTACCTGACGGCGATTTCCCCGGCGTGGGCGAGCAAGGTCGGGGCGAGTAAAGCGCCAGCCTGGCCTGTCGGCACTGGGGCTACCGGAACCTCGGGCGTGGCGGCCGCTGTCCAGCAGACCAAGGGCACCATCGGTTACGTCGAGTACGGCTACGCCGTCCAGGGCCATATCCCCGTCGCATCGCTGGTCAACGCCGCCGGGAAAACGGTGGCGCCGTCCACAGCCTCCACCAACGCAGCGTCGGCGGCGGCCACCTATCCAACGGATCTGACCAACCTGACCTTCAGCCTGGTCAACTCGTCGGACCCCGCGGCATATCCGATCGTGACGCCGACCTACGTCCTCATCGCCCAGAAGCAGAAGGACTCGGCCAAGGGCAGCAACCTGAAGGCGTGGCTGAAGTGGGATCTGGCGACCACGCAGCAGAACGGGGTTCCCAAGCTTGGCTACGCCCCGCTGCCATCCAAGCTTGACCAGCTGTCCCTCGCTGCGCTCAACACGGTCCACTGAGCAGGCAGCCAGCACCGCCGATGACGCGGCTCACCGCGGACCGCCTGGAAGCCGGCACCCGGCCCAGGCGGTCCGCGGACCCGCTGTTCCGCTACGGTGCCGCTGGGTGCGCCTCCGTCGTCCTGCTCCTGCTGGGCGGGATGCTGATCCGCACCACATGGGCGGCGTGGCCGGCTTTCCAGCACTCCGGGATCGGCCTGGCCACCGGGACCACCTGGAATCCGGCGACGGGGCAGTTCGGGGGCCTGCCATTCATCTACGGCACCCTCGTCACCTCAGCCATCGCGCTCCTCATCGGCGTTCCCGTCGCCGTGCTGATCGCTTTGTTCCTCAGTGAGGTAGCGCCGCCGCGCCTGGGGACAGGCCTCGGCTACGTGGTCGATCTCCTGGCTGCTGTCCCGAGCGTCGTGTACGGGCTGTGGGGAGTGTTCGTGCTGGTCCCGTTCCTCACCCCGCTGTGGCAGGCGATGTCCAACAACCTGGGGTTCATCCCGCTGTTCTCGCAGTTCGCGTCGGGCCGGAACTTCGCCACCGCCGGCGTGATCCTGGCTCTCATGATCACGCCTATCATCTCGGCCGTCTGCCGGGAGGTCTTCAGGACGGTGCCGACCGAGGAGCGCGAGGCTGCCCTCGCCCTCGGGGCGACCAGGTGGGAGATGATCCGGCTGGCAGTACTCCCCCGGTCCAGGTCAGGGGTGGTCGCCGCGGTGATGCTCGGCTTCGGCCGGGCTGTAGGCGAGACCATCGCTGTGGCGTACCTGATTGGCGGGTTTCCGAAGATCACGTCCCACTTGTTCCAGCAGGGATCGAGCATCGCGGCGAACATCGCGCTGCAATTCAACGAGGCGGCGAGCCTGCCCTTGTTCAAGGCTGCGCTCATCGCGCTGGGGGTGGTCCTCTTCGGGCTCACCCTTCTGATCAACATTGCCGCCCGCATCGTCATCCGGAGAGGAGGCACGACGTGACCTCGCTGGCCAGCCGGCGTCGTCGTGACCGGATCATGACGGGCACCATGATCGCCGCCGTGCTGATCGCGATCGTGCCGCTTGCCCTCATCCTCGCCGATGTCGTCGCCAAGGGTATCGGGCAGCTGTCCCTGAGCTTCTTCACCCAGCCGGAGCCGTTCGTGGCCACCGCGCCCGGCGGCGGATTCGCGGCGGGCATCAGGGGAACGGTCAAGATGGTCGCCCTCGGCACGGTCATCGCGGTGCCGATCGGCGTGCTGGCCGCGGTCTACTTGTCCGAGTATCAGGCTCGGGGTCCGCTGGCCACGACGGTCCGTTTCTTCGCGGACGTGATGACCGGGATCCCGTCCATCTTTGTGGGCATCTTCGTGTTCACGGTGGTCGTCCTTGCGACGGGCTCGTTCTCAGCCTGGGCAGGCGGCTTCGCGCTGGGGATCCTCATGCTCCCGCTCATCGTCCGCACGTCTGAGGAGGCGCTCAGGCTGGTACCGGATGACCTGCGGGAGGCGGCGCTCGCCTGGGCGTGCGCAAGTGGCGCACGATCGTCTCAGTAGCCCTGCCCACGGCCCTGCCCGGCATCATGACCGGTGCCCTGCTGGCGGTGGCCAGGGTAGCCGGGGAGACCGCGCCGCTGCTGCTGACGGCCTTCGGAAACCAACTGCTCGTCCCCTGGACGAACTGGAACGGGCCGCAAGCAGCGCTGACACTGGAGATATTCACGAACTCGCGGTCGCCGTTTCCCGCCCAGCAGGCCAGGGCGTGGACCGGTGCCCTGGTGCTGGTCTTCGGGGTGCTGGTGTTTTCCATCGCGGCGCGGACCGTCGCGACCCGCCGGTCCCGGCGCGCGCGTTGACGTGAAGCAGGCACAGGGCCGTGCTGAAGCCCGCCGCGCTTGTTCTTGAACGATCGTTCGTGTATTCTCCCAGCCATGGCGCGCCCACGAGAATTCGAGCCCGACGAGGTGCTCGACTCCGCGATGCACCAGTTCTGGGAGCGCGGGTACCGCGCTACGTCGGTAGACGACCTGGTCCGAGCGACCGGCGTCAAGCCCGGCAGCCTCTACGGAGCGTTTCCCGGGGGGAAGCACGCCCTGCTGATGGGATCGCTGGAGCGGTACTCGAGGCTGGTCGTGCCGCAGAAGCTCGGAGATCTGGAGGGTCCGGACGCGTCGGTGGCGGAAATACGTGCGTACTTCGACGGGCTGGTGCGCGATCTGCTCAGCCCCGAGGGACGCCAGGGCTGCCTGCTGGTCAACAGCGCGATCGAGAAAGCCGCCGAGGACGACGAGGTCGCCGCGGTCGTGCGGGGGCACCTGGCCCGGCTGGAGCGCTGCTTCACCGCCGCGCTGCGCACGGCCATCCGCCGCGGCGAGGTCCCCGCATCCGCCGACCCGGTCGGGAAGGCCAAGCTCCTGGTCGCCACCAGCCAGGGCCTGATGGTCGTCGGCAAGGCCAACCCAGACGAGGAGGTGCTGCGAGCGATCGTTGACAACGCCTTCACCGGCCTCGCCTGACCTCAGCGTTCCCGGCCACCGTTCATCTCGGCGGACCTGCCCACCGGGGTCCAGGTCAGCTTTTACGGCAGCGCATTCGTGCTCGGCTCCAAGGAATTCCCGCTCGCCGACATTCCGCTGGCCGACATGATCGCAAAGGCGGAGGCAGGCACCTATAAGGCCAAGCCTGCCCGGGTCTTCCGCTTCGACGAGATCGTCGAGGCTCACCGGGTCATGGAGGCCGGCCAGGCCGGCGGAAAGATGGTCGTGGTAGTGAACTGACCAGGAGTTCGGCGGCCTGCTGCACACTGGCTCAGGCCCGTCTATGGGCAGCGCCGTGGCCACGACGGTTAACGACTCAAGAGTGCTGAGCCCAGTTAACCATCGAGTCGGACGCGCACCTGGACGTCAAGGCACGCTAGAAGCTGCGCTGTCGCTGGCCTTGACGGGCGCCTTGCCATCGAGCAGCAGGCTGACCAACTGCTCGGCGAGGAGGTCGTTCACGGGCTGGCCGCTGACCAGCACTCGGTAGAACACGGCACCGGCGGACACATCGAGCAGCAACTCGGTATCGACGTCCGATGGCAGGTCGCCGCGGTCCGCCGCACGGCGGAGGAGTTCCGTGACGGCTGAGCGCCGTGGGCGGATCATCTGGTTCCGGAACTCAGCCATCTCGGGGTCGCGCATGACGTCGGCGGCCAGGGCCGGAATGACCGCACCCTCGGGGCTGCTGGCGAAGATCTGAACGATGCCCCGTATGACGGCGAGCAGATCTTGACGTAGGTCGCCGGAATCGGGGAGGGACGGCATGGTCAGCGCCGCGTTCATCGCCTCGATGACCAGCGCTCCCTTTGATGGCCACCACCGGTACACAGTCGCCTTGCCTACCCCGGCACGGGCGGCGACGCCCTCGATGGTCAGCGCGGTGTAGCCCACCTCGGCTAGCAGTTGTGTGGTCGCGGCCAGGATGGCCTGGTGCGAGCGGATGCTGCGGCGGCGCTCCGAGGCCGTGACCGGCGGCTGACCTGCCGGGCCCGTGCTCATGATTGGGTTCGCTCCTTATCCAAGATCGGCGCTGGCTGCTGGAGGGAATCGGTGTGGTAATCGCCCGGCATGACGCCGCGACGGTCCGACGACCCTGAGCGCCGAATGGCAGAACGATACGTTCCGTCTTGACCCCCGGCAAAGCCCCAGCGTAGCGTCAGGACAAGGGCGACCGTCCCGCGGCACGGGGCCACCTGCTGCTGGCTGTGTAAGCATCAGCAACACCGAAGCCTGGCGATGCGGGTTCGAGTTTCCCGTGCCAGTCCGCGGCAGGCCACCACCCTCACCGTGTGCGCCGGACGATGGCGGGGGCGGATTGGGCCGAGGCTGGCCTTTGGGGAATGGCCACACCGCCGTCGGCCGATTTGCCTCCGCCGGCGTTGGGGAACGTGAGGCAACGCATGCTGACACCAGGGACCCTGAGTCGCGCTGCCTCGTCGATTGTGCTCGCCGTGGTGTGCTCTGCCTGCATGTCATGGAGCGGTGGCGGCTCACCTTCCGACGGGCACGGAGCCGGGCGGGACCGTTCCGCGATCACCGTGGGGTCTTTCGACTTCCCGGAGAGCGTCCTGCTGGCCGAGATCTATGGGGGCGCGCTCGCGGCGCGGGGCTTCCCCGTCCGGATCCTGCCCGACCTGGGCAGCCGCGAGCTGGTCGATCCCGCGCTGATGAGCGGCCTGCTCCAGCTGGTGCCGGAGTACGCCGGGTCGGCACTGGAGTTTGTCAGCCTGGGACGTCTATCCGCCACGTCCAATGCTGAGGCAGCCAACCGGGCCCTGATGGGCTCGGTGGCGGGCATCGGACTCCTGGTCGGGCGCCCGGCCGCCGCCCAGGACGCCAACGCGATCGTGGTCACGGCCGCGACCGCGGCCCACTATGAGCTGCGGTCGATCGCAGATCTCGCCAGGGTCGCGCCCCGCCTGGTGTTCGGCGGGCCGCCCGAGTGTCCTGGGCGCGCGTACTGCCTGCCGGGCCTGAAGCGCACCTACGGACTCCATTTCAGGGCGTTCGTCCCGCTCGACGCCGGGGGGCCGCTGACACTTCAGGCGCTGAACGCGGGGGACGTCGACGTCGCCCTGCTGTTCAGTACCAATCCGAGCATCCGGGCACGCCATCTCGTGGTCTTGGCCGATGATCGCGGCCTGCAACCCGCTGAGAACGTCACTCCCCTGGTGCGCCGGGATGTCGTCGCCCGCTACGGCGCAGGTGTAGTAGCCGTGCTCAACACGGTGTCCGCTCGCCTGGACACCGGCTCGCTGCGCGGGATGGACGCCTTGGTGCAGCTAGACGGGCAGGACCCTCGCCTGGTGGCCGGGAGCTGGCTGCGAACGCAGGGGCTGGTCTCGAAGGAACGCGCGGTTCGATGAGCGAGAATCCCGAGACCGCAACCTCGCTGGATGGCCCGGAAGGCCTCCGAGCGGGATCGGCCCTCCACCGGTCTCGTCGCCAGCGCCGCCCCACCGGGGCGCCGCCGCCGCTGCCACACCCGATCGCGGTGAGCACCACGGCGTGGCTGATCCTTGCGGCCGTGGTTCTCGGCGGTGCGTTCCTGGTCTCGCAGCACGCTCCGTCGCTCCGGTTTGATGATCGGCTCAGTACACGGGTGCTGCACCTCCTGGCGGGGATACGGACGCCGTGGCTGACCGATGTCGCCAACGGCATCAAGGTGGCCGGCTCCGGCTGGGGGGTCACGGTGGTCGGGCTGTCGGTGGTCGCGCTGACCATGGCATTCCGGCGCTGGCGGCATCTGCTGGTGTTCGTGTGCAGCCTGTTCTTCCTCGTGATTGTCGGGCAGTGGATCTACAGTGGCCTGACCAGGCCGCGGCCTTACGGAGTGCCGATCATCGCCAGCTGGGGCGGGTACTCGACGCCGTCGCCCCCGGTGGCGGCCCTCACGATCTTCCTGATCGGCGCCGCGTACTGCCTGGCGGTAGCAGGCCGCCCGCGCTCCTACGCGAAGGTGGCCGCGGCGGTCATCATTGGGTTGTTCTGCCTGGCCCGCCTGTACCTCGGTGTCGATCATCCCGGCGATGTGCTGCTCGGCGTGGCCCTGGGCGTCGCGATCCCGGTCACCGCGTTCCGATTCTTCACCCCGAACGAGGTGTTCCCGGTGGCCTACCGGCGCGGCCGGACGGCGCACGTTGATGTCACCGGCCGGCGGGGCGAAGCGATCCGGCAGGCCATGCGCGACCAGCTTGGGCTGATCGTCGTCGAGGTCACGCCGGTCGGGCTGGAGTCCTCCGCCGGCTCTACCCCGCTGCGGCTCCGGGTCGAGGGAGACCCGGACGAGTTCCTGTTCGCCAAGCTCTACACGCGGGGCCACGTCCGCGCCGACCGCTGGTACAAGGTCTGGCGAACAATCCTCTACGGGTCGCTCGAGGACGAGCATCCTTTCCAGACTGTGCGGCGCCTGGCCGAGTACGAGGACTACGCCCTCCGCCTGCTGGAGGACGTCGGGGTCCGCACGGCCCGGCCCTGTGGCATCGTGGAGATCACTCCCGAACGCGAGTACATGCTGGTCACCGAGTTCTTCCAGGGCGCCGTGGAAATCGGTGACGCCGAAGTCGATGACCATGTGATCGACCAGGGGCTGGCGCTGATCCGCAAACTGTGGGACGCGGGGATCGCCCATCGGGACATCAAGCCGGGCAACCTCATGGTCCGCGAAGGACAGCTGCTACTGATCGACGTGTTCTTTGTCCAGGTGCGGCCGTCGCCGTGGCGGCAGGCGGTCGACCTCGGCAACATGATGCTGGTGCTCGCCGTGCGGTCCGACCCGCAACGCGTCTACCGGCGGGCGCTTACTTACTTCACCGAGGCTGAGCTCTCGGAAGCCTTCGCCGCGACCCGCGGGGTGGCGAGCCCGACGCAGTTGCGCGCCTTCATGAAACGGGACCCACGCGATCTGCTCGGCGAGTTCCGGAAGCTCGCCCCTGCGCGGCGGCCGATCGTGCTGCAGCGCTGGAGCGTCCGGCGGGTGAGCCTGGCCGCGGGCATGCTCGCCGCGGTCACCGTGGTCACCTTGGTCGGCGGCAAGGCGTTCTTCCCGGCCGAGAACATAGGCGCGTACGCCCCGGACTGCGGCACCGGCCACTCGATCATCCTGACTGCCCAGGCTGTCCCCTCCGCGGCGGTCCTGCCCTGCATCGCCGCGCTTCCGTCGGGCTGGCGGGTAGGCGGCGCGGACGTCGTCAGCGGCCGGGCCAGCTTCTGGCTGGACTCTGACCAGGCCGGCCCGCGTGCCGCGACCATCACCCTGGCCGCGGCCTGCGACACCGCCGGCGCCCGCCAGATCCCCTCCGACCAGCCCGGCACCCGGCGGTTCGAGCGGCCACTCAGCCTGGTACCGCAGTTTTCCGACCTGCGCTTCTACACTTTCCCCGGTGGTTGCGTCAGCTACGAGTTCCGGTTCCCGCCCGGCGTATCCCCAGTCCTGGCCGGGGCGGCCGACACCGCGGTGGCGTTCGTGCCACGGTCGAGGCTGGTCGATCATGTCCGGCAGACCGAGGGTCTTGCATTGTGCGGGCGAGGAGCCGCATGTCCATGAACCGACACGCGGCACCGCGGCGGGAAGAGCACGCGCTTCTGGCCGCACCTGGCCGGGACGCTGCCGTCACTGCCGTAGTGGTGGCGCTCACGGCTGGCGTTTTCGCCGCGGTCGGCGACCACGGCACGCTGAGCAGCATCCAGCGGCTGGACGATGCGTGGCTGCGGCTGATGATCTCCGGCCGTGACCCGCCGCTCACCGCGATCGCCAAGGTCTTCAACCTGCTCGGGCTGGTGTACGTCACCCTGCCGGTGCGGATCGCGGTCGCCGGTTTCCTGGCCCTGCGGCGACGGTGGTGGCATCTGGCCGCCTTCACCGCAGCCATCGTGATGTCCGAGGTCCTGATCGGCCTGCTGAAAGGGATCTACGGCCGGGCCAGGCCGCCCGGGTCGCTGGTGGCAACGAGCGGTGCGTCGTTCCCGTCCGGCCACGCCGTCGCCGCATCGGTCACCGTTGTGGCCGCCGTTATTGCCCTGGTTCCCGCGGGGAGGCGGCGCGCCTGGTGGGGCCTGGCCGCGGTGGCCTTCTCGATCCTGATGGGGCTTTCCCGCGCTTACCTGGGTGCCCACTGGCTGTCCGACGCTGTTGCCGGGATCCTTCTCGGGACGTCATGCCCCCTGCTGGCTGGCCTGGTGGTTGGCCAGTTCCAGCGGTGGCAGGGCGGGCGGCAGCGGTCTGCCGGGGCGGAACGCCCGGCTGGTATCCGCCCACCGGACCGGGCGGCGGGGAGGCGAAGACCGGCATGAATCCGGAACGAACGCATCAGGCTGATGAGACTCATCGAGGCGACGACCTGACCGGCGCTCGGCCCGCCCCAGGCGCCAAACCGCCGATCACGGAGCGGCCGAGGCGGTTTCTGCCGTCGTCTCGCTACCGTCATCCGGGCGATGTCATCCGCCTCATCGCCGGAGGGCTGGTACTTATCGGGGCCATCGCGGTCGTGTCGCTGGCTCCCAGCCGGCTACTTGGTCCCGCTGCATCCAGCGTCACATGGTTCGGATATGACCCGGCCGGACGGATCCTGGTCGGTCTGGTGCAGGTGGCCTTGGTCGTCGCCGCCGTCGGGGTGACAGCCGTCGCCCTGCGCTACCGCCGGTTCCGCCTGCTGGCCGGCTTGGCGGGGGGTGCCGTGGCGGCCGGGGCCGCACTGGCGGGCATCTTCTACCTGGTCGGCGGCCAGCATCCGCACGCGGTAGCCATCATTGACGGGCGCAGCGGGTGGCTGGCCAGCGCGGCGTTTCCCGGGCCGCCCCTTCTCGCGGGCGCGGTGGCCGTAACGGTCGCCGCGTCGCCCTGGCTGAGCCGCCCGTGGCGGCGGACGGCATGGATCACGCTGGGCACCGCCGGAGCGGTGCGGCTGGCCGCCGGCGCGGTCCTGCCGATGGAACTGGTCCTCGCACTGGCCGCCGGGATGACCGTGGGAGCCGGCGTGCTGGTGGCGTTCGGCGTGCCGGACCGGCGGATGGGACCCGATGGGATAGCTGCCGTGCTGCGAGCCGCTGGCCTGCCGGTCCACTCCGTCGCGCCAGCCCGCGTCGGGGCCAAGGGTTCCCGCCCGTTCACAGCGGTCACGGATGACGGGCGGCGGCTGTTCATCAAAGCCCTCGGCTCCGACCATCGCGACGCCGACCTGCTGTACCGGGCGTACAGGTTCGCCCGACTACGCAACGTCGGTGACACGCGGCCGGCTGCGTCGCTCATCCAGGCGGTCGAGCACCAGGCCCTGGCCGGGATGATGGCCGAGCGGGCCGGCGTCCATGTCCCACGCGTCGACCGGGTGATCAAAGCCGCTGACGGGACTGTGCTGCTGGCCATGGAACGGGTGGACGGCAGCTCACTGGACCAGATCCCGGCCCAGCGGATCGGCGACGACCTGCTCCGCCAGCTATGGGCCGAGGTGAACACCCTGCACCGCGCCGGGATCGCCCATCGATCACTGCGCGCGGCCAACGTGATGGTCGAGCATGCGGGACAGCCCGTGCTGAGTGACTTCAGCTTTTCCGACCTGGCCGCCACGCAGCGGCAAAAGGACCTCGACACAGCGGAACTCATGGCCTCGCTGGCCATCCTGGTCGGCGCCGACCGGGCCGCGTCGAGCGCCGTCACTGTGCTCGGCGCCGACGGTGTGGCGCCCGGGGGGCCCTTGCTCCAGCCACTGGCGCTGTCGGCCGCCACCCGTAAGGCCATCGCCCACCACGAAGGCCTGCTGGCCAAGACCAGGTCAGCGGCGGCCGCGGCCACGGGCGGCACCGACCAGCAACTGGCCCGCATCCAGCGGGTCCGACCCCGCACGCTGCTGACGATCGCCGCTGCCGCAGGCGCCTTCTACTTCATTCTTCCGCAGCTGGCACACGTAGACGTGGGCAGTGGCTGGCGGGCCATCCAATCGGCGCACTGGGCGTGGCTGGCTCTCGTCATCGCCATGTCGGCTCTGACCTACCTGGCGAGCGCGGTCTCATTGATAGGCGGCGTGCCCGGACGGGTGCCGTTCTGGCCCACCGTCCTGACGCAGGCCGCCTCATCGTTCGTCAATCGGGTTTCCCCGGCCAACGTCGGCGGCATGGCACTGAATGCTCGCTACCTCCAGAAATCCGGGGTCGACCCGGCTGCGGGTGTCGCGGCGGTCGGACTCAGCGCCCTGGCCGGAGCCGTGGTCCACGGGATCCTGCTGGTGATTTTCTTCACCTGGGCGAGCCGCGGCCTGACCCAGGCGTTCAAGCTGCCATCGGCCAGCAAGCTGCTACTGATCCTCGCCGTGGTAGCGGCCCTGATCGGCATCGTGCTGGCCACCCGTCAGGGGCGCCGGTTCGCCGCGACCCGGCTGCTGAAAGGCCTGCGGTCCGCTTCGGCCAGCCTGCGAAGAGTTGCGGCCAGCCCGGTCAAGCTGGCCCTGCTGATCGGCGGCTCGGCGATGGTGACCTTGGCCTACATCGGTGGCCTGGCCGCCTCCGTGCAGGCGTTCGGTGGCGGCGCCGGGTTCGCGGAGATCGGTGCCGTCTACATGGCCGCCTCAGCCATCGCCGCCGCCTCTCCCACCCCCGGCGGCCTCGGACCTATCGAGGCCGCGCTGGTCGCCGGCCTGACCGGGGTCGGCCTGAGCCCCGGTGCCGCGGTGGCGTCCGTCCTGGCCTACCGGCTGGCCACCTACTGGCTGCCCGTGATACCCGGATGGGTCTCCCTCCATCTTCTGCAGCGGCGAGATTACCTATGACCGGGCCTACCGCGCGCACAGGCGGTGGGCATGATCGGGCGCCTCACCTGAGGGTCTGTAAGTTACACCGCTGTTGGGTACCTGGATATTGGCCAGCAGCACGGCCGCCGAGCTGAAGCCCGGCGGCCATTACGGTGTTAACCTGCGACGATATGATTTTTGGATGATCTAGGCCAGTCATCCCATGTCGCCCGGACATGTCGTGAAATTCGCCCGCCGTTGCGTCCGGCATCACGCAGTGTCACATTGAAGCGTCCTCTCGCCTACCTGCCCGGACCCTGTCAGCAGCAAGGGGTAAACAGTGCGCTATGGCCACTTCGACGACACTCGCCGCGAGTACGTCATCACCCGCCCAGACACACCTCTACCCTGGATTAACTATCTGGGAACGGATGCATTCTTTGGCATCATCTCGAACACGGCCGGCGGTTATTCCTGCTATCGAGACGCCCGGCTACGCAGAATTACTCGCTATCGCTACAACAGCGTCCCGCCCGACTCGGGCGGCCGCTATGTCTATCTGCGGGACAATGGCTCTGGCCAGTATTGGTCACCATCGTGGCAGCCGACCCAGCGGAAACTCGACCACTACGAATGCCGGCACGGGCTTTCCTACACCCAGATCGCCTCGGCGTATCTGGGTGTGCGCGCGGAAACCCTGTATTTCGTGCCGCTCGACGAGACGCTCGAGATCTGGCGGCTGCGCGTCTCGAACGAGCGCGACACCCCGGCCGACATATCAGTGTTCTCGTCGGTGGAGTTCTGCTTGTGGGATGCCCAGGATGACGCGACGAACTTCCAGCGCAACTACTCAACGGGCGAGGTAGAAGTCGCCGACGGTGTCATCTACCACAAGACCGAGTACCGGGAGAGGCGCGATCACGTCGCGTACTTCGCCTGCTCCGAGCCGCTGGCCGGGTTCGACACGCAGCGCGCCGCGTTCCTCGGTGCCTACCGGGGCTGGGACCGGCCGGCGGCGGTGGAGCGTGGCGAGTCATTCAACTCGATCGCGCATGGCTGGTCGCCGCACGGCAGCCACCATGTGCGGCTCTCGCTCGCTCCAGGCGAGACACGGGAGGTGGTCTTCCTCCTCGGCTACTGGGAGAACCCCCGCGACCAGAAGTTCGACCCTCCGGGCTCAGGGGTCATCAACAAGGCTCTCGTCCGCCCGGTCATCGACCGCTGGCTGCAGCCAGCGACGGTCGCCGAGGGTTTCGATCGCCTGCGGGAGTCGTGGACGTCGCTGCTGTCGACCCTCCGGGTCGACACGCCCGACGGCGATGCCAACCGGATGGCGAACATCTGGAATCCCTACCAGTGCGTGGTGACGTTCGAGATGAGCCGCTCGGTGTCGCTGTTCGAGTCCGGCATTGGCCGGGGTATGGGGTTCCGCGACTCCAACCAGGACTTGCTTGGGTTCGTCCACATGGCACCCGGCCGATCCCGGGCCAGGATCCTTGACCTGGCCAGCACGCAACTCGCCACCGGCGGTGCCTACCATCAGTTCCAGCCGCTCACCAAACGCGGGAACAACGACATCGGGTCCGGGTTCAACGACGACCCGCTGTGGCTTGTCCTGGGCGTTGCCGCCTACCTCAAGGAGACCGGCGACGCCTCGATCCTCGACGAGCCCGTGCCTTACGACAACGCCGAGGACAGCGCGACGGCACTCTATGTGCATTTGGAGCGGTCGCTGCGTTACACGCTGGACCGGCTCGGCCCGCATGGGCTGCCACTCATCGGCCGGGCCGACTGGAATGACTGCCTGAACCTCAACTGCTTCTCCGATACACCGGGAGAATCATTCCAAACGACGGTCAACAAAGACGGCGGTGGTGCCGAGTCGGTGTTCATCGCCGGACTCTTCATTCTCGCCGCCAAGGATCTCGCCGAGATAGCCGAGCGGCGCGGCCTGGCTGGCGACGCCTCCAGCTACCGGGCAGCGGCGGAGAAGATGGCTGGGTCGATCGTCGAGCACGCCTGGGACGGCGCGTGGTTCCGCCGCGCCTACGATTATTTCGGCAATGCCGTCGGCTCGAACGAGAACGAGGAGGGCCAGATTTTCGTCGAGCCCCAGGGCATCTGCGTAATGAGCGGCATCGGTGTCCAGAACGGCA
>DASWFT010000116.1:0-21145 GCA_036394075.1 Streptosporangiaceae bacterium
GAGCAGTTCGAGCAGCCGGGGCGCCTCGTTGGCCGCGTCGATCAGCACCAGGGCGCCGGTCTGCGTGCATTCGAGCAGGTAGGCGTTGTTGTCCATGGGCCCCACGGCGAGCTTGCTCACCTTGAGCCCGGTGATCTCCCTCGCGTCGGGCGGGCCCCCGACGGTCACGTCCCCGGTATAGGCCACGTCGTCTCTCCTTCGGTTCGCGTCAGTTCATTTCCTACCAAACGGAAGCGCCGTGGTGCCCGGCACCTCCGGCAGCCCGCCGGCCGCATCTACCCGGCGTGGTCACCGCCATGCGGGCAGCGCCGGCGCGGCGGCCGCGGCACCGGTTACCCGCAGCCCGGTACCGCGGTCCCTGCCGAGCAGCCAGGCCAGCAGGTCGGCGGGCTGCCCACGCACCACGATCGGCGGGTCGCTGGTGCCCTCAGGGCCGATCCGGTACCCGTGCGGCGCATCCTCTGCCCAGATCAGGCAACGTGGCGTGTCACCCCGGCCGGTGAATGACTCGGCGACCCTGGGCAGCGCATCGGCGACGAAGCCGGCCGGCCAGTCGGCGGGGGAGTAGCCCGCCGCGAGGTCCACGTGGTGGATCTCCACCTCCGACAGCCGCCGGTCCAGCACCCCGAGCGCCGGGAACGGCGGCCCGTTCAACGCGCGCACCTGGTTGACCCATGCGTCGTCCGGCATGTTCGCCGCCTCGGCGGCGAAGGCAGCCGCGGACCCGCGCACGTCGGCCGCCAGGGCGGCCCCCGGCCGCCCGGCGCCAGCCACGATGTCATCGTTACGAGACTGCGCACTCAGATACATGGGGGTCTCGGTGCCGGCCCGGGCCCAGATCAGCAGGTTGCGCAGCCCGTCGGCGTTGCGCGCGATGTGGCTGAGCACGTGCCCGCGGGTCCACCCCGGCAGCGCCGACGCCTCGCGCACCTGGGCGTCGCTCAGCGCGGTCGCCGACGCGAGCAGGCGGCCGGTCGCGGCGGCGAGCCGGCTCAGGGAATGACTGACCTCATCCATGCGCTTCACCTTTCGGGTATCGGTGCTAATCCTCTCCCTCGGCATGGCACGCTAGGACCACGGCCTGGGCTGTGCTGGCCCGGGGGGGCGGCCCCCCGGAACCCCCCGCTGCCGCCAGCGCCCTGCGACTTCGTGGCATTGCGCTGCGGCACTGGCGGTGGGAGCTGGGGGAACCGGTTTTGTCAGCGCCCCCGGATACCATGACGTGTCCCTTGACCGCGGCCGGAACCATCCAGAGAGCAGAGCGCTGTGGCTGATCGTCTCGTTGTGCGCGGGGCGCGCGAGCACAACCTCAAAGACGTGTCGCTCGACCTGCCCAGGGACGCCCTCATCGTGTTCACCGGGCTGTCCGGTTCTGGCAAGTCCAGCCTGGCCTTCGACACCATCTTCGCCGAGGGCCAGCGCCGGTACGTGGAGTCGCTGTCGGCGTATGCCCGGCAGTTCCTCGGGCAGATGGACAAGCCCGACGTGGACTTCATCGACGGGCTTTCCCCGGCCGTCTCGATCGACCAGAAGGCGGCCAGCCGCAACCCGCGGTCCACCGTCGGGACGATCACCGAGGTGTACGACTACCTGCGGCTGCTCTACGCGCGGGTGGGCAAGCCGCACTGCCCGGTCTGCGGCCGGCCGATCGCCAGGCAGACGCCGCAGCAGATCGTGGACCGGGTGCTGGAAGCCGACGAGGGCACCAGGTTCCAGGTGCTGGCGCCGGTGGTCCGCAGCCGTAAGGGCGAGTACGGGGAGTTGCTGCGGGAACTGCAGGCCAAGGGGTACTCGCGGGCCAGGGTGGATGGCATCGTGGTCCGGCTGGACGATGCGGCCGCGGGGAACCTGCCCACGCTGAAGAAATACGAGAAGCACACCATCGAGGTGGTGGTGGACCGGCTGGCCGTCAAGCAGGACGCGCGGCGCCGGCTGACCGACTCGGTGGAGACGTCCCTGTCTTTGTCCGGCGGGGTCGTCGTGCTGGATTTCGTGGACCTGCCAGAGACCGATCCGCACCGGGAGCGGATGTACTCCGAGCACCTGGCCTGCCTCTACGACGACCTGTCCTTCGACGAGCTCGAGCCGCGGTCCTTCTCGTTCAACTCGCCGTGGGGTGCCTGCCCCGAGTGCACCGGGCTCGGCACGCGGATGGAGGTCGACCCGGAGCTCGTCGTGCCTGATCCAGCGAAGAGCCTGGCCGACGGGGCGGTAGGGCCGTGGAGCGGCGGGCACGTCAATGACTACTTCATCAGGCTGATCGAGGCGCTCGGCGCGACGATGGGGTTCAGCATCAAGACCCCGTGGTCGAGGCTGCCGGCCGCGGCCTGCAAGGCGCTGCTGTACGGCTACGGCGAGCAGGTCCATGTCCGGTACAAGAACAGGTACGGCCGGGAGCGGTCGTATTACACGACGTTCGAGGGCGCGGTCCCGTATATCGAACGGCGTCACTCGGAGGCGGAGAGCGACTCAAGCCGGGAGCGGTTCGCGGGCTACATGCGCGAGGTGCCCTGCCCGTCGTGCCATGGATCGCGGCTGAAGCCGGTGTCCCTGGCCGTGACGGTGGACGGCAGGTCTATCGCCGATATCTGCGCCCTGCCCATCGGCGAGATGGCGAAGCTGCTGCTCGGCCTAGAGCTGTCCGACCGGGACATGCAGATCGCGGGGCGCATCCTCAAGGAGGTCAATGCCCGGCTGGGGTTCCTGCTGGATGTGGGCCTGGACTACCTGACACTGGACCGGGCGTCGGCGACGCTGGCCGGGGGCGAGGCACAGCGGATCAGGCTGGCCACCCAGATCGGCTCCGGCCTGGTCGGGGTGCTGTACGTGCTTGACGAGCCGTCCATCGGCCTGCACCAGCGGGACAACCACCGGCTGCTGGAGACCCTGATCAGGCTGCGGGACCTGGGGAACACGCTGATCGTTGTCGAGCACGACGAGGACACCATCCGGGCCGCCGACTGGGTGGTTGACATCGGCCCCGGGGCCGGCGAGCACGGTGGCAAGATCGTCGTGTCCGGGCCTGTGGCTGACCTGCTGGCCAGCAAGGAATCGCTGACCGGCGCGTACCTGACCGGACGCGAGGCCATCCCGCTGCCCGCCGTGCGCAGGAAGCGGGTGCGCGGCAAGGAGGTGATGGTCAAGGGCGCGAATGAGCACAACCTGAAGAACGTGGACGTGGCGTTCCCGCTCGGCTGCTTCATCGCGGTGACCGGGGTATCCGGTTCGGGCAAGTCGACCCTGGTCAACGACATCCTGTACAACGCGCTGGCCAGGGAGCTGCACGGGACGCGGATCGTGCCGGGCCGGCACCTGCGGGTCACCGGCATGCAGCACCTCGACAAGGTCGTGCACGTTGACCAGGGGCCTATCGGCCGTACGCCGCGATCCAACCCGGCGACCTACACCGGTGTGTTCGACCACGTCCGGCGGCTGTTCTCGCAGACCACCGAGGCGAAGATCCGCGGTTACCAGCCCGGGCGGTTCTCCTTCAACGTCAAGGGCGGCCGCTGCGAGGCATGCTCGGGCGATGGCACCATCAAGATCGAGATGCAGTTCCTGCCGGACGTCTACGTGCCGTGCGAGGTATGTCACGGCGCCCGGTACAACACCGACACGCTGCAAGTTCACTACAAGGGCAAGACGATCGCCGACGTGCTCGACATGCCGATCGAGGAAGGTGCGGAGTTCTTCGAGGCCATCCCCGCCATCCACCGGCACCTGAAGACCCTGACCGACGTCGGGCTGGGGTATGTCCGGCTCGGCCAGCCGGCGCCCACGCTGTCGGGCGGTGAGGCGCAGCGGGTCAAGCTCGCCTCGGAACTGCAGCGCCGTTCCACCGGGCGGACGATCTACGTGCTGGACGAGCCCACCACCGGGCTGCACTTCGAAGACATCCGCAAGCTGCTCGGGATGCTGAACCGCCTGGTGGAGGGGGGGAACACGGTCATCGTGATCGAGCACAACCTCGACGTCATCAAGACCGCGGACTGGGTCATCGACCTTGGTCCCGACGGAGGCTCGCGTGGCGGCGAGGTCATCGCGACAGGCACCCCCGAGCAGGTGGCGATGACCGAGGACAGCTACACCGGCCAGTTCCTCAAGAAGATCCTCGACGTCTGAAGCCTTCATGATCGCGGTGGATCACTGGCCGCGGGCGACCACCAATCAACCGCGGTCATGAAACAGAGGGTCCCGGGAGGTCGCGTCTGTCCCGTTCTTGGACGCTACGCGCTGGAGGGCCAACACATTCCGCCCACGAACCCGGCCAGCGGCGCATGATGCGAGGATGACTGCGTGATCGACCCGGGTCTGAGCGGCCGGGTGGCCCTCGTCACCGGCGCTAATCAGGGGATCGGCGCGGCGGTCGCGCGTGCGCTGGCCGCGCAGGGCGTGGCTGTCTTCATTACTTTTCTACGCCTGGATCCCGCCGAGCACGCGAGCGAGGGCGGCTACCCCGACGCCTACGCCGAGTTGCGGGCCCGCAGCGGGGAAGAGGTCGCAGAAGTGATCACCCTGCTGGCCTCACATCAGGCCCGCTAAATCACTGGCCAGGTCATCCGCATGTCCTGACGGGGAGCCGGAAAATAAGAGCAGTTAAGTTCCTGGCCCTCGGAGGGTCCAGGAACTTAACTGCTAGTGAATATCCACAGTCGCTGGCGTCGGGCAGGCATTGGGCTACGCTGCGCGGCGTGGAGATCGTGACCAGCGAGGGCCCGGCCTGGGTGGAGATCGATCACCCTGAGGGTGATCACCCTGGGGCCGATCGTGCTGGGGCCGATCGTGCTGGGGCCGATCACCCTGGCAGCGGCCGACTTGGGGGTGGCCGGCCCGGAGCCAGCCCGGGTTCAGGAGGTCCCGTCTCGCGAAGCCCAGCCTCGGGGGGCGCTGGTCGCAGGCCGCCTGGGAACGCGCGGCCCGCGTTCCTGTTCGTGCTGACGCACGGCGCCGGCGGCGGTGTCGAGGCGCCCGACCTGCTGGCGGCGCGGGATGCGGCACTGCGGCAAGGCGGCGTGGTGGCCAGGGTGACCCAGCCGTACGGGGTCAAGGGGCGGCGCGTGCCTGGCTCGACCGCACGCCAGGACGCGGCCTGGGTGGAGATCGTCGAAGCCCTGCGGGACTCGATTGGCGGGAGCCCGGAGGCCGCGCGGCGGCCGGCCGTGCGCGGCCCGGGCGGGCGCAAGTCGGCTCCCGCTCTCCCGCTCATTCAGGGCGGGCGCAGCAATGGCGCGCGGGTCGCCTGCCGCACGGCGCGCGCGGTCGGGGCACGAGCCGTCGTCGCGCTCGCCTTCCCGCTGCATCCGCCGGGGCGCCCGGAGCGCTCGCGGGCGAACGAACTGCGCGAGGCCGGGACCGACGTGCTCGTGGTCAATGGAGACCGCGATCCGTTCGGGGTCCCGGACAGCGCCGATGCCACGCGGGTGGTGGTACTGACGGGGGAGTCACACGCCCTGTCCAGGAGACCTGAGGCGGTCGCGGATGCGGTCGGATCCTGGTTGCGCGAGATTCTGTCCCTGGGGGTCCCGCGCCCAGCGAGACAGCGGCCGCGCTAGGCGGCGCGGCTACGCCGCAGGTACTGCGGGTGCCGCCGGCGCGGGCGAGCCAGTGCCGGGCGAGCTGGGAGGCGCCATGGAGGGCATCCTCATGTCCGTCGGCCGGTGCGGCGCGATGGTGTCTCCGCCGGGGAGCAACTCGCCGGTGTCTTCAAAAACCACGATGCCGTTACAGAGCAGGCTCCAGCCCTGCTCTGGGTGGCTGACGACGGTACGGGCCGCCTCGCGGTCCAGCGCTTTCGCTTCCGGACACGGTGGCGTGTGCGGGCACATTTGGCGTGCCTCCTGAGTCATGGTCTCGCTGTGGTATCGATCACATAATAGTGTGCCGGAGCAAACACAGGCTGCGACATAGCCCGTTGTGACGGTTTTTTGAGTCACCCTTTGTAAGTTCTGGTGGATGCGCTTTCTGGGTGATTGTGGATATACATGACGACGAAGCCTTCGCTGGCGGGCAACGCCGACGGGGGAACACTCCCAGTCTGCCCCATTGGGGAGAGTGCCGGGGACTAGTCAACATGGGATTACGGGGGACCCGCATGGGCCTGCCGGGGAACCCGCGTGGGATTGCCCGGCTAACCGGCTTGGGATTGCCTCCGCGAAGCCGCAACTGATTGGCCCGGCGGGTCAGGCCCGCCGGGTGGCGGGGGTGGGTGGCAGCCGGGGGATCCCGGTCAGCTGGTGACTCTCGCGCAGGGTCAGCAGGCGTTCCGCCTCGGCGGTCCACGCGCGTACGGCGGGCGTTGCCTTGGCCTTGCGCCGGTAAATCCGATCGTCGTAGCCACGTGTCCCGATCGCGGAGCGCTCGGCGGCGAAGGCGGCCCGCATCACGTCAGTGAGGGCCCGGTCCAGATCCTTGCCGAGCCGGTGCAGGTCGGCGATTGATGCGTGGGCCGCCTGCGCTTCGCGGAACACACGCTCAGTGTCCTGCGCGCGCTTGAGCAGTTCGTCGAACCTCGCGGCGAGTGCGACGTCGGCGGCGTGCCTGCGCAGCGCCTCTGGGCTGACCGGCTTGCGTCTGGCGATCGAGAGCACGGCGCTCAGCCTAGCGGACCCCCGCATTCGGCGCGTGGCGGCGCGCCCGGCACCTACCGGGCGAAATAGTGCCAGCCGAGCCACCACCACCCGAGCAGGATGAGCGCCCGGCCAACACGCGGCCGCATCAGGTAGCCGAGCCATTCGCCGACCGTGGGGATGCGTGACGTCCGCCGCCGGCCGATGACCTCCAGCGCGATCAGGACGGCGGTCAGGAAGGCGAACACGACGATGGTGATGACACGGGTTGTCATGATCCGGTCACCGCCTTACCAGACCCCAGCCGACCAAGAGCCAGACGAGGATGGCGGCGCTTCTCACCGGGTGCGGATGGAGCAGTGGATTGATGAGGTCGGTAAGCGAGGGATGCCATGGCAGCGAGTTGTCCTTGAACGCCGATGCCTCCCATTCGAACCCGGCCGCCAGGCAGATAAGCCAGTAGGAGACGCCCGTAATGTCGAGCTTATCCGGGGCGGGGAGGCGCTCGGGTGGCCGCCCGTAGGCGATCGCGCCCAGAACGGCACCTGGGATAAGCACGCTTACCAGGGCTTTCCCGCTGAATGGTGCCGTGCTGCCCGCGATCCACGCATAGCCGGCCAGCCCAGCGCCGATCAGCGCGTCACGTGCCGGATGCCCGTTCCGCCTCGGCCAGTGCCGGGCCCCCAGCCGCCGCAGGGGGTGACCGGCCGGGCGGACGTCGTCTGTCGCCATAGGTTCTCCCCTCCCAGGATGTCATTGTCGATGCGGGAGCATCAATCGCCTCGCTGGTGCCCGCCGGCCACGGGTCCGTGCCGCCACGGCCCGCGGCCGGTCAGGCCAGGCTCGCCCGCCAGTCCGCGTGCAGCGCGGCGTATTCACCGCCGGCCGCGAGCAGGCGCCTCGGCGCGCCGTCCTCCACGATCCCTCCGGCGCTGAGCACGATCACCCGGTCGGCGATTTCCACCGTGGACAGCCGGTGCGCGATGATTAGCGCGGTCCGCCCGGCCAGGATAGTGCGCAAGGCGGCCTGCACCACGCGCTCGCCCGGGATGTCCAGCAGCGACGTCGCCTCGTCGAGCACGAGGACGGCGGGGGCGGCGAGGAAAGCCCGGCCAAAGGAGATCAGCTGCCGCTGCCCGGCCGACAGGCGGCCTCCCCGCTTGCCCACCTGCGCGTCGTAGCCGCCGGGCATCCCGCGGATGAAGGCGTCCGCGCCGATGGCGGCCGCGGCGGCCTCGATCTCGGCCTGGCTGGCGGTCGGCTTGCCGAGCCGCATGTTGTCCGCGATGGAGCCGCTGAACAGGAAGTTCTCCTGGGTGACCAGGACGATCTCGCGGCGCAGCGTCTGGTCCGGCAGCGCGCGAAGATCGGTGCCATCGAGCAGTATCCGGCCCTCGCCGGGGTCGTAGAAGCGGGCGAGCAGCCGCGCAATCGTGGTCTTCCCGGCGCCCGTCGCGCCGACCAGAGCGACCGTCTGGCCAGCGGGGATCGCGATGTCGAGCCCGGGCAGGACGGCAGATCCCCGGTATCCGAACCGCACCGACTCGAACCGTACTTCGCGGCCCCGGCCGGTGCGGCCGGGAAGGCGGGCCGGAGCCGCGGGCTCCGGCACCGCAGGCTCCTCCTCGAGGACACCCGAGATCTTCTCCAAGGCGGCGGCGGCCGACTGGAATGAGTTGTAGAACTGCGACAAGTCCTGCAGCGGATCAAAGAACCGCTGCAGGTAGAGCAGGAACGTGGCCAGCACGCCGACCTTGATGTCCCCGTCCATCACGCGCAGCCCCCCGTAGAGCAGCACGGCCCCGGTGGCCACGTTGCCGACGAACGTGATCGCGGGGGCGTATATGGCGATCAACCGGGACGAGCGCAGGCTGGCGCCCGCGTACCGTGCGTTGAGCTCTCCGAAGATCTCCTCATTCCGGTGCTCCCGGCGGAACGCCTGCACGGCGCGGATACCGCCGAAGGTCTCCACGAAATGCACGATGACCTGCGCGATCGTCTCCCTGGACCACCGGTACGCGGAGGAGGACTCGCGCCTGAACCAGACGGTCAGCCCGGCCAGCGGGCCGAATCCAGCGAGCACGACCAGCGCGAGCGGCCAGTCGAGCAGCAGCATGCCCGCGCCGACCAGCAGCAGCGAGAACACCGCCGACACCAGCGAGTCCAGGCCATCTTCGAACAGGTCGGAGATGGAGTCGATGTCGGAAGTTTGCCGGGAGATGACCCTCCCCGACGTGTAGCGCTCATGAAAGGCGACGGGGAGCCGCTGGAAGTGGGCGAAAAGCCGGTGACGGAGTTCGAGCACGACGGTCTCGCCCAGCTGGCCCATGGAGAAGATGAACGCGCGGCTCGCGACCGCCTGCGTGGCCACCGCGGCGCCGAACCCGGTCACGATCGCCGCCAGCGGCCCGACGTCACCCGCATGGATCAGCGGGGGGAGGCCCAGGTCGATGGCCAGGCCGACCAGCCACGGCCCGGCGAGAGCCGCGAGGTTCGCGGTGATGATCAGCGCGAAGGTGATCATGACCCGGCGCCGGTGCGGGCGGAGCAGGCTGGTCAGGAGGTGGCGGGCCCGCCTGCGCAGCAGCGCCGAAAGCTTCCCCGTGATCTGGTCGGCGTCCTCGGCCGCAATGCCGCGCCAGGCGTCCGCGGTCATGACGTGTCTCCCGCTCGCCTCCGGGGCTGTGTTTCCCGCTCGCCTCCGGGGCGCTTAAGGGCGCCGCCTTCCCTCGTCGCTCGTTCCTCGCTCCTCAGTCCAGGCAGCACCGCGCCCCGGCGGCCCGCTCACGCTCCGCTCCTCAGTCCAGGCGGCGCCGCGCCCCTCCGGCTCGCTCATGACGCCGCCTGCGCGTCGGCTGGCTGCCCGTCGGCCCCGCTCATCAGGTCGCGGTAGCGGGGCTGGCTCGCCAGCATGTGCGCGTGCGTGCCCTGGGCGGTGATCACGCCGTCTTCGAGCAGCGCCACCTTGTCGGCGAGCACGACCGTGGACGGCCGGTGCGCGACGACGAGCGCCGTGGTCCCCGCGAGCACCGAGTGCAGCGCGCGGGTCACCTTCGCCTCGGTATGCACGTCCAGCGCGGACAGCGGGTCATCCAGGACCAGCACCGACGGCCTGGCCAGGATGGCGCGGGCGAGGGCGACCCGCTGCCGCTGCCCGCCGGACAGCGCCATGCCCTGCTCGCCGATGCGGGTGTCGAGCCCCCACGGCAGGTCTTGGACGAAGCCGGCCTGGGCGGCGGCCAGCGCGGCCCCGATCGCGTCGTCGTCAGCGTCCGGCGTGCCGAACGCGACGTTCTCCCGCACGCTCGCCGAGAACAGGGTGGGGTCCTCGAACGCGCAGCCCACCCGGGCGCGCAATTCCGGCAGCGGGAGCCGCCGGATGTCGGTGCCATCGAGCAGGATGGAGCCCGACGTCACATCGGCGAGACGGGGGACCAACTGGAGGAGGGTTGTCTTGCCCGCCCCCGTCGCGCCGGCGAGCACGACGGTCTGCCCAGGTTCGAGGTCCAGGGAAACGCCGCGGAGTAATGCCCGATCCGCGCCCGGGTAGCAGAACCCGACATTGGCGAACACCAGCCGGGATGGCCCTGGCCGGCGCGCCCGCCGGGTCCGGGCGGCGGCGGGGCTGGTGATCGCGGGCTGGGTGTCGAATATCTCGAAGATCCGCTGCGCGGCGGTGGCGGCTTCCTGGCCGCTGGCCAGGATGTAGCCGGTCGCCTCGATGGGCCACACCAGCTGCAGGGCCAGGGTGATGAACGCGACCAGCCCGCCCAGTGTCAGCTCATGGCGGCTGGTGGCGAGCGCGCCCAGCAGCAGGATCAGCCCGATGAGGATGTTGGGGATCAGGTCCAGGACGGCCCAGAAGGTGCCGCGCAGCTTCGCCTTGCTGATCTGGGTCTGGAACACGCGGGTGGCCTGCGCGCCGTGCCGGGCAGCGGCCTCGCCGCGGCGGCCGAGCGCCTTGAGCACGCGGATGCCGGTGGCCGCCTCCTCGATGTACGTGGCCAGGTCGCCTTGCTGGTCCTGGGCCTGCCGCGACAGCACGCGGTAACGGCGCTCGAACCGGGTGCTCACCACCACGACGGGGAGCAGCACGCAGCCCGTCAGCAGGCCCAGCCACCAGTCCAGGTGGATGAGCAGCGCCACCACCACTGCAAACGTCGCCGCGTTGGTGACGAAGAAGATGGTGCCGAAGCCGGCGAACCTGCGGATGGCCGACAGGTCAGTCGTCGCCCTGGACAGCAACTGCCCTGACTGCCACTCGTCATGGAAGCCGGCGTGCAGCCGCTGCAGGTGCGCGTACAGGTCCGCGCGCATCGACCGTTCCATTCCGGTCACCGCACTGGCCTGCACCCACCGGCGGAGCAGGTTCAGCACGGCCTGGGTGGCGCCGAGCGCGATCGCCGCGCCACCGAGGGGCAGCAGCAGCCCGCGCCGGCCATGCGCGATGGCCCCGTCGATCACGGACTTGGTCAGCAGCGGAATAGCGATCTCGGTACCGACCGCCACCATCGCGGCCGCCAGCATGAAGCCGAGTTGCCACAGGTAGGGCTGCAGATAGCCACGCGTCCGCCAAAGCGAGGCGAATGGCGTCCCCCCCGTGGGAGCATGCGCGACGGGGCTCACTTGCTGGGGGGGCATTACTCGGACGCTAGCTGTCAGTGCCAGTGCTGTCATCTCAATTTTTCCGGAGCGCGCCGGCTGGCCCGCGCGGCCGGGAAGCGGCCGGGTCCTGCGGAATCACGCTGTGGCCGATGGCCGGCCGCGAGATGACCGCCGGGTCAGGTGATCGCCCGCAATGTGCCGCAGGGTGGCGGCGGGCCGTCATCTCTGGCACGCTGGCTAGCCCGGGGGCTGGGCGCACCGGTGCCGGATTACGGCAGGGGGAGGACCGTGGAGCGCACGGATGCGGGGGGGCAACCCATGAGGGGATGGTGGCCTGGCCCCGCGCTCGCTGCATTTCACGATGGCGTGACCGTCATCTGCGAGATCGCCGCCGAGCTCAGCGAGGACGCCTGGGCTGGCCCGTCGCCGTGCCCCGAGTGGCGGGTCGCCGACCTGGCGGGCCACCTGCGCTGCGTGGCCGATGACTACCTGGAGTACCTCGACGACGCGCCGGTGAGCCGGCTCGCCCGGCTGATGGCGACCGGCGTGCCCGCCGACACCCTGGCGCGCAAGCTGGCCCGGCAGAACGCCGCTGAGCTCGCGGCTCTTCCCGATGTGCCCGCGGCTGAGCACATCGCCGCGTTCGCCCGCTCGGCGCGCTCCTACGCGCGCCGCCTCACGCCGGTCTGGGACCTGCCGCACCATCGCTACCGCGACACCATGGTCACCGTGGGCGGCATGGCCGGGGCCGCGTGCGCCGAGTGGCATCTGCATGCCTGGGACCTGGCCCGCTCGCAGGGCAAGGACTACCGGCCCGCCGACCCGGACATCCTGCTCCTGGGCTGGCGGGCCGGCATGCCGCACCTGCCGCCGGACAGCCTGGCCGGGGTCACCGCGGGCGGCCGCGCGATGGTCGCCGCGGCCGGGCTCGGCGGCTGGGCCAGCGGGATGGCGCACGGCCGGAGGGGCTGCGGGACCGGGCTGAGTGTGCGCGATGACCCGTGGCATGCGATGCTCCGGGCATCGGGCCGGGAAGCCTGAACGGCGGGCCGCCGGCCGACCTGGCACTTGATTGCCTGCTGCGGCTCTCACGCGGTTCGGGGGAGTTGGCAGCGGATCGTTCGGGAAGGAAGTATTTGATCTCATGTCGTTCGACGTAGCAGCGGTGCGCGCGGCCTACCCGGCGCTGGCCGACGGTTATGCGTACCTCGACGGCGCAGCCGGCACCCAGGTCCCCAGCGTGGTGATCGAGGCGATCAGCGGTGCGTACCGGTCAGGCATCGGCAATGCGGGGGGGCTGTTCCCGGCGAGCATCCGGTCGGCCACGCTGACCGCCGAGTGCCGCGCTGCAGTGGCCGACCTGACGGGCGGCGTCACGGATGGCGTGATCCTCGGGCCGAACATGACGACCCTGACGTACCGGCTGGCGAGCGCTCTCGCCCGGTCGTGGGATCCGGATGACGAGGTGATCGTGTCCAGGCTCGATCACGATGCCAACGTGCGGCCCTGGGTGCAGGCCGCGCGGCGGGCCGGCGCGATGGTGCGGTGGGCCGATGTCGATATCTCGACCGGGGAGCTTCCCGCGGGCCAGTACCGTGAGCTGCTCACTGACCGGACCCGGCTGGTCGCGGTCACCGCCGCCAGCAACGTGGTGGGCACCCGCCCCGACGTGGCCGCGATCACCGCCCAGGCCCACGAGGCAGGGGCAATCAGCTACGTCGACGGGGTGCATGCGACGCCACACGGCCCGGTCGACGTGGCCGCGCTGGGCGCGGACTTCTACGCGACCAGCGCGTACAAATGGTCGGGGCCGCACGTCGGCGCCGTGGTCGCCGACCCGGTGCTGCTGGAGTCCCTGCACCCGGACAAGCTGCTGCCCGCGCCGGACACCGTGCCGGAACGGTTCGAGCAGGGCACCCTGCCCTTCGCCGACCTCGCCGGGGTTACCGCGGCCGTTGAGCACCTGGCCTCGCTCGGCGGAGCCGCATCAGGCACCAGGCGGGAGCGGCTGCTGGCCTCCATGGCCGCCGCCGAGCAGCATGAGCAGCGCCTGTTCCGCGTGCTGACCGGCGGGCTGGAGGCCATGGAGCGGGTGACGATGTACGGCAAGGCGCTCAGCCGCACGGCGACCGCCTATTTCACGGTGACCGGGCGCACCCCATCGGAGGTAGCCGCGCACCTTGCCGAACGCAGGGTCAACGTGTGGAGCGGCCACAACTACGCGTGGGAGCTGACCGGCGCGCTCGGCATCCGTGACTCGGGCAGCGCGGTCCGGGCGGGCCTGGTCCACTACAACAACCGGTCGGATGTGGACCGGCTGCTGGAGGCCGTGGCCGAACTCGTCGGCTAGGTTAGCTGGCTGGGTCGCGGTCGAAGGTATAGCGGTAGTGCCTGGTGGTGCGGGACTTGAAGCCGACCCGCTCGTAGAGCCGGCCCGCCGCCTCCCGCGATGGCCGCGAGGTCAGGTCCACGGTCCTGGCGCCCGCGGCCTTGGCCAGGTTCAGCGCCTCAGTCGTGAGGATCTCGCCGATTCCCTGTCCCCGGGCCGCCTCATCGACGATCACGTCCTCGATCCAGGCGCGGAACCCGGTGGGGATCGGGAACATCACCAGGGTCAGCGTGCCGGTGATCTCGTCGCCGGATCTGGCGATCAGGAGCGTGGACGCGGATGAGCTGACGATCCGGTTCAGCGCTCTGTGATCCGGGGGATCGGCGCTGGAGGACAACTGGGGAGTCAGCCGCCGGAACGCCTCGACGGCCTCGTCGGTTACTTCGCGCAGCACCTCAACGTGCACAGTCACGCGGGGCACATTACCGCAGCCATCACGCGGAATGGCGGCTCACCGCGGCTCGGCGATGATGCTCGTGACGGCCGCTTCAGGATTGGGGGCAGTGATGAGCAGATGGCCGAAATGCGAGGTTGCGCCGGGGTTGACACGCACAGCCGGGCGCCGCCCGTAGACCGCCGGGCGGGCTCTGGGCGTCCCCGGACCGCAGTGCGCCGAGAGCGGCTCAGCTGATGCCCAGCGCCCGCAGGGCGGCGGCAGCGCCGGCGGCGGCCAGGATGACCACGAGGAAGGGGGCCCGGAGGGTGAGCGCGAGGACCGCCGCGCCGAGGCCGGCCAGCCGGGCTGGATCGATGGTCAGCGCCTGCCCGCGGCCGAGCGCCTCGACGGCGATCAGCCCGGAGAGCAGCGCCACCGGCACCAGGCCGACGAACCGGCGCGCCCTCGGACTGGCCAGGATCCGCTGTGGGACAGTCAGGCCGGCCAGCTTGAGGGTGTAGCAGCCGACGGCGGTGGCCAGCACGGCGATCCAGGTCCCCGTCACGCGCGCTGCCCTCCGGGTGCCTGCGGCCGGGCTGGCGTGAGCGCGGCCGCCAAGGCCGCCGACGCCGCCAGGACCACGGGCAGCCCTGGCGGGAAGAACGGCGTTGTGCCCAGCGCGATGACCGCCCCGGCCAGGGCGACGCCACGCTCGGCCCGGCCCTCGCGCAGCCGCGGCCACAGGAGGGCGAGGAACGCGGCCGGCCCGACCACGTCCAGCCCGAACGACGCAGGCGAGCCCAGCCTGCCCGCGCCGGCCGCGCCAGCCAGCGTCGCCAGGTTCCACGTCAGGTACAGGCTGGTGAACGTGCCGCGGAAGGCGGCCCGGGCGGCCGCGGGATCAGGCTGGGCCAGCGCCACGGCGGTCGACTCGTCGGTGATCCCGTGGGCGGCCAGGATCCGGCGCGCGCCGCTGGCCCGCAGCAGTCCCGCCAGCCGCAGTCCGTAGAGCCCGTTCCTGCTCCCCAGCAGGACCGCTCCGGCCACACCGGCGACCAGGCTGCCACCCCCGGCAACCACCCCGGCCAGCGCGAACTGCGACGCTCCGGTATAGGCCAGCAGGCTCAGCACGCAGGCCTGGGCGATGGTCAGCCCGGAGGCGATGGCCGCGGCGCCGAAAGCGAGGCCCGAGGTACCCACGGCGAGGCCGAGCAGCACGCCGTCGCGCGCGGCGCGGGCGGGTGAACCGGCCTGCGGCCGTGCGCGGGCCGGCCGCTGGCCGGGAATATCCGTCATAGGCGGGACGCTACGCCGCGCCGCGGCCTGCGGTCTTGAACGTTATTGCGGGCCGGCCCCGCGGGCCCGCTGGTAGGCGCCGGGCGGGACGCCGACGACCCGCTTGAAATGCCGGGTGAAATGCGCTTGATCGGCGAAGCCCGCTGTTGCCGCGACGTCGGCCGGCGGCACGCCACTGTCCAGGAGGCGGCGCGCCATGCGCACCCGTACCTGGTTGAGGTACTGGTGCGGCGGCAGCCCGGTCTCGGCCCGGAACGCCCGCAGCAGGGCATGCGGCCCGAGTCCGGTCAGCCGGGCGAGTTCGTCAAGCGCCGGGGGAGCGGCGACACGCTCATGCAGCAGTTCGCGGGCGGCGCGGACGGCCCGCGCGGCACGACGGACGCGGCCGGCCGGCTCGCGCCCGGCGGGCAGGGCGTGCCTGCTCAGCAACCCCGCCAGGGCGGCGTGCAGCGAGCTCGATGCCGCCAGGGGATCGCCGTGCTCCGCGGCCAGGTGGGCCGCGCGGACCAGTTGCGCGCTCCGCTCGTCGGCCACCACGGTCTCGGGAAAGTGCGGGGTGCCGCCCCGCACCGCGCCGAGTTCGGCCGCGATGTCCCGGACCACCTGCGCCGAGGGGTAGAGCACCCGGTACGACCAGCCTTCCGGGACTCCGGCGTGGCCGGTGTGCACGACCTCCGGATTCAGCAGGGCGACCGCTCCCGGCCCGGCCCGCAGCAGGCTGCGCCCGTGGGTGAACTCCTCGACGCCGTCCTCGATCAAGGCGATGGTGTACGTCTCATGGGCGTGCCTGGCGTACCGGTGCGTCACGTACCTGGCCCGCAGGAGGTCGACGCCAGGTACCGCCGCGTGCGGCCAGTACCGGGCCGTTTCGGCGTGCTGGCCGCCTCGGGCCGGGTCCACCGCCCTAGTAGAGCACGCGCGCCGCCATGGGAAATGCGTCGGACATGCGATAGGACAAGAGCATGACAGGCAGCGCGCTGGTGCTTGGCGGCGGCGGGGTGACCGGGGTCGCCTGGGAACTCGGGGTGCTGGCCGGGCTCGCGGAGCAGGGCGTGGATCTGAGCGAGGCCGACCTGGTGGTCGGCACGTCGGCAGGATCGGTCGTCGGCGCCCAGCTGACCTCGGGGGTCAGCCTGGCGGACCTGTACGCGGCCCAGCTGGCCCCGCCCGACGCCGAGATCGCGGCCCGGATGGGATTGGTCGTCACGCTCAGGTACGGCTGGGTGCTGGCGCGCTCACGCGACCCGGTAAAGGCCCGGGCCCGCTTCGGGCGGATGGCCCTGGCCTCCCGGACCGTCTCCCCGGCGGAGCGGCGGGCGGTCTTCGAAGCCAGGCTCGCCACCCGCGACTGGCCAGCCCGGCGTCTGCTGATCACGGCCGTGGACGCCGACTCGGGTGAGTTCGCCGTGTTCGACGCGGCCAGCGGGGTCGGGTTTGTGGATGCGGTGGGGGCCAGTTGCGCGGTTCCCGGGGTGTGGCCGCCGGTGAGCATCAACGGGCAGCGCTGGATCGACGGCGGGATGCGCTCGGCCGCCAATGCGGACCTGGCCGCGGACTGCGAGCGGATCGTGGTGATCGCGCCTCTCGTCCGCGGGTTCCGCACCATGCCGAGCGTCGCGACCCAGGTGGCGGAGCTGAGATCGGGCGGCCGCGCGGTCGTGGTGGTCTCACCGGATCAGGCGGCTCTGGCGGCCATCGGGCGAAACGTCCTCGACCCGGCCCGCCGGGAGCCGGCGGCCCGGGCGGGTCACGCTCAGGCGGCCAAGGTCGCCGCCGAGGTGGCCGCCGTGTGGCAGGCAGGTCCCGTCGCCCGGCCCTGAACAGCCGGGCCTGCGCCCTGCGGCCGTGCTACTGGAGCTGGCCGCCTGAGGTGGCGTCCTGAGATGTGGGTACATGCCGGGACCGGCGGGAGGTCGGTCCCGGCACGTGGGTGCCTGCCTAGCGCGTACTAGCAGACGGGGTTCCGCCAGGGTCAGCTGGCGTAGTCGAGGAGTGGCTGGGCACGGCTGGGGTGACGCAGCTTGGACAGCGACTGCTTCTCCAGCTGCCTGATCCGCTCCCTGGTCAGGCCGAGGGCCCTGCCGATCTCGTCGAGGGTGTGCGGGTTCCCGTCGTACAGGCCGAACCGCATCGCCATGATGGTCGCCTCACGCGGGGTGAGCGCGTCAAGCGCGTGCCGCAGCTGGTCCGCCATCAGCTGGCGATCCACCAGTTCCGATGCCTCCGGGGCGTCCACGTCCTCGATGAGGTCACCGATGCTGGTCTCGCCGTCCTCGCCGATCGTGGAGTCGAGGCTGATCGGCTGCCGGCTGGTGCGCAGCAGCTCCTCGATCTGGTCGGGCGTGCGGTCGAGCTCGACCGCCAGTTCCTCGGGCGTGGGCTCGCGGCCCAGCCGCTGGTGCATGTCACGCTCGACCCGGCTCAGCTTGCTCAGCATCTCCAGCACGTGCACCGGCAGCCTGATGGTGCGCGCCGAGTCGGCGAAACCGCGCTGGATCGCCTGCCTGATCCACCACATGGCGTAGGTGGAAAACTTATAGCCCTTGGTGTAGTCGAACTTCTCCACCGCCCGGATCAGGCCCAGGTTCCCTTCCTGCACCACGTCCAGCAGGGACAGCCCGCGGTCGCTGTACTTCTTGGCCACCGACACCACCAGGCGCAGGTTCGCCTCCAGCATGTGCGCCTTCGCGCGCCTGCCGTCGTCGGCGACCTCCTCCAGGTCACGGCGGTAGGCCGCGGGCAGTTCGGGCTCTGTCGCGAGCTTGTGCTCCGCGAACAGCCCGGCCTCGATCCGCTTGGCCAGGTTCACCTCCTGCTCAGCGGTGAGCAGGCTGGTACGCCCGATCGACTTCAGGTAGGTGTGCACCGAGTCGCCCATGGCGGACGTCTGGTCGTCGAGATCGACTTCGGCGGTGGTCGCCTGGGCGGCGGCGGCCATTGCGGCGTCTGCCGCGGCCCCGTCCAGGCCGTCAAGCCCGACGAGATCGGCGCCGTCCCGGGCTTCCGCGGGCTTCGCGGTCTTCATGGCCTCCTTGCCCGTACCTGCTCCGGCGGCGGCGATGGCCCCGTCCGGCTCGTTACTCAGCTGCACTCCGTTACCAAACTGCACTCCGGCCTCGGCAAGCTCGCGGATGATGGACCGGCCCTCGGCCGGGGAGATGCCGGCCCGGCCGAACGCGGCCCGCAACTCGGGCAGGGCAATGTGCCCCTGGCCGCGTCCGCGCTGGATCAGTTCGTCCACACCTGTACTGGTCGGCTCATGGCCACGCTCACGCGACCGTGCGGTCACACTCCTGGGCATCGAGGCACCTCCCTCCGTGGGCGCGTACGTCGCGCAGGTATCGGTCGCCGCGCCTCAACGAGCTCGCCTGGCCGCTGCGGTCCGCTGCGGTTGCTACTGTGAAGCGCGGGCACTATTTATTAACGCTGAATGGGCTCGATTGTTCCCGTGTAGTGCCATCATGCCGTCACGCCGGCCTGCGCCCGGGCGTATTGCCCAGGTACATTCTCGCAGGCTTTCGTTTCGGCCGGGTCACCGCCCGTGTCATCCCCAGCCCGGCTCACCGCCGCCGGTGGCCTGCGCCTCGTGGCCCAGCGCGCGCAGCGCCAGCAGATCAGGCTTCCCCGAGGGCAGCAACGGCAGCGCGGCGACCAGGATGAGCGCGCGCGGGAGCGCGAAATCCGGCACTCTGCCGCGCAGCTGAGCGCGCAGATCGGCTAGCGCCGGCGGTGCCGACGGGTCGGCGGGCACGACGATCGCGGTCACCCTCTCCCCCCACTCCGCGTCCGGCTGGCCCACCACGGCGGCCTCCCGCACTCCCGGCGAGGCCTCCAGCGCCGCCGCGACCTCATCCGCGGCCACCTTCTCGCCCCCGGTGTTGATCATCCCGTCGGCCCGCCCGAGGACGGCCAGCCGACCCGCCGGATCCCGTCCGCCCACGTCGGAGGTGATGAACCAGCGGCCGTCCATGGCCTGGTCGGTGAGATCGGGCCGCCCCCGGTAGCCGGAGAACAGCACGGGCCCCGCGATCCGGATCCGGCGGTCGGCGCCCACCTCTACCGACACGCCGTCCAGCGGGATGTGGTCATAGACACAGCCCCCGCAGGTCTCCGTCATGCCGTAGGTGGTGGTCACGTTCCCGCCCGCCGACCGCGCCGACTCCAGCAGCCCGGGCGGCACCGCCGCACCGCCGAGCAGGATGCGCCGGAAACCCGACAGGGCCGCCCCGGCGTCCGGCCCGTCGATGATCCGCCGCAACTGGGTCGGGACCACCGAGACGAACTGGCAGCCAGCGGCGGCGGCGATGGCCCCGTCCAGGCGGTCACGGACAACTGGCGCCGTCCCGGCCAGCAGTGAGCGGATGAACACCTGCAGGCCCGCGATGTGACTCGGCGGCAGGCAGGACAGCCACGCGTCGCCGGGCCGGGCGCCGATCCGCTCCAGGCTGGCCCGGGCCGAGTGCAGCAGCGCGGCGGCGCTCAGTTCCACCCCCTTGGGCTCGCCGGTCGACCCTGAGGTCGCGATCACCACGGCGGTGCCGGGGAGGAGCCCGGCGGTTGCGCCGCGCAGAGCCGGCCCGTCACCGGGCGTGGGTGACCGGCTGGGCGGCATGCGTTCGGTGCCTTGGGTGGTTTCGATGGCGGCCGGCGCGAGGGCGTTAAGCAGGGCGGCGACCCTGGCCGGCGGGAGGCCGGGATCGACCGGCAGGATCGCGGGGCCGCTCCCGTCCAGCGCCGCGGCGAGCAGGTCCATCAGCCGCCCGGCGCCCGACGCGGGCGGCAGCAGCACTGCGTGCAGGGGCCGGGCGGTCACCGTCGTAAGGTTAACCGGGCAGATCAGGCATCAACCGGGAGGGCTGGAGTGATCGACTGGCAGCGGACGGCAGGGCAGGAGTACACCGATATCGGGTACGAGACGGCCGAGGGAATCGCCAAGATCACCATCAACCGGCCCGAAGTGCGCAACGCTTTCCGGCCCACGACCCTGTTCGAGCTGTCGGATGCCTTCACGGTGGCCCGCGATGACCCAGAGATCGGCGTGATCATCCTGACCGGGGCGGGCACCCAGGCGTTCTGCTCGGGCGGCGACCAGAAGATCCGCGGCGACGACGGCTACGTCGACTCCCACGGCATCGGCCGGCTCAACGTGCTGGACCTGCAGGTCCAGATCCGGCGCACGCCCAAGCCGGTGATCGCCATGGTGGCCGGGTACGCGATCGGTGGCGGGCATGTCTTGCACGTGTGCTGTGACCTGACCATCGCCGCCGACAACGCGGTCTTCGGGCAGACCGGGCCCAAGGTCGGGTCTTTCGACGGCGGCTACGGTTCCTGGCTGCTGGCGGCCACCGTGGGCCTGAAGAAGGCCCGCGAGATCTGGTACCTGTGCCGCCAGTACGACGCGCAGCAGGCGCTGGAGATGGGCCTGGTCAACGCGGTCGTGCCGGTGCAGCGGCTGGAAGAGGAGACGGTCACCTGGGCGCGCGAGCTGCTGGAGAAGTCACCGCTCGCGCTGCGCATGCTCAAGGGCGCGCTGAACGCGGTCACCGACGGCGCCGCGGGAATGCAGCAGTTCGCCGGGGACGCGACGTTGCTCTACTACATGAGCGAGGAGGCCCAGGAGGGCCGCGACGCGTTCAAAGAGAAGCGCAGCCCGGACTTCGCCAGGTTCCCCCGGCGGCCGTGAGCGTTCCCCCGGGGTGGACCGCGGGCGACCTGCGCGAGCGGGTGCCCGGCCTGCTGCCAGGGCTCCGCGCGTTTGCCATCCCGCTGCGGACCCGCTTCCGCGGCGTCACCGTGCGCGAAGGCGCGCTGATCGAGGGCCCGGCCGGATGGGGCGAGTTCTCCCCGTTCGCCGAGTACGGCCCGCGGGAGAGCGCCCGCTGGCTGGCGTGCGCCGTGGAGGCGGCCACGGTG
>DASWFT010000117.1:0-7692 GCA_036394075.1 Streptosporangiaceae bacterium
CTACGACGGCGCCGCCCCCCGGTTCCTCGGGGTGATCAACGCCCGGTTCGGCACACCGGTGCGGGTCAACGTCTTCAGCGGGATCGTCGCGACGATCGTGCTGGTGCTGGCGCACCAGATCACGAACGGCAACGCGGCGAAGTTCTTCGGCGCCGTGCTCGGGGTGACCATCTCGACCACCCTGATCAGCTACCTGTTCATCTACCCGGCGCTGTGGAAGCTGCGCCGCAGCCATCCGGACACGCCGCGGCCCTTCCGCATGCCGGCGTTCCGGATCCTGACGATCGTGCTGATGGTCCTCTTGGCCATCACCGTCGTCCAGCTGATGGCCCCGGGCGCGGGGATCTCCTGGTTTGGCAGCAACTTCCGGCCTGCTGGCTGGTCGGCGTCCCAAGGGGTCACCTACCTGGCGACCGAACTGGCCCCCGTACTGGTATTCATCGGTATCGGCGTTCTGTTCTGGAGGATGGGCAAGAAAACACGCCTCGAGATGGCGGGCCGCGAGACAGTCGTTCCCGCGGCCCCCGCGAGCGATGACGTGCCCTAGATTCCGCGCGGACACGAATACCGGTACCGATCTCAGGCCGCGGCGCGATCCCGGAAGGTCCGCCGGAACTCGTGCGGGGTCACGTGGTTGATGCGGGTGAAGTGGGTGCGCAGCCTCTGGGCCGATCCGAAGCCGCACATGACCGCGACACGGTCGATGGTGTCCTCGGTGTTCTCGAGCAGGTCTTGCGCCCGGCGGACCCGTTCGGCGCACAGCCATTGCAGCGGAGTGGTCCCGGTCACCTCGCGGAATCGCCGGGCGAACGTGCGGGGGCTCATCAGAGCCTGATGGGCGAGATCCTCCACGGTCAGGGGCAGTTCGAGGTGCTCCCTGGCCCAGTCCAGGCAGGGGCCGAGGCTCGGCGAACCATCGACAGGCAGCGGCTGCTCGATGTACTGGGCCTGCCCGCCCTCCCGGTGCGGAGGAATGACCAGGCGCCGGGCGAGGGCGTTGGCGACCCGGCTCCCGTGGTCCTGCCGCACAATATGCAGGCACAGGTCCAGCCCGGCTGAGGCCCCGGCCGAGGTGAGGATCTGACCGCCGTCGGTGTAGAGCACGTTCGGCTCGACCTGCACGGCCGGCCATCGATACGCGAGTTCGGCGGCGTGCATCCAGTGGGTTGTCGCCGGGCGGCCGTCGAGCAGCCCGGCGGCGGCGAGCGCGAAGGCGCCGGTGCAGATGGAGGCGATCCGGGCACCACGGTCGGCGGCCGCGCGCAGAGCCTGGAGCAGCGCCGGAGGCGGGTCGTCCTGGGTGTCGGCGCAGGCGGGAACGATCACCGTGTCCGCCTGGATCAGCTCATCGAGCCCGAGGGCACCGTCGAAGAGCAGCCGCTCAGCAGTGCGGACGGGACTGTCCTGGACTGCGCACAACTGCACGTCGTACCACCAGGGCACCGGGAAGTCATCCCTGGGCCCGAAGACCTCGCACGGAACCGCCAGCTCGAACAGCGGCATGCCCGGGGTGATGGGGATGGCAATTCGATGCATGGCAGCAATCTACCCTAGGTTGTCGTTTCTGCCACTCGTCGGTGCAGGCGTGGTGGTCGACACTGGGAACATGACCGACAACACCGCTGCTGAAGCCCGCCGCCCCGTGCTGAGCTGGATAGCGCTGGGTGTCGTGTACCTGGTGTGGGGATGCACCTACCTGGCGATCCGCGTCGGGGTCGGACATCTGCCGCCGCTGCTCTTCGCCGGTGTCCGGTTTGTCATAGCCGGAGCGCTGCTCTACCCGATCGCGAGGCGGGTCGCGGCCAGGAGCCGCGGATCGAGCGCGGGCGCGGCGAAGCCCGGTGCCAAGGCCTGGTTCGCCGCTGCTGTCGTCGGCGTCCTGTTGCTCTTCGCGGGCAACGGCGGCGTGACGTTCGCGGAAACGACGTTGCCTTCGGGCTTCGCCGCCGTTCTCGTCGCCACGGTCCCTCTCTGGATGATTGTCTTCGCGTGGCTCGTCCAGCATCAGCGTGTCACCTGGAGATCAGCGGCCGGCCTTACGGTGGGGCTGGCCGGCGTGGCGATTCTGGTTGGCAACAGCACGGGGTCCGGCCGCATCTCGGGGGTGATTATCGTGCTCGGCGCGGCGGCCGCCTGGGGCTTCGGGTCGGTCCTGAGCCACCGGCTCCCGCTGCCGGGCCATGTACTGCTCGCCGCCGCCATCGAGATGCTCGCCGGCGGCGTGGTGCTGCTGGCCGTGGCCGCCGGCACCGGAGAGTTCGCTCACGTCCGGTGGTCCTCGGTGCCCGCCTCGTCCTGGATCGCGCTGGCTTACCTCATCGGTCCCGGCTCGATCCTGGCCTTCACCGCCTACGGCTACGCCCTGTCCCACCTTCCGGTGGCCACCGTCTCCACGTACGCCTACGTCAACCCCGTCGTCGCGGTCCTGGCCGGGATCGTGATCCTCGGCGAACGCCTCACCTGGCACGAGGGGTTCGGCGCGGCCCTCGTGGTCGGCTCGGTCGTCATCATCTTGCACCGATCCCGCAGCGGATCACGGCCGGCCCAGGCCGGCGACGCGCTGCCCCCGGAAGCCGAGCCGCGTTCAGCCGAGCCGCATTCAGCAGGCGAACTATCGGTCAGCCGCCGGTAGGCGTGGCCGTCGCCACGGCCGGGCGGGCTGGATTGATGCCGGCGAGACGGCACTGCTGGCGGGTGAGCCGGGCCAGTTCGTCGTGACCGGCGTACGCGTCGGCACACAGGGATCGGGCCCCGGCTCCGCACTCGTGCATGTTCGCCCCGCCCGTCGAACTCGGCACGTTCACGTTGATGCAGCCGTCCCGGGAACTGCCGTAGCTGCCGGAATTGGTGGCGGCCCATGCGCCCACGCCACCAAGCGCGAGCAGGAGGACCACGCCGATTATCCCCATGACCCGCTTCTGGCGGGGCTTGAGGGATTCCCCGAGTGGGTTGGGGTCACGGCCTCTCATGGTCACCGAGCATAAGGGGCCCGGGCCCCAAGCCAGCGGTCGAGCCAATCGAACTGCTCGGCCAGCACGTGCAGCACAGACTCGCGGGCGATGTAGCCGTGGCCTTCGTGCGGCAGCATGACGAGGCGCGCGGTCCCGCCGTTGCCCTGGATCGCCTCGAACAGGCGCTCCGACTGGATCGGGAAGGTGCCCGAGTTGTTGTCCTCGATGCCGTGGATGAGCAGGATCGGCGTAGTGATCTGGTCCGCGTACCGCAGCGGGGAAACCTGGTCGTAGACATCGGGCGCTTCCCAGAAGGTGCGCCGTTCGGTCTGGAATCCGAAGGGGGTCAGGGTCCGGTTGTAAGCGCCGCTGCGGGCGATCCCGGCCGCGAACACATCGGTGTGTGCGAGGAGGTTGGCGGTCATGAATCCGCCGTAGCTGTGCCCGCCCACCGCGGTCCGCGCCGGGTCGATGATGCCCATCGCGTCCAGGGCCTGGATGTGCGCACGGGCCGCCGCCGTGGTCTGCTCGATGTAGGTGTCGTTCATCGTCTCGGGGTCACCGATCACCGGCATGGTCGCGTCGGCCAGCACCGCGTAGCCGCGCAGCAGGAAGCACGCCGGGTCAAGCGCGGTCAGCCAGGTGAACTCCTTGCTGCTGCCCCGGACCTGGCCCGCGGTTGCCGCACTCCCGAAGTCGAGCGGGTAGGCCCACACGACCAGCGGGAGCCGCCCGTCCCGGGCTGGATCGTGGCCGGGCGGCAGCAGGAGCATGCCGGAGAGTTGCACTCCGTCACCGCGGTCATGCACCACCAGTCGCTTGTCCAGGCCGGTTAGCTGCGGGTGGGGGTCGGGCCACGCGGTCAGCGCCCGGCGGCTGGAACCGTCCAGCGCCGCGATGACAAGGTTCGGCGGCTCGTCCGGGCTCTCGTGCCAGAGCACGACCTCGCGGTGGCCGGCGCCGGCGAAGCCGAGGACCCGGTCAAGGCAGTCCGGAGGGCTCTGGTGCAGGCGCGTGGTCTCCATCGTCGCCAGGTCGAGCCGGTCAAGGAAGGGGCGGTCCCCGTCCGGTGTGGCGCCCGCGCCACGCAGGTAGATCGCCCGCCCGTGCTGCAGCACCGTACGCGTGCCGTCTGGATTGAGGGTCATCATCGGTGTGCCCGGATCGCCGTATGCGTCGTCGGCGCTGCGATCAAAGATCACCCGGCTCTGCTCTGGCGAGCGCAGATCATGCAGCCAGGTGGTGAGCCACCGGCGATCGCGATCATAGGAGACGGCCAGCATCCGGTCCGGCTCGTCCAGGTCGGCCCACCCGAGGCAACGATCCTTAACGGTGACCACCACCGCTCCCGCATCACTGAATGGCGCGGCCAACCGCAGCAACCGGTCCCGGTTCTCGGCGGGTGCCACTGGATCACCGCCATCCAGCGCCTCGGTCCAGAGCAGGCTCGCTGGTGCGCGCTCTTCCCAGGAGACGTTTCGCGGCCCCGTCGGCACGCCCTGGCGGGGTACCTCGTCGCTCACCGGGAGGTCGGCGATGACCCGCTCCAGCCCGCCGTCGGCGGACCACACCTCGGTGGACCGGGCGAAGTACCCGTAGGGCACACGGAACGAGAATGGCCGCCGCAGCCGGTGCACGAGCAGATACGCACCGTCCGGGGACTCCTCGACGCTCTGGTAGAGCCCGACCGGCCCGAGATCCTTGAGGCCCCCGGTGGCCGGATCCACCCGGACCGGGACCGTGGTCGCCAGCGACTCGAAGATGTCCTCGTCGCTCGCCGTGTGCAGCAGGTCCTGGAAAGTCGCCATCTGCGAGCGCTTCCCCGCTGTCTCCTCCAGGTGCGGCTCGATCGGCGCAACGGCCGGCGTGACGGGCCCCGCGGGGGTGGCGAGCGCCAGCAGCGATCGCCCGTCCCGGGACCACTGGACTGTGCCGCCATCGGCCGCCGGCTCGCCGCCGAGCACGTCGCGCACCCGCAGCCCGGGAACCGGGCTGGCGGTCGCCGCCTCGGCGTCGGCGACCCAGACGCCGATGCCGTCCGACTCGTCCACGGTGAACGCGAGATGGCGCCCGTCGGGGGCCCAGACGGGGGGACTGACCTGTGCTCCCGCGGGGAGCGGCAGTGACCGCTGCAGCCCGTCCGCGAGGCGCAGCACTGAGAGGCCGGTCAGCCGGCGCAGTCGCCGCCGGCCGCCGAGCACCGGGTCGATCCGGATCCCGGCGAGCGGCAGGTACGGCTTGGCCAGCATGGCGACCGGGGGATGCGACTCGTAGTGCACCAGGGCGAGATATTCGCCGCCCGGAGCGAGCCGGACCAGGGGTGTGGGCGGAGTGTCAACGATCGAGACGATGTCGCTGCCCGGGGTCACATACGGCATCTGTGCATCCTCCCATGGCCCGTCCGGAGCCTGGTCGGTCAGAACAACCGGGCGAAGCGGCGTAGCGACGTCCGCAGGCCCCACCCCGCCACCGGCCGGATCAGCAGGCCCGCGAGGGCGCCGAGGGCGGCGGGCAGGGGCAGGTCAAGCTCCTCGGCCCAGCGGAACTCGGACTCTGATCCGCGGCCGGACACCTCGAACACGCCCGCGCCGCGCACGACCCGGCCGGTGTGCCGCACCACGCACCTGCGCGGCGGGTCCCACTCGGTGATCACCATGGTGTCCGTGAAGCCCACCGGCCCGACGCCGGTCCACCCCGTCACCTCGGCGCCGACCCCCTGGCCGCCGGTCACCCGGGTTCCCCATATCCACTCGCGCTGCCGGGACCAGTCGGTCGCAGCCCGCCATACCCGCTCGGGATCGGCTGGCACAGTGACCCGTGCGACGATCTCGAGTGCGCTGCCCACCACCTCAGGCTACTGACGGCGCACGTTTCTGCGGAAACGCGAGGGACGCCTCTCCGCCGATGCGTCGGCGCACGTTTCCGCGGAAACGCCGGCCCACGCGGTGCCGCCAACGTGCCCGGTGCGGAATAGGTGTCGCATCAGGACGTGCCCGGTGCGGGATAGGTGTCGTTGCGAGGCGTTTCCGCGGGAGCGCGTCGCGGCTGAGCGCGGCCTGACCCGCTGGACAGCCATCCAGAGGGTGCCTACTCTTGACTGTATGGTCAGTCAATCTCTGCATTCGTATGCCCCGGTAGACCCGGCCGCCCTGGCGGACTCCCTGCGCCCATTCGGGGAGAGCCGGATGCTGCCCCGCGCCGCCTATGTCGATCCGGCGGTCTTCGCCTGGGAGCAGCGGCATTTCTTCGGCGGCGGCTGGACCTGCGTTGGCCGCAGCGCCCAGGTTCCCGCCGCCGGTGATCTGCGCGCGGAACCGGCCGGCGCCGGGAGCGTCCTGCTTGCCCGCGGCGAGGATGGCGCGCTGCGGGCATTCGCGAACAGCTGCCGGCACCGCGGCCACGAACTGCTGCCGTGCGGGTCCGTCACCCGGCAGAGCGTGATCATCTGCCCCTACCATTCATGGACCTATAGCCTGAACGGAAACCTGAGGGCCGCGGCCGGCTTCAAGAACCGGCCGGGTTTCCAGGCGGATCACTGGGGCCTGGTGGAGTTGCCGGCCACGGAGTGGCATGGCCTGGTGTTCGTGGACGGCTCCGGCACGGCCGGCCCGCTAGCGGACTCGCTCGGCACCCTCGACGAACTGGTCACGCCCTATGAGCCGGAACGGCTGGTGGTGGCCGGGCAGCATGACTACGTGGTCACGGCCAACTGGAAGATCCTCATCGAGAACTACCATGAGTGCTACCACTGCCCGGTGATCCACCCGGAACTGTGCAAGGTCAGCCCGCCGAGGAGCGGCGAGAACTACTCGGCGCCCGGCACCTGGGTCGGCGGCTGGATGGACCTGCGCGAGGGCATGGACACGATGTCGCTCGATGGCAGCAGCCAGGGGGTCGCGTTGCGCAATCTGGGCGCCCAGGGGCTGCGGACCGTCATCTACGTGAACGTGTTCCCCAGCGTCCTGATCAGCCTGCACCCGGACTACGTGATGACGCACCGGCTCACCCCGCTGGCGGCGGACCGCACCCGGATCGAGTGCACCTGGGCCTTCGCGCCCGAGGCTGTGGCCGCGCCGGGTTTCGATCCCGGTTACGCGGTCGAGTTCTGGGACATCACCAACCAGCAGGACTGGCGGGCCTGCGAGTCGGTGCAGCGGGGCCTGTCCTCACCGCACGCCGTGCCGGGCCCGCTGTCGGCCGAGGAGGACGCGGTCTACCAGGTCGTCACCATGATCGCCCGCGGTTACCAGGGCCAGCCGGTCTGGAACACCGGCGCCGCGGCCCCCGTCAGCTGACCTCGGCCAAAGCCGAGGCAACGTCCGCATTCGGTGGCCCAGGTGGCGTTAAGGGTCCGAACCGGCGGTAGCAGTCTGCGCGATCCCGGTCCGTGACGTGCCCAATGGCCGCCATGACCTGCTGCGCTTTCGCCGCGATCAGAGGGTCGGGATCGCTGGCCAGACGCTCGGCCAGATCCCTGGCTACTGCGGCGGGCTTGACCTCGGCCACTTCGAGAAGGGCCTGTGCTACTGCGTGCCGGTCGTGCGGGTCGGCGCTGGCGGCCAGCGATTCGAAGATCACATACGCGTCGCGCCGGTGCAGAACTAGTGCAGCCCCGCAGAAGTCCTTGAGGGGTTCGTGGCGTTTACTGAGGGTGGTCGCCGGTGCCGGCGAGATAGAGGGTGCAGGCGGTGTCGAGGGCCAGGCTGGGGTGGCCGGTGAGGCTGCCGTCCAGCAGGACGGC
>DASWFT010000118.1:0-1992 GCA_036394075.1 Streptosporangiaceae bacterium
TGGGGCTGGTCAGGCAGTTCGCGTCTGAGTGTGCGGCTTGTTGCAGATGGCTTCCCACTGGCTGCTGGCCTCGCGGCAGCGGAGGGCGGCGATGGCGCCGGCGCCGGCGACGGTCCAGTGCATGCCGGAGAGCTTGAGGCGCTGCCCGATGACCGCTTTGCACCCGGATTCAACGGCTCCGGAGCCGACGAAGAGGCCGCGGGAGCGGAACCACTTGTAGCGCATGCGGTGGGCATTGTTCTCGAAGTAGCCGAGGGCCGTGTCGAGCTCGTCCTTCTTGACGCCGGCGAGCGGATAGGCGCGGGCGGCTGTGCAGATGCCGTCGATGTCACCGTAGTCCAGGTCCTCAAGGCGCGCGGCGAGCCAGTCCGGCTTCTGGTCGCCGAGCATGAACTCCAGGAGCCGGGCGAGATCATGCAGGTGCTCGCGGGCGTGGTAGAGGTCCACGATCTGGGTGGCCTCGGGAAACTTGGCGCTGGCGATGTTCCAGATCCAGGCGGCGCCGTCGCCGAGGATGGTCATCTGGCGGACATGGCCGGCGCCGCGGCGGATGCCTTCTGCCTCCACGAGGCCGGCGAACACGCTCGCGGGCTCGAATGCGGAAATATAGCCGGAGGAGCCGGGATCCCGGACCGGGTATCCCTCGTCGTCCACTTCGTCCTGGGTGAAGAATACGGCGAGCTTGACCTCGCGGGTGCGTGCACGGCCGTCCTCTCCCTTGCCGTCCCGGCCTGCGGTCTCCTTCGCGGTGACCGGGACGCCGGTGCCGTCGATCGCGGCATACAGCTTGTCCGGAAGCGGGTTCGGCGGCAGCGGCACCAGTTTCCGGGAGGTGACCAGGACGGCCCGGTCCCGGACGGCAGCTGCCTCGGCGGCGCCGCTGGCCTCGGCGGCGCGCTCGACCCGCTTGACGGTCAGGCGCACTCCGCCCAGGCCTTCCAGCAGCCGGGCTGCCTTCGCGAACGGCCCGGCGGCAGCGGCCTGGTCGTTCATCGCCCGCAGTCCCGGGGACATCGTCTCGCCGGCCACGCCGAGCTCGGCGTCCCGCGGCGCGAGGCCGTGGCCGCAGGCCGCGCAGTGATACCAGGCGCGCGTGAGGGTGACCTGCCCCAGGACCGTATCGAATACCTTGTCCCGGCTGGAGATGAATTCCGCCTCGTGGCCCTGGCCGCACGGCACCCGGGGACCGCGGTAGCCGCGGTCAGCAGCCAGCAGCTGCCCCAGCATGCTGCCGCCGAGCTGCAGCAGGCCGGCGCGGATCACCGTCTCGGCGGCCTCCATGCCGGAATCGCAGCCCAGCGACCGTGCTGCTTCCGCTGCCAGGCGGCCTATCTCGGCGGACTTCTCCGCCGCGAGCGCCTTGAGGAGCCCCCTTTTTCCCCTCCCGGCGGAGAGGCGGCATCACCGGCGGCGCCCGGCGGCGCGGCCGTCCGGGCCTCGCAGATCGCCTCGTTCACCTCCGTGACCTGCCCCACCAGGTCCCGGAACCGCTCATACCCGGCCACCTCCCGCCGGGCCTTCTCAAGCTCCGGCCCCGGCTTCAGGTGCAGCGCCCGGGTCCTGCCCTCCACCGTCCGCGTCAGGTTGTACTGCGGCCCGTGACCCGGATGACCCGGAGCAGCGCACGCGCAGTTCGGCTTCCCGCACTTGCGGCGTACTTCGTTCAGCGACCCGCGGCGGAAATCCCCGACCCTGCCCAGCTGCCGGTACAGCTCCTCCCGCCGGCGCTCCAGTCCTGCCAGCTCATCGGCCTCTTCTGGCACCATTGCCCCCAATCTGAGTGTTTACAACACTCAGATTAGGCCAGCAACCAGCTAGAACCCAGCACCCCTACGAAATTGACGTGCACCCACAGCCCGCTAACCTACTGCCAGCTGGGGACACGGTAGGGTCTGGTTCTATCCGGGATGGACCGACTAAGGGACCAAGCGAGTGGACCTCCTCCGCGATGTTTACGCCCGATTCAGGGTGCTGATACACGAGATAGCCAAG
>DASWFT010000119.1:0-21629 GCA_036394075.1 Streptosporangiaceae bacterium
CCGTTCTTGTGCGAGGTCACGGCCAGCCCGGCCAGCAGCGACGAGCCGAGGCTCAGGGTCGCCGTCGAACCCGGAATGAGCGTCCACGTCACCCCGTCGGCGGAGGTGTAGGCGGTGAAGGTGCTGCCGGAGCGGGTGATCTTCAGGTAGGCGGGGACGGTCCCGGTGGGGTTGGCCAGCTTGCTGGTGCTACCGCCCTGGGTTTTCCGGATCTGCACCTTGATCCCCTGGCCGGGGCTGACCAGCACCGAGTACTCGGGCGCGCCGGGATCGGTGCTCGCCCGGAACATGGGCCCGGCCTTGGCCGAGGAACTCGTGTTGGCCTGCGAGGTGACGTGAGCGACGACGCTGCCGTCGCCGGCGAGCGTCTGCGACACGTAGCGGAACTGGTCCGAGGTCCCGGTGATGTCGGCCCCGCCGGCGTTGATCGTCCAAGTGCCGGTGTTGGGGTCGAACGACTGGTTTCCAGCCGGAGCCGGGGCGCCGATGTCGGCGCAGGTCCATGGCGCGGGGCAGGGCACGGGGGGAGCCGGCGCGGGCGGCGTGGCCGACACGACCGTGCTGTCGGCGGTGGCCGTGCTCAGCGCCGCGCTGCTGCCCGAGGTGACGGCCAGCCCGGCCAGCACGCTCGCCCCGAGGTTGACGGTGGCCGCCGAGCCGGCGATTGGCGCCCACACGTAGCCGTCATTGGAGCCGTACGCGGTGAGGGTGTTCCCGGCATCGCTGACCCACAGGTAGGCGGGCGCAGTGCCAGACGCGGTCGTGACCGTGCCGGCAGCTCCGCCCTGGGTGGCCCGATCCTGGACGGTGATGCCGCCGGGCGTCACGAACGCGGCGTAGTACGGAGCGCCGGGATCGGTGCTCCCCCGGAGCATCACGCCCGCCTCGGCCGAGGAACCGGCAGGAGTCTGGGATGTGATGCGTGCGCCCACGCCGCCACCGGACGGCAGGGTCTTCCAGAGGAAGTGGAACGCATCCGCGCCGCCGCCGATGCCGCTCCCCCCGGCCTGGATGGTCCAGGTGCCGCTGCCCGGGTCAAGGGTCTGGCCGCCAGCCGGGCTCGCGTTGCCGATGTCCCCCGAACTCCAGCCCGAGGCAGAGCCGTCGGTCCACATCACCCGGGCCGTGTTGGACCGGAAGCTGCCGACGGTTGTCACGCTGGCGACGACCACGTCCTCGCCGTCCGCCGCGCCCGGGTAGCTGAAGGCCGCATGCCCGTTGGTGTCGGTCACGGCGGTGCCCGACAGTCCCGCATCGGGTCCGCTGGTCACGGCGAAATTCACCGTCGCGTTGGGCAGCCCGGTCCCGCTTCCGTCGAGCATCGTGGCCGTCTCGGTGACCTGATGCCCGGTGAACTGCGTCGCCGTGGCCGGGCCCAGGCTCAGCGTTGCGTGCCCGGTGCCCGTGGCGCCGATCTGCTGCCACTGGATCGACTCGTTGTGCTTCGGCGGGCAGAAGCCCGCATCGATGCCCCCGGTATCGAGAACGTGACCGTCGTCCGCCAGGGTGGTGGCGACGCCGCCAACGGTGATGGTGACCGTGGGCGCGACTGTGAGCGGCGTGCAGTTGTTGGCCGGGTAGCCGCTCGTGTCGAAGTTGTCGTAGCCCGGGTTGTTAGCGGGCGGGTTCTCGGTCAGGATCACGCTCTGCCCGGCCGGAACGGTGAACGAACCCCACAGGTTGCTGAACAGCTTGCCGCCCGTGATCGAGGAGTGGATATCGGCCGACACGCTGCTCACCGGGATGGCCGCCGCGGTGTTGTTGTCCAGCCTGATCGCTCCCGCGTCGTAGCAGACCGTGAGGGTGCCGCAGGCAGTCTGGCCCGGGACGGTCCCGCCCAGGAAGGTCGTGCCCGGCGACCCGGCCCAGGGAACGGGGAACGACGTCGGATCGGGCGTGTTGATCTCCTTGTCCTCGGCGTAGGCGACGAACACCGACAACCCGCTCGCGGAGGCGGCGGCCACGGGCCGCACACCGGCGGTGCGGGCCGCGGTGACGCTCACTCCCGGCCGGTGGCCCGGTGCAGCCAGGCCCGATCCCGCGGCCCCCGCCGATGGGGCCGCCAGCATGGCCAGGGCCACCGGTGCCGTGACCGCCACGGCCATGGTCAGACGCCTTCGCACGCCAGCGCGGATACGCATGTTTACCCCCGGGGCTTTCCCTATGGTGTGGTTGCCACTGAATTCATTACGACCGTGCTGAGCTGGCCGGTGTTGTGTGAGGTGACGGCCAGGCCGCGGAGCAGGGCGCCGCTGAGACCGGCCATCGACTTGGTCGAGCCGGGCACCGGCGTCCAGGTGACGCCGTCGGTCGACGTCGCCGCGCTGAAGGTGGTGCCCGTTCTCGTTATCTGGAGGTAGACGGGCACCGTGCCGGTCGTGGTGGTCTGGCCGCTGCTGCCGGCCTGTGCCTGCCGCCACTGCACCGCGATCCCGTTGCCGGGGGTGACGAACACGGCGTAATACGGCGCGCCGGGGTCGGTGCTGACCCGCATCATCAACCCGGCCTTCGCCCAGGCGGACGAGGCGGTCTGGGAGACGACCTGGGCGCTGATGCTGCCGTCGGCGGCCAGCGGCTGCCAGGTGTAGTGGAAGTTGTCGGCGGCGCCCCAGATGTCACTGCCACCGCCCTGGATGGTCCAGGTGCCGCCGGAGAGGGTCTGCCCGCCTGCGCTTGGGGCCACGGTGCCGATATCGGCGCAGCTCCATGCGCTCGGGCAGACGCCGGGCGGGACCGGCTCGCCCGCCGTGACCGCGACACCGTCGAGGGTGACGGCGGAGGCGGTCCCCTGATTGTGCGAGGTGATCGCGAAGCCGGCCTGGAGCGCCCCGGTCATGCCCAGCACGGTCGTCGAGCCGGGGATCGCGGTCCAGGTCGTGCCGTCCGGCGAGGTGTACGCGGTGTAGTAGGTCTGCCCGCCCGTGGTGTACCGGCCCACCATGAGGTACGCGGGCACAATTCCCGACGCCAGCAGCTGGCTGGAGGATCCGCCCTGCGCGGTCCGCCACTGCACGTCGATCCCGTTGCCCGGGGTCACGAACACCCCGTAGTAGGGGGAACCAGGATCGGAGGTGGCCCGCATCATCACCCCGGCCTTGGCCCAGGCGGAGGTGTTCTGCTGCGACGTCACGTGCGCCGTGACCGTGCCATCGGCGCTGAGCGTCTGCGAGACGAAGTGGAACGCGTCCGCCGTCCCCCAGATGTCACCCCCACCGCCGGCTTCGCTCCACGTCCCCGAGCTCAGGCTGTCCTGGCCGGGTGGCAGCGCGCCGCCGAGGTCCGCGCAGGTCCAGCTGCTCGGGCAGAGGTTGGGCGGAGCCTGCGGCGCTCCCTGCGTCACGTTGTCGAACGTGGACACGGTGAGGTTGGTGGAACTGTTGGCGTCGCTGGCCAGGCCCGCCACCAGGGAACCCGGCAGGTTCAGCGCAACGGTGGAGCCGGGCACGGAGCTGAAATTCACCCCGTCGGTGGAGCTGTAGGCGCTGTAGTAAACCACCCCGTGAGCGGTGTCGGTATACCTGGATGCCTCCACCCAGACCGGTGCCGTGGTCGCGGGACCTACGACCTGGCTGGTCGTGCCCGCCTGCGAACCGCGCCACTGCACCACCACGCCATGCTGGGGGGTGGCGAACACCCCGTAATAGGGCGCCTGCGGGTCGGTTCCGGACCGGATCATCACGCCCGATCTCGTCCACGGCCCGACGTTGGCCTGGGAGACAACCCGGGCGCTGAAGGTGCCGTCGCCGTTGGCCGCCCCGCCGCTGCTGGGGAAGCTCTGGTAGGCGTAGCGGAACTCGTCATACACCGACCAGATGTCGCCGCTCGCCTGTATCGTCCAGGTGCCGTTGCTGTAGAGCTGGTTGCCGGCCGGGACGCCGGGGCCGCCGATGTCGGCGCAGGTGAAGCCGCCCGGGCAGGTGTTCTGCGGTGGCGTGGTGACGGCGGCCAGGCTCACGCTGGCGAAGGTCGCCGGCGTGGTGGCACCGGTGGTGCCGGTGGTGGCGGCCAGCCCGGCCAGGTAGCTGCCGGAACCCATGTCGAGGGCGACGCTTGAACCGAGCACGGGGGTCCAGGTGGTCCCGTCGGCAGAGGTCAACGCGGAGAAATATGTCACCGCGGGGCTGGTGCTCGCGTCCTGGTAGCGGACGATCTCCAGGTAGGCCGGCGAGGTCACCGAGGTCAGCGGGATGTTGTGCGCGTACTTGATGCCGTCGTTGACCCGCCATTGGATGGTCGCGGACCCGCCGGGGTTGAGATAGACGCTGTACATCGGCGCGGTCGGGCTCGCGCTGGCCCGCATCATCAGGCCGTCCTGCGTCTTCGCCGGCGCACCGGACTGGGTGGTGACCTGTGCGCTGATCGACTCGTTACCCGAGACGGATTGATAGGCGTAGTGCACGGAGTCGGAACTGCCGCCGAAGCCGGTGCCGGTGCCCGCCAAGTTCAGTGAGCCGCCCGAGCCGGTGGTGTCGCCCGGTGGGCTGGGGTTGCCCAGATCCGCGCAGGTCCAGCCAGCCGGGCACAGGTCAGCCGGCGCCGGCGCGGCCATGGTGGTCGTGACGGGCGCACCGGCCGTGATGTTGCTGAACGAGGCCGTGCCGTACAGCGTCGACGACCCGGACGCTACCGCGATGCCCTGCATCGTCGTGGTCGGCAGATCGACGCCGACACTGGAACCCGGGATCAGTGTGTAGTTCGTGCCGTCGGTGGAAACCCCGGCGCTGAAGATGTTCCCTTTCCTCTGGATCATGACCGACTCGCCCGCGGCCGCCTGCGGCACCTTGGCCAGCAGGACGGGGTTCTTCGCCCACCCGGACCGGTACCAGACCTGCAGGTCCGGTGGCGAGTCGTTCGGGTAGGACAGGATCGAGTAGAACGGCGACGTTATCGCGGCGGTCTGCCGGGCCATCAGCCCGGCCTGCTGGGTCAGCCCGGCCTGCGGGGCCTGGGCGGTGATCGTGGCGCTGGTCTGGGAGTCGCCGGTGGCCGGCTCGCTGATGAAGCGGAACTGGTCGCCGGTGCCCTTGATGTCGCTGCCCGCCGCGGTCACGGTGAGCACGCCGCCGCTGGTCTGCTCGCTGCCCTTGGCCGGGCTGTGGATGTCCTGGCAGGTGAAGGAGGCTGGGCAGTTCGGGTCGGCGGGTGGCGGCGCCGGGGCGGCGCCCGGGCCGAAGGCGTACAGCTTGCCGTCGACCGCGCCGACATAGAACTGGCCCTGGGCGACGGAGATGGCGCCGTACACGGCCTGGGGCAGCACGTACGAATACAGCAGATGGCCGTTGGAAGCGTCGAGGACCTCGAACGCCGATCCCTCGACCGCGCCGATCATCCCGTTGACGTAGGCCGGCGAGCCCAGGACGGGCTGGTCGGTCTGGCGGCTCCACGCCACCGTGCCGGTGCCGGGGTCGAAGGCGGTGATCGAGCCGCCCCCGCCGTGGCCGTTCTGCACGTTGTGGCCGCCGGCGTAATACAGCACGCCGTTGGCGAAGATCCCGGACGCGAGCGTCCCGTCGCCGCAGGTCGGGCACGCTCCGCCGACGGCGATCTGCTTCTGCCAGACCGGCCCGGCGGACAGGTTGTTGCGGTTGAACGTGTACAGGACGCCGTTCTTGTTGGCCACCGACAGCAGCTGGTCGCCGGATGAGTCGGTGGTCAGCGTGGGCGTGGTGCTCCAGTCGGAGTCGGAGACCGAGGCGCCGAACGGGAGCTGCCAGGAACTCACGTACTGCAGGTTCGTGGCGTTCAGGGCGACGATCGCCTGCGACTGGGTCTGGGTGAAGCCGGCCAGCGTGCCGGTGGACAGGAAGATGGTGTTGGTCGCGGCGTCATACGTCGGAGATGTCCAGACACCGCCGCCCACCTGTCCGTTAGGCACGAAATTGTAGGTGTTGATGATCTGGCCCTGCTGGGCGCCGGAGATCGGCACCTGCAGCAACTGGCCCTGAACCAGCGGGTTGTCGCAGTTGCTCGCGATCCCGATGTAGGCGTACCCGTTCACGACGAGCGGGCTCGACCAGTTGTAGTGCGCTCCGGTCTGGCTGTTGTCGCCCGTGTAGACCTGCCACAAGATGGCCCCCGTGCCGGCGTCGAGGGCGTAGAAGTACGGGCCCCCGCCGCCCACGTAGACGGCCCCGTTGACGACGGCGGCGGCCGAGGTGATGCCGATCGTCGCGGGGTTGCAGCCGGGATCGGTGGTGATCCCCGTGTAGGTCTTCCAGATCAACGCGCCGTTCGCGGTGTTGATGGCGTACTCGTAGCCGTCCCATGAGCCGACGTAGGCCGTGGTGCCGACCACCGACGCCGAGGTGGCGATGGGCCCGCCGGTCTGGTAGGTCCAGTCCAGGGCCAGGTTCGGGGCACCGGCCGCGGCGAGGCTGGCGTCGGTGGTGGCGTTGGCCCTCGCCGCGTTCTGGAGGTACGTCGGCCAGTCCTGGGATGCTGGCGCCGCCGCGGCAGTCCGCGCGGCTGCCGTAACGGCGGCCGCGGGCGCGGCTGTCAGCGGGGCCAGGCCAAGCACGCCCGCCGCCAGTAGCGCGGCGCCGCGGCGCCATCCGGTCCTCACCATGCTCATCGGCGAGCCCCTACGGCCCGGGGGTGAAGCTGACGTTGTCGAAGGTCGCCGTGCCGAGGGCCGAGGTGTTGTGCGAGCACTCGAAGAGGCCGATCGTGGCCGGGCTGGTGATGGCCAGCGTCTTGGACAGCACGCTGCTCCAGGTGACTCCGTCACCGGACACGTAGGCAGTGATCTGCCCGTTCAGGCTCACCAGCTTCATCCACACGTTCGGGAAGGTGAAGGTGCCCCCGCCGGTGGATGCGTTGAAGCCGTACTGGACCTTGATGTTGCCCGCCGGGCCGCTGGAGATGAGCAGGTAGGTCGAGCCGGCCGTGGTGGATTGCTTGATCATGATCCCGGCCTTGGCGTTCGAGCTCGTGTTGCTCATCGAGGTCAGCCGGGCGACCAGGGTGCCGTTCCCGTTCCCGGCGAGCGGCTGGTAGGCGTAGTGGAACTGGTCACTAGTGCCCCAGATGTCGGCGCCCGCGCCGTTCACCGTGAACACGCCGCTGCTGTAGCCGGCCGAGCCAGCGATGGCCGGCGAACCCACGTCGGTGTCGGTCCACGGCGAGGGCAGCGGGCCCGGCGGCGGTGGTGGCGTGGCGCCTGTCACCTGAACGTTGTCGAATGCCGCCGAGCTGACCTGGCCGATGTTGTGTGCCGTCACGAACAGGCCGATCGTGACCGCTCCAGTCATGCTGACCGTTGCGACGCCGATCTGGGTCCAGGTGACCCCGTCGGTGGATTCGAAGGAGGTGAACGTGCTGCCGGACCGGGTGAGCTTCAGCCACTTGTTCGGCGCGGTGTAGCCGGCCAGGGTCGGCCCGGTGGCCGAGTGCGAGCCCGTGTACTGCATCCTGACCCCGTAGCCGGTGGCCGGGATGACCGGCGGAAGCGGGCTGACGCATCCGTTGGCATCGCACCCGACCCCGTTGAAGTTGGGCGTGTTCGGGCTGACATCCGGCGTGACCAGGGCGTCCACGAAGTTCGACCCGCCCGTCGCCGACTGCCTGATCATGACGCCGGCCTTGGCCCAGGCCGAGGATTGGGTCTGGTAGCGGACCCGGGCGACGATGCTCCCGTCACCGGCCAGGGTCTGGTACACGTAGTGGGACTGATCGTTGGCGCCGTACACGTCGGCGCCCGACCCGTCCACGTAGAAGGTCTGATCGCTGGCCGAATAGTCCGCGGTACCCGCGGTGATCGGCGCGCCCACGTCAGCGCTCTGCCAGGACGAGGGCATGGTCGTCTGCACCGTGTCGTAGTTCGCCGTGTAGCTCGCGGGCGACGAGCCTGCGGTGAACGAGTCGATCAGCGCGCTGCCATCCGCCCAGCCGGCGAACCGGTACCGGGTGCCCCCGATGACCTGGGCCAATGGCATGCCGGACAGGACGTGCTTGACGCCCACGACATCCTGGGTACTGAACGGGCCGGTATGCCAGGTCCCGTCGATCGTGTAGCCGGCTCCGGGGACGTTCGCGCCGACCGACCAGTTCGTGACGTTCGGATGGATGTCCTTGGTCACCACGGTCTGGAGCCCCTGCGCGTCGGTTACGGTCAGGGTGATCCGGTAGTAGCTGGACGGGGTCTGGGAGTAATCGGTGGGGATCTGGAAACTCCCCGAGGTGCTTCCCGTTACTGGCCCGTAGAACGGGTTGCCGATCTCGTCGGCGTAGGACGGCTGCGCGACGCCGTTACTGATGAAGTCGGCCTGCCAGGTGTAGTCGTAGCCGGGCAGCGTGCCGTCCACCGGGTCGGTGGCGCTGCCGCTGAACGACACGGTGTCGCCGGCGTTGTAGGTGGCGGGGGCCGTGATGGACGCGGTCGGCGGGCTCTGGCCGACGATCACCTTGGTGGCGGATGTGCCGGTCTGCGTTCCGTTGCTCACCGTCAGCTTGGCGGTGTAGGTGCCGGCCGTCGCGTACACGTGCGAGGGATTCGCGCTGGTCGAGGTCGTGCCGTCACCGAAGTCCCAGGAGTAGCTGAGCGGCAGGCCATACGGATCGCTGGATCCCGCGGAGGAGAACGCCGCGGTCAGCGGGGCTGGCCCGGCGGCCGGAGTGGCCGATGATTTCGCCGTGGGCGGGAATGGCCCGGGGGCGGTGATCTCCGAGAAGGTGCCTTCGAAGATGCTGACGAAGTAGAGGTTGCCGTCCGGGCCTTCCTGAAGATCGGCGATGGTGCCGGCCTGGGTGTCGAAGACGCTCTGGGAGGTTTCCGTCTGGTAGCTCGGGTCGAAGGAGACGGCCTCGATGGTCCTGCGGTTGTAGTCGCCGAAGAAGACGGTGTGGCCGTACTGCTTGGGGAACGTGGCGCCCGAGTAGGCGGCCATCGCGGAGGTGGCGCCGTCGACCGGGTAGTGGCCGTAGGCATACGCCGGGTTGATGTAGCCGCAGCTGAAGCAGTTGCCTTCAAAGAACGGCCAGCCGTAGTTGCCGCCCGGCTGGATGGTGTTCATCTCCTCCCAGTAGCTGGAGCCGGTGTCCTCCGTCATGGCCTGGCCGTTGGGCAGGAACGTGAAGCGGAACGGGTTCCGCAGCCCGTAGGCGTAGATCGCCGGCACAGCGCTGGGCACGTTCACGAAGGGGTTGTCGCCCGGCACGGTCCCGTCGAGGTTGAACCGGAGCATTTTGCCGTAGATGTTGCTGAGAGCCTCCCCGTTGCTGATCGAGGGGACGTTGTCACCTACGCTCCACCACAGCTTGCCGTCGGGCCCGATCTTGAGGTCGTTGCCGGAGTGGTGCAGGTTCTGCAGCTGATTGCCCTGGTAGATGATCTTCTCGGTAGCGGGGTTGATGGTGCCGCTGGCCACCGTGAACCGAGACAGCCGGGCGTACGGCTGGACCACGCCTGAGCTGTTGGTGATCGCGACGGTGTAGGACAGGTAGATGTAGCCGTTGGCCGAGAAGTTCGGGTCCAGGGCCATCCCGAGCAGCCCGCACTCGCCTGAGCTGTATACGTTGGGCAGCGTGACCAGCGGCGTCGCCAGCACGGCGCCATTGTGGTAGATCACGATGGCGCCCGCCTGCTCGCCGACGTAGATGTCACCCCCCGGCGCGAAGGCGAAGACCACCGGTTTCTTCAGGCCGTGCGCCAGCTGGGTTTGCGCGAATCCGGCCGGGAGGCTCTGGTTCACCGTCATGCTCGTCGAGGCCGAGACGCTGAACGGCGAGGACGACTCGGTGCCCGTCACGGTGGCGGTGTCGGAGACAACCGTCCCGGCCGCGGCGGTCATCTGCCCCGTGATCGAGACCGTCCAGGCCTGCCCGGCCGCCAGGCTCGCGGCCGTGCAGGTCACCTGGCTGGTGGTGGCGTCATAGCTGCAACTGCCCACGTTGGTGTTCATCAGCGGGGTCGTCGCCACGCCGCCGGTGCCCAGGTTGGTGAGGGTGTCCGTGATCGTCGCGCCGCTGGCGGCGGACCCTCCGGTGTTGGCGGCGGTGATGGTATAGGCCATCGCCTGGCCGGTCGAGACGGAGTCCGGTTTCGACGTCACGGTCAGCGACATGGCACTGGTGACGGCACTGGTGACGGCACTGGTGACGGCGTTGGCCGGAGCGGTAGGTCCGGCAACGAGCCCGGCGATGACCACAGCCGCGGCACCCGCCTGGGCTCCGCGCATGAGCAAGATCTTCACTGGTCAGTTTCCCCCGTCCGCTGCCCGGCGATCCACGCCCATCCCGCGTCTGGCTGGCGGCGCGTGTGGAGACGCCGTTGCGTGGCCTCCCGCAGGCAGACGCGCGGGCAGTCCCGCCGGGTTGACAGAAAGGAAATAACAAAATGGTCACAACCAGGAATAGTGACTTTATTGTGAAATTACGATGAACTGCCGATCTCAATCATGTTAAATACTCTCATCAGTCGACTGGTGCCGACGTCGACATGTATAGTGCGCCGCCACCTAGCGGACGTGCAGAACGGCACGGGCGCGTCGGCGCCAGTGAGCACGCCGGGACAATCCAGACGTGAATCGCAGGCGCCGAATCCGCTTCGGTTATTGCCTCCCCGCGCTGCGGCCAGCCGGCCTGCCCCTACCCGGCTGGCCTGCGGCGTTGCCTCGTCCTTCCGTCGACTGCGGGCACCCCTCATTTTCTGAAATATCCTCCACGGCATCTGATCAGGCGCTTTAACGTAGCAGAAACATCTAGTTCAAGATAATGTAACCAAATTTCAGATGGTTACCATTTTGTGATAAGTTGTCTGTGCTACTTGCCCGGCTGCTCATGCGTCTCCTTGTCGGGCGTGATGCACCGGCGAAGGCGCCTCACTGCGCGGCCAGACATGCGGGATCCGGCAACCGGTGATCCGGGGGACCTAAACACGTGAAGACTTTGCTCAGACCCGGTAAACGTCAACTGCTCTTCCTGTGCGTGGGGGCGACATGCTTTCTCACGCAGTACGCGGCGCTCACCGCGATGGCCGCGGCGGGCACGTACCGACCCCTCGCCAACGCGCTGGGCTTCGCGATCTCGGCCCAGCTGAACTTCGCGCTCAGCGCCAGGCTCACCTGGCGCGACCGGCCAACCGCCGCCGCGCGCACGCTCTGGGCGCGCTGGGCTTCCTACAACGGCACCGCACTGATCTCCCTCGCGGTCAACACCGCGGTGTTTACCGCCGCCTACCACCGGATAGGCAACCTGCCTGCGGCCGCGCTCGGCGTGCTGTGCGGCATGTGCGTCACCTACCTGGTATGTGACATGCTGATCTTCCGCGACCGCAGTACGCCTCAGGTCGCCAGCCGGTCGCACCGCAGGCTGCGCCACGCGGAGTCGGCTGCTCAGGCGCCGGTGGCTATCGCGTGGGACCGGCCAGCGGCGCCCCCACGGGACCGGCCAGCGGCGCCCCCGTGGGACCGGCCAGCCCCCCCGTGGGACCGGCCAGCCGCCGTCTCTTGGGATCAGCCGTGACCGGCACCGCCCAGCCGGAAGCAGAGTCCGAGGCCCCAGCAGGTTCATTCGCCCGAGCGTCCGACGGTGTCACTATCGTCATGCCGGCGTACCGGGAGGAGGAGAACCTCGCCACCACCGTGGCCGACTTCCTCGACGTGCCCGAGTCTCTCGGAGTCCCGCACTGTGTCGTCGTCGTGAACGATGGGAGCCCCGACGGAACCGGCGATGTCGCGGAGAGACTCGCGGCCGAGTACCCGGGTCGTGTGCTGGTGGTCCACCACGAGGTGAACCGCGGCTATGGCGCGGCTGTGTCGACGGGAATCGCCGCCGCGCTGGAGCACTCCGGCCACCGGTGGCTGTTCCTGACCGATTCCGACGGGCAGTTCAAGGCAGCGCAACTGCCCTCATTCCTGGCCGAGGCGCGCCGTGAGCGCGCGGACGCGGTGGTCGGCTACCGGCCCCGGCGGGCCGACCCCTGGTTCCGCAAGGTCAACGCGTTCCTGTGGACAGCCGCCAGCCGCCTCCTGCTCCGCGTCGGCAGCCGGGACGTCGACTGCTCCTACAAGCTGATCGACCGGCGCTCTCTGGACGGGATCACCCTCACCGGGGACGCGGCGACCATATCGCCGGAACTCCTGGCGAAACTGCGCCTCCAGGACGCCCGCATCATCGAGCGCCCGGTCGATCATTTCCCACGGCAGCACGGGGAGCAGACCGGCGCGAAACTCTCCGTGATCCTGCGCTCGCTCGTCGGGCTGCTGGCGCTCTCGCTGGAGATCGCCGGACAGCGCCGGCCCGGGCGCATCGCCCGCCGGCTGCTCCACCCGAAAGACGCCGTGCTGGCCGCGACGACGATCGCAGCAGCCGGCGCATCCGTGGCCAGCTACCTGTACTTTCTGCACCGGCATGCGACGCTGGCCTACCCCGACGCCGTCTCCCACCTGCTGATCGCGCGGCGCGTGATCGACGCCTCCACACCGGGCGTGGCCCAACTCGGTGCGGTCTGGCTGCCGCTGCCGCACCTGCTCAGCCTGCCGTTCGTCTGGGTGAACGGCTGGTACTACTCCGGGTTCGCGGGATCGGTCATCTCGATGGCGGCCTACCTGCTGACCGTCCGGTACGCGTACCTGATAACAACCGGCCTCACCGGCAGCCGGGTGGGCGGTGTCGTGGCCGCCTTGCTCTTCGGCACGAACCCCAACGTGCTCTACCTGCAGAGCACGCCCATGACGGAACTGCTCCTCATCGCCTGCATCGCCGCGACCACCTACTACCTGATGCGCTGGTGCCAGACGGGGCGCTACATACACCTGGCGGCGACCGCCGCGGCGGCGTTCCTGGCCACCCTCACGCGTTACGAGGGCTGGGTCCTGTGCGTCGCGGTCATGGCGATCGTGATCTACGTGGCAGCGCGACGCCCGGCACCCGGCCAGATCGCAGGCCAGGCCCCGGCCGGGGCAGCCTGGCGGCGCTGGTGGTGGCGCATGCGGGTGACACAGCCGCGCTTGCATGCGGTCGAGGCCAACGCCATCTTCTACGGCTGCCTGGGCCTGAGCGGCATCGCCGGGTGGGTCCTGTGGAACACCGTCATCTTCCGCGACCCCTTCTACTTCCAGACCGGCCAGTTCTCCAAGCCATCGCTCTGGGTCTCGCATTCGGAGCACGCCATCGGCCACTGGGGCGTGTCGGCCATGACCTACATCTACGCCATGGCCGACAACGCCAGCTTCTCGGCTCTGGCCCTGGCCGTCATGGGGTTCGGGTACTACCTGGTCCGGACCCGGCTGCGGCCCGAGTCCATCGCTCCGCTGGCGCTGACCGCGTTCCTGCCCTTCTTCGTCTACGCCCTCTATTCCGGCCAGCGTCCGCTGCACGTCACGCAGCTCACGGGTGATCTGTACAACGTCCGGTTCGGGCTCCTGATGACGCTTCCCACAGCGATCTTCGCCGGCTATCTCGTGACCGCCATTCCCGCCAGCGCCCGGGCCTCGGAGCGCCGCACCACCTGCGCCGCCCTGATCCTCGCCGCAGTCGGGTGCTCGGCGCTTGTCCTGCACAGCGGCATCAAGACCCTCACCGAGCCGCTCCACTTCCGGGCCAGCGCGGCCGAGCACGCCAATGCCGCCGCCGCTCAGTGGCTGCGGGCACACTACGACGGCGGCAAGGTGCTGATGGAATCGTTCGGGAACGAGACAGTAACTTTCTCCTCCCGCGTCCCGGTCGGTCAGATCATCTACGAGGGCAGCTACCGGCACTGGCAGCCGGACCTGGCCGATCCCGCGGGTCACGGCATTCGCTGGATCTACATGCGGCGCACCCCGGGCAGCCCGGACGACGTGTTCCGGCGCCTGCACGGCAGCATGCAGCTCAGCAGCTACCGGCTGGTCTACATGGACCCGGACCGGCTCATCTACACCCTCCGCATCTCTACCCTCCGCACCGGGGCGGCCCGGTTGATCCAACAGCACCCAGGCTTGCCGCACCGGCCGGCCGATTGAGCCACTGCCGGCTCCGAAGTGACGCAGTTCGACACCCACAACTCCCCCGCGTTGAGGTAACACATAGTGAGCCAGACCCTAAGCCCCTCCCTGCCGACAGACCCCCGGCCCGCTGCTGGGCTTGATGACGATCTTCTCCAGCCGACCGGGCAACTGCCTGACCGGCTCAGTGCGCGCACCCTTCTCAGCCGCGGCCAGGCGGTGACCTTGACGCTGATCGTGGCCGCCATCGTCGGCGCGCTGGGCCTTCGCATCGCGACCGGACTCGGGCCTTCCCTCCTGGCCTGGGCCGAAGGCTCGGTCGCCGTGGCCACCATCATCTATGTCGCCGTGATCGCCTTCAGGCTGGTTCTCGTGGTGGCGGCGCAGAACGCTCCCGGCATGCTGTTCGCGCAGAAGGGATTGCGGGTGGTCCCCGACCAGGATCTGCCCGGCTACAGCATCCTCGTCCCCCTGTACCGGGAGGAGAACGTACTGCCTGCCCTCCTCTCGAAACTCTCCAGCCTCGACTACCCGGCCGACCGGCTTCAGGTGCTGCTGCTGATCGAAGAGGACGACGAACTCACCCGCGCGGCATTGGACCGGGCCGTCCTGGACTCCCGGTTCGAGGTCGTGCTCATTCCGCCGAGCCAGCCGCGCACCAAGCCCAAGGCATGCAACGTCGGCCTGCGCCATGCTCGCGGCGAATTCTGCGTGATCTACGACGCGGAGGACCGGCCAGAACCTGACCAGCTGCGTAAGGCGGTGGCTGCGTTCCGTTCCTTGCCCAACTGGGTCGTCTGCGTGCAGGCCGAGTTGCAGTACTGGAACCCCTGGACCAACTGGCTCACCCGCTGCTTCGCGGCGGAGTACGCGCTGAACTTCAGCCTCGTGCTGCGCGGTCTTGACCGGTTCCGCCTGCCGATCCCGCTGGGCGGCACATCCAACCACTTCCGGGTCGAAGCGCTCCGCGAACTGGGCGCCTGGGACCCGCACAACGTCACCGAAGACGCTGACCTGGGCATGCGCATCGCTCGTCGCGGCTGGGGCGTCCAGATGATGGTCTCGGTGACCGAGGAGGAGGCCAACAGCCGGGTTGGCAACTGGATCAGGCAGCGCAGCCGCTGGATCAAGGGCTACTACCAGACATGGCTGGTGCATATGCGGTCCCCGTGGCAGCTCTGGCGCGACCTCGGCTCACGCCAGTTCTTCGCCTTCCACCTCACACTGGGGTTTTCCGGGCTAACCGGGCTGATGAACCCGATCTTCTGGGCACTGACCTTTGTCTACCTGGTCAGCGGGCCCGCCCGCATCAGCGCGCTCTTCCCCGCCACGGTGCTGTACCTCGGTGTCTTCTCGATGCTGATCGGCAACCTGCTGATGGTCTACTCGATGATGGCCGGATGCATGCACCGCGGGCTGTACGGGGCGGTGCGGAGCATGCTCGCCATACCGTTCTACTGGGCACTGATGAGCATCGCCGCCTACAAGGCGTTCTTCCAGCTGCTCAGGCCCAGCCGACGGCACTACTGGGAGCTGACCAAGCACGGCCTGGTGACCGAGAACGGCCACGCGACCCAGCACGGCCACGCGGCCCAATCCTTAAGGATGGCCACCACGGGGTGATAGTCCCGACCACCACCCACTCTGGGAGCCATTCCCTGGGATTCACCCTCCGACCATTCTGTCGGCATCGACCGATACGGTTCGAATATGGCTTCGACTTCCTTATTCGAACAGCAACGCGAACGCGCCATCGCCCTGCGCAGGGCAGGCCTGTCACGCCGGGAGATCAAGGAAATCCTCGGCTTCACCAGCAACACGCAGTTGAACGAGGCTCTCCGGGGCGAGCCCCCTCCGGCGTGGACTCTGCGGCCCCGGGCCAAGGACGAACTACGCGCCAAGGCACGGGAACTGCGCGAGCAGGGACTCGCCTACCACGAGATCGTGGCCGAACTCGGCGTCTCCAAAGGCTCAGTCTCACTCTGGGTCCGTGACCTGCCACGTCCCCAGCGGCTGAGCTACGAGGAGTGCTGCAAGCGGTCGGCCGAGGGCTCACGCCGCTACTGGGAGGCCGAGCGCCCAGCCCGCGAGGCACGCCGTGAAGCGGTCCGGGCCGCCGCGGCCGACGAGATCGGCGCGCTGACTCACCGGGAGGTGCTCGTCGCTGGCGCCATTGCCTATTGGTGCGAAGGCGGCAAGAGCAAGCCGCCGCGATACAGCGAACGTGTGGCCTATATCAACAGCGATCCCGGCCTGATCCGATTCTTCCAATGCTTCCTCGACGAGGCAGGAATCGGGCTCGAACGGCTGGTCTTCCGCGTCTACATCCACGAGACCGCTGACGTGGCTGCGGCCGAGCAGTTCTGGCTGACTGTCAGCGGCGCTGACCCTTCGCAGTTCCGCAAGGCGGTCATCAAGACGCACAACCCGAGGACCGTGCGCAAGAACGTAGGGGACGACTACCATGGTTGCCTGCGCATCGACGTCATGCGGAGCGCCGACCTCTACCGGAAGATCGAAGGCTGGGTGCGGGCGGCAATGAGCCCGGCCCAGTATCGTTAGAGGGGTCGCTCCCGAACCGTCTATCACGCTAAGTAGCGATAATCCGGCGTAGGGTAATTGGCAGCCCACCAGGTTTTGGTCCTGGGATTGTCCTGGTTCGAGTCCAGGCGCCGGAACTCCCTGCTTATCCGGCTGACGGCGTGTGCCGGGCACTGCCATATCGCCAGCGCGACCGGCCGCCGTCGCCAACCCGGCCGGGTGTGACGCCCCCCGGCACCGTGCCGCCCCCGCCATCTGAGTGCGTCCGCACTTGCCATCCGCGGACTGCGGTGCGGGCTACTCGCCTTAGTGAGTCTCGAATGGTGAGACGTTAACGCAACGGTTGAGTGTGCTCTGCCCCACAACTTGGTGAAGTCCTTCCCACCCCCGTGTACAACCTACGGTGTCGTAGGTTACGGTTACGTAAGCGTCGGAGTGCTCGCAGATCGGCAAACGGTCTCACCGGAGCGCGGCGCGTGACCCAACCGCACAGCCCGTGCTCCCCAGCACCCGGCCGACAAGAGAGCGAGGTTCACGATGACCGCCCTCCCCGAGACCGCCGCCACCGGGATACCCCCGGTCACCAGGCGGGTACCGATTCCCGAGATCGAGCCCGAGCCGACCGGCCGCCTTGACCGGTTCCTGGTCGGCGTGTTCGTCGTCGTCCCGCTGCTGGCCGTCGCCGCCGCGGTGCCGCTGGCCTGGGGATGGGGCCTCGGCTGGCATGACATCGTCATCGCGCTGGTGTTCTACGTGATCTCCGGCATGGGGATCAGCATGGGTTTCCACCGCTACTTCACCCACAGCTCGTTCAAGGCGGTCCGGGGCCTGAAGATCGCGATGGCCATCGCGGGCAGCCTCGCCATCGAGGGTGAGGTCCTGGTCTGGGTGGCCGATCACCGGCGGCACCACAAGTACAGCGACAAGGAAGGCGACCCGCACTCGCCGTGGCGGTTCGGCAACGACTGGAAGGCGCTCACCAAGGGACTCGCCTTCGCCCACGTGGGCTGGCTGTTCAGCTCGGACCGCACGTCACAGGAGCGCTTCTGCCCCGACCTGCTCGCCGATACCGATATTCGCGCTATCTCGCGGTGGTTCCCCGGGCTTGTCGCGGTGACACTGCTCGCCCCGGCCTTGATCGGCGGCCTGTGGTCGATGTCCTGGGCGGGCGCGCTCACCGCGTTCTTCTGGGCCAGCCTGGTCCGGATCTGCCTGCTGCACCACACCACCTGGTCCATCAACTCGGTCTGTCACACCTTCGGCAACGAGGACTTCGAGGTGCGGGACAAGTCGCGGAACGTGGCCTGGCTGGCGATCCCGTCGTTCGGCGAGTCATGGCACAACCTGCATCACTCCGACCCCACCTGCGCCCGTCACGGAGCGCTCAAAGGGCAGATCGACATCAGCGCGCGCGCCATCGCCTGGGCCGAGAAGCTCGGCTGGGCCTACGACGTCCGGTGGCCGGACGGGGAGCGACTGTCAGGCAAGCTCACCGGCGTGCGGGGCAAGGTGCTGGGCTCGATGACCGACCGTCGGGCGGCGAAGTCAGGTGACCGGAAGGCCGCGTGATGGCCATGATGGGCTAGTGACCAATCCGACCTCTGGCTCCAACCACCGCAAGAGGATGACCGGGAGAGAACGCCGGGAGCAGTTGCTCGACATCGGGCGGCGGCTGTTCGCGGAGCGCGGCTTTGAGGGCACGTCCATCGAGGAGATCGCCGCCCAAGCGGGCGTGTCGAAGCCGGTCGTATACGAGCACTTCGGTGGCAAGGAAGGCCTCTACGCGGTCGTGGTGGACCGCGAGGTGGAGCGCCTTCTCGGCACCGCCACCCGGATTCTCGGCGGCGCGCACACCAGGGAGAAGTTCGAGGCAGCCGCGATCGCCCTGCTCAAGTACATCGAGGACGACTCGGACGGGTTCCGCATCCTGGTCCGGGACTCGCACCCGGCCTCGGGCTCCGGCACCTTCGGGAGCCTGATCAGCGACATCGCCAGCCAGGTCGAGTACATCCTCGGTGACTTCTTCCGTGCGCGTGGCTATGACCCGAAGCTGGCCCCCATGTACGCCCAGATGCTGGTGGGCATGGTGGCCATGACCGGCCAGTGGTGGCTCGACGCCCGCAAGCCGAAGCTTGAGGAGGTCGCCGCCCACCTGATCAACCTGGCCTGGAACGGGCTTTCCCAGCTCGAGGTCAAGCCCCGCATCTCGGCCGAGGCAGCGAAGCGGGCGCGTCAACCAGACTAGAAGCTTTGCGGCCCGCCGCTACACTTCTGCTCCCTCCTGGCTAACCGTCAGGGCGCCTTCCCGCCTGCCAAGCAGCGGGAGGCGCAGAGCGATTTCACCCATGCAGCGCGCCGACCAGCATCTGACCGATATGCCTCACGTCGAAATGCGCGTCAACCACATGTTGGCGGGCAGTGACACATTGCATCCTGCCTGTCACGATACGTCGATGTTATGCCTGTTACTGCGGAGATTGAGGCGTTGCCACGGGTTTGTGTATCAGGACCGCCCCCTCGGCGCTCCTATGAACGCTGGTCCAGCGCGAGCGACCTAAGGAACTGATCGACGCGGCCCGTCGGGGGGGGCGGTTGGCATGACTAACCACGTCGCTACTACTCCTAGCAGCCGTTCAGACGGCCTCTACGAGTTCCGATCTGCCGCGCGTCCGGCCCAGTGGACAAGGGGCTACGTGCTCCGGGCCGCTGCGGCCGACTTTGGCTGTGCCGTCGTCGCCGTGTTGGCGGCCGTTCAGCTTCGCTTCGATGACAACGTGACTGGCGTCTACGCCGTGCTGAGTCTGGCGCTGCCGGCGCTGTGGCTGGCCGCTCTCTCGCTGGCAGGAGGATATGACCCCCGCTTCATCGGCGTCGGCTCGGACGAGTTCCATAAGGTCCTGAACGTCGGCGTAGGCCTCACCGCGGCGATCGCGATCTTCTCGTATTCAGCCAACATCAATTTGTCTCGCGGCTACCTGCTCATCGCGCTGCCGGGTGTCACGCTGCTCGACATGGCCGCCAGGTACGCGCTGCGCAAGCGGCTGCATAAGCTGCGCGCGTCCGGCCGCTGCATGCTCAAAGTGGTGGCGGTGGGTCATGAGCTGGCGGTGGCCGCCTTGGTCACCGAGCTTCGGCGGGAAAAGCACCACGGGCTATCGGTGGTTGCTGCCTGCGTGGTCCGGCAGTCAGGCGGCCGGGACATCGCCGGAGTGCCGACATACGGAGGGCTTGACGACGTGGCCGCCGCCGTGCGCGGATTCTCTGCGGACACCGTCGCGGTGCTGGCCTGCCCGGAAATCGACAGCGTCAAGCTCCGGGGGCTCGCCTGGGAGTTGGAGAAGACCGGTACTGACCTATGCGTCGCGCCCGCGCTGCTAGACGTGGCCGGGCCGCGGACGACAATCAGGCCAGCGGCCGGACTGACGCTCTTGCACGTGGATCATCCACAACTGGACGGCACCCGCAGGGTCGTCAAGGGGTTGTTCGATCGCTGCGCGGCCGTGGTGGCCCTGATCCTGTTGGCCCCGCTGCTCGCTGTCCTGGCCACGGCGATCTGGTTCTCTGATCGCGGGCCGGCACTGTTCACACAGGTCAGGGTGGGCAAGGACGGCCGGGTATTTAGGATCTACAAGTTCCGCACCATGGTCGTGGACGCGGAGCAGCGCAGAGCGCAACTGGTCACGATGAACGATATGGATGGTCCCCTCTTCAAAGTGCGCCGGGATCCGCGTGTTACTGCGATAGGAGCGCGCCTGCGGCGCTGGTCAATCGACGAGCTACCGCAGCTCATCAACGTGCTTCTCGGGGATATGTCGTTGGTAGGGCCGCGCCCGGCGCTTCCGGGCGAAGCAGCGAAGTACGCCGATCATGTCCGACGCCGGCTCGTGGTCAAGCCAGGCCTGACCGGCCTGTGGCAGGTGAACGGGCGATCAGATCTGTCCTGGGACGAATCGGTCCGGCTCGACTTGCGGTACGTGGAGAACTGGTCGTTCGCGCTCGACCTGCAGATCCTGTGGAAGACGATCTCCGTGATGCTCCGGGGATCAGGGGCGTATTAGCCCGCATCACCGCCTGCCGAGACAGTGCTTGACACGGTCAAGGCTTGACATAGGTGAGGAAGGGCGCGTAAGACAAGAAAGCAGGTCAGAGCGCCCTCGCTGTCGGCCAGGTGGGTGAGTCATAGCCGTTAGCGATCCCGCGGGGCGCCTTTACCTGCGGTGGCCAGTGATCCAGAACGCTGCCGCTGCTAGGCACGACCGGGGTGCGCGACCGGAATTTCCGTGTTGGTCGCGTTGGCAACGTAACGCCGAGTTCGCGCGTCTTGTTACGGGACCGAAGTAACAGCGTCGGGCGCGGAGCGGCCGGTACAGGGCGAGACGCGCTGGGGCTACCGGCCGGAGCGGGATGGGGGACTGTGCTATGAAGGCGCGCGTGCTGCTGCCTCTAGGGGCGGGGATGCGGTCGCGGCCGATCACGCACATGTCAGCTAAGCAGTTCTTTCCTGCCGCCCACAAGGCGGCCTTCTTCCGCGGACCCGACGCTGCCGCTGTTGCCGGAACCACCGGTACGGCCAGGCTCGGCCTGCGGAACCGGAAACCGGTCGCTGGCTCTCGGCGCGCTGATCGTCTGGAGATTCCTTTAGCCCCTGGTGCGGTGTGATGCGGCTACTGATCGGGACTGGATGGCAACGATGCCAGAACAAGACCTTGGCACCTTGGATATCGCGCGGCTGGTGCGACGCGCTTCTGACGGGGACCGGTGGGCATGGGAGCGCCTGGTCGCTCAGTACGCAAGGCTCATCTGGGCTACTACCCGGGATTTCAAGCTGACGGAGAGTGACGCCGCTGACGTTTTCCAGGCGACATGGCTGCGCTTGCTTGAGCACATCGATCAGCTCGAGTCCCCGGCCAGGGTGGGCTCATGGCTGGCGGTCACGGCGCGGCATGAGTGCCTCCGCTGCCTTGCGGCCCGCAAGAGGCTCGTGCTGGCCCATGATGAAGTCGATCTCAAGGGTGTTGTCGCACACGAGCCGGAGATCGACGAACGTCTTCTCGCCGATGAGCGCGCCCAAGTCGTTCGCGAGGCTCTCGCCTGCCTTCCCCGACGGTGGCAGCGGCTGATCGAGCTGCTCATGGCGGATCCGCCCGCCTCCTACACCGAGATATC
>DASWFT010000120.1:0-14418 GCA_036394075.1 Streptosporangiaceae bacterium
AGGATCGCGGGGCTGCCGAAGAAGCGCTCCGCCCGCGAGCGCGCGGTGTCGAACGCGGCCCGCAGTTCCCCTTCGCCGGCCGCGGCGCTCATGCCGATGCCGCCCCCGCCGGCCGCGGCCTTGACCATGACCGGGTAGCCGATCCGGCGGGCCTGGGCGGCCGCCTCGTCGGCGTCGGTGACCGGAACCCTGGTCCCGGCGGCGACCGGCACGCCGGCCTGCTCCATCAGGTTCCTGGCGTTGATCTTGTCGCCCATCTGCTCGATGGCCGAGGGAGGCGGGCCGACCCAGATCAGTCCCTCGGCGGTGACCAGCCGGGCGAAGTCCGGGTTCTCCGACAAGAACCCGTAGCCCGGATGGATAGCGCGGGCCCCGGTCTTGCGGGCCGCGGCCAGGATGGCCCCGGTGTCAAGGTAGCTGCGGGCGGGCGGCGGCGGCCCGATCGGCACCGCCTGGTCCGCGTCCCGCACGTAGGGCAGTTCGGCGTCGGCCTCGGAGTAGACGGCGACCGTCCGGATGCCCATCCGGCGCGCGGTGGCGATCACGCGTCTGGCGATCTCACCGCGGTTGGCGACCAGGACGGACTCGAACACGGCCGAAGCCTACATGCGGGCCGGATGCCGGCGCCCGGCGACCTTGCTCAGCGCCTCCACGACCCCGGGATCGTACTGGGTCGCGGTGTCCAGGCGGAGTCGTTCCAGCGCCGCCGTGGTGCGGTCGCGGTCGGTGGACCCGCCCACCAGGTCGTCGAAGGCGTTGGCGGCCCGGATGATCCGGCTGCCGACCGGCGGGCCCGGCCCGGTGCTGCCCGGCCCCGTGCTGCCCGGCCCCGTGCTGCCCGGCCCCGTGCTGCCCGGCCCCGTGCTGCCTGATTCCGTGCCGCCTGACCCCGTGTTGCCTGATTCGGTGCCGCGCCACGGGCGGTCCTGGCAGCGCACGATCTCCGCGACCCGGTCGAGGACGCCGGCCTGCTCGATGACGCTCGCCCCCAGCTCGGCGATGCGCCGCTGGTCCTCGGGCGAGACGAGCACCGTGGCGCCGCCGGGGATCGGGTCCGGCAGCGACAGCTGGCCGATGTCGTGCATGAGCGCGGCGTACTCGAGCTCGAGCAGGTCGGGCTCGTTCATGCCAAGTTCCCGGCCCACCGCCACGGCGAGCCTGCCGACCCGGTGCGAGTGGCCGTCTTCCACGTACCCGCCGACCTCGGTGACCCTGGCCAGGGCCCGGACGGTCTGCAGGTAGGTGGAGCGGATCCCGGCGTACCTGCGGAACGCGACCTGGGTCACCAGCAGCGGGGCGATGAGGATGGCCAGCGCGACCAGCCCCATCTCGTCGGCCGCGAGCGCGATGAGCATGGCGGACGCGCCGACCGCCGCGCCGAGCTGCCACTGCACGCGGATCTCGTCGACCAGCGCCACCCTGAACCTGGCCCGCAGCGCGTCTGCCCTGATCAGCGCCCTGATCACGCACTCGGCGAACCAGCCGGCCACGACCAGCCCGGCCATCACCGTCAGCGCCACCCACACGTGCATGCTGAGCATGGCCAGGCCGGACAGCGGCCGGAACACAAAGGCCACGAACGCCACCGCAAGGAGCCGCGACGCCATCCCGGCCACCCCGGCCGGCCGGCCGGCCGCCAGGTGCGGCAGCGCTCCGACGGTCATGCCGACGGCCGTGACCGCGATGACCTGCATGGCGGGCTGACGCGCCGGGACGAATCCGATCTGCAGGACGAGGGCGTAGCCGAGCCCGCCCGCGCTGCCGATGGGGGCGGCCTCCCGGTCGCCGGGCAGCGAGAGCCTGAGCAGCTCGCCGAAGGCGATGAGCGCACCGAACGCTACGGCATCGCGCGGCTGCGTCAGCCCGAGGGCGGCGGTCTGCGCCACCGCGGCGACGAGCAGCATGCCTGCCGCGGCCAGAAGCAGGAGCTGGCCCGGGTCCATCGATTGCCACGATGGCGGGCGTGCCTGGCGCTGCTGTGCTGTCACGCTTCCCCCGCCGGTTAGCGGCTCTCGACCACCCGGAGCGGCGCGGTCGGGTCGTCGTGGTCCTGCGCGCTCATCCCGCCCGCGAAGCCGGGTGGCACCACCGTGGTGTCCGGGCGGTCCCAGCCCTCCCGGTCCAGCGCCCTGACGAACGCGTCGACGAGCACCGGGTCGAACTGCGTGCCCGACCACTTGCGCAGCTCGGCGATCGCTTCGTCGATCCGCCTGGCGCCCCGATACGAGCGGGTGGAGGTCATCGAGTCGAACGCGTCCGCGACCGCGATGACCCGTGCGAACTCGGGGATCTCGTCCCCGGCCAGGCCCAGCGGGTAGCCCTTGCCGTCCACCCGCTCGTGGTGATGCATGATGCCGGCCAGCGCTTCCTCCAGGAACCCGATCTGCCGGACGATCTCCAGGCCGCGCATCGGGTGCAGTTGGATGGCGGCCAGCTCCTCCTCGCTCAGCGGGCCCGTCTTCTGCAGCACCTTGGTCGGCACGCCGAGTTTCCCCACGTCGTGCAGCATGCCGGCGTACCGGATGGCCTCGACCCGTTCCGCGTGCATGCCGACCTGGCGGGCCAGCATGGCCGCGCCCCTGGAAACCCGCTCGCTGTGGCCCCGGGTGTAGAAATCCTTGGTCTCGACGGCCTGGCAGAGCGCCGCCATGGTCGCGTCGTAGGCACGCTCCTGGGCGGCGAACTGGCCGATCGCCCAGCGGGCGACGAACAGCGGGATCAGCACGAGGACCGCGGCGAAGATGCTCACCAGGCTCCACAGCGCGGCGATGAGCAGGCCCAGCGTCGCAAACCCCAGGTCGGATACGAGCAGCAGCGGCAGGTGAACGCCGAGGCGGGCCCGGCGCGCGGACTCCGGCGGCGGAAGCAGCAGGAGCATGCCCGAGAGCAGGCCGTGGTTGACGACGACGTGCACCGCCGCCGCGGCGGCGAAGGGCGCGATGATCCCGGGGAAGGACGACTTCTGCGGCACGCCCACCGTGCCGCCCAGCGTGAGGTAGGTCTGGCCGGCCGCGAACGCGCTCAGCGTGTACATGGCCGCGTTGAAGGCCCGCTGGGCAACGTACAGGCCGCGCCGCATGCTCAGCAGGGAGGTGACGCCGACCAGGGCCGCGCCGAGCGGGCCGAGCATCACCACCGCGGCCAGGGTGGCCGACGAACTGGCCGACCAGGCCGACTGGCGCGAGGTGAGAGTGGTGGGCGTGGAGTCGCAGACCAGGAAGAGGATCGCCAGCACCAGCAGGATCAGTATCCACCGGCTGACGCCCAGGTCCAGGCGCCGGTGGAGGTAGATCGAACAGGCCAGCAACACGGCGGCCGCGGTCAGCACCGCGGCCATGTAGAGCCATGCGGCCCGCGACAGCCTGCCCACGGACCCCCCCTCGGATCTTGCGCTGGGCGTTCTACCCGACACTTAGGGTAACGCCATAACCCCGATCCGCGAAGCCCCAAACATTAGCATCGACGCTCAGTAGTCAGCTAACTACAAATAGTGGTCAATGGGTCACGCTTAGGCCGGTGACCTGCGGGAATACCGTCTGGCTACTGTGTGCCGGAATCGGCAGATATCTCGGTGATCTCCAGGGTCGCCCGGACCTGCCGGATGCGGGTGAGCACCTTGATCCGGAGCTCGCCGGGCACGGCGTCGTGGCCGCAATGCTTGTGCACGAGGCGCTTCACCGCCTCCTCCAGGCCGTACTCCCGCAGACAAGGGCCGCATTCGTCGAGATGCTGGCGAATCTTCGCACAGGCCGCTTCGTCGGCTTCCCCGTCGAGGTAGGAGTAGACCCGCTCAAGTACCTCACTACAGGGCACCTCATGAGGCTTTCCGCAGCTCATGTCGCGTCCCTTCCAGGCTCTTCACCCTCCAGAGGCGACTCGGGTCCGGTCGCCGACGCCGCCCTTACCAGGCCGCGATCGGCCGCGTAGTCCTGAAGCAGATCGCGCAGTTGCCTGCGCCCGCGGTGCAACCGCGACATCACGGTCCCGATCGGTGTGCCCATGATGTCGGCGATCTCCTTGTACGCGAAACCCTCCACGTCGGCCAGGTAGACCGCGATGCGGAACTCCTCGGGGAGCGCCTGCAGGGCCCGCTTGACATCCGAGTCGGGCAGCCGCTCCAGGGCCTCGGCCTCAGCCGACTTCAGCCCGGAGGACGTGTGCTCAGCCGCCCGGGCCAACTGCCAGTCCTCGACTTCCTCCGCACCCGACCGCTGCGGCTCCCGCTGCTTCTTACGGTAGGTGTTGATGAAGGTGTTGGTGAGGATCCGGAACAACCACGCCTTCAGGTTCGTGCCGGGCTGGAACTGGTGGAACGAGGCGTACGCCTTGGCGAAGGTCTCCTGCACCAGGTCCTCGGCATCCGCCGCATTGCGCGTCATCCGCATGCCGGCCGAGTAAAGCTGATCCAGATAAGGCAGCACGTCATGCTCGAAGCGCTCGCTTCGCTCCTCGAGTGTCTCTGGGACCTGACCCACCCCCTCGGAGATCTCCGTCACCGGCCACTGGCGTCGACCGTATGCGCGGGAGGATACATCCCCGGGATACCCCGGCTCGAAGCGAGCCAGGGTGGGTGCGTTCGCCCTCGGGGGGCTGTTGACTACGACCACGCTCGGTGCAACATGCGGTGCAACTGCTTCATTCCGTCATTTCCCGCAGGCGGGCGCGCCGCGGGCGGGCGAGATGAGCAGCGCGTCCTTGCCGTTAGGTCAGGTGAGGTTCGGGCAGTGACGGGGGAAGATGTCCGGTAAGGGCTGTGTGGGCACCTGTCGTCGCGGCGACGCTTCGCTCCTGTCACTCTGACGGGCCGCCGGCGCGGCGCACGCAGCCCGCGGTGGATGGAGTCATGGTGGCGGCCAGTGGGACCAGTGCGACCAGTGCGACCAGTCCCCTTGCCGTCCTTGGGTCAGGCCCGCTGACCGCCTACTGGCGGTTCCAGCGGGCCGTGGCGGCGGCGCAACTCAATGCCTGGCTGCCGCGCACCGGCCAGCTTCTCGTCGATATCTCGGGACCACAGTCACGCGGAGCAGTCCAGGCGGCCGCCGCCGGCCACGTTGTGCTGCGAGTGTCGCCCACGCCCCCGGCTGCGCCCGCGCTCACCAGGGCCCGCGTCGGGCGCGGCCGGCTCGCCACGGTCGTGGCCGATTCGGCGGACCTGTCCTTCCTCGCCGACGGCTGCGCGGACGGCGTGATCGCCGACGACGGCGCGCTGTCCAGGCACCTCATGGCGGAGGACGTCGCGGCCGAGATCGCCCGGGTGCTGCGGCCTGGCGGCCAGCTCTTCGCCTGCGTGGACTCACTCGTCCTCGGCATGGCCATCCTGGCCGAGCAGCATCACTGGGCCCACCTGACCGACCTGCCGCACGCCGAGGTGGTCCTCATCCCGTGGCCGGACGGCTCCATCACGCGGTGCTTCGGCAGCCAGCACCTCACCGATCTGCTGACCGAGGCCGGGCTGGAGGTCCACTGGATCCGGCCGCGCACGGTGCTGTCGCCCTCCATGGTCGACCACGTCCTGCGCAAGGACCCGGGCTCCATCGCGCGCCTGATCCGGGCCGAACTCGGCGCGGTCGGCGATGGGCGTTCGGGCGATGAATCGTTCGGTATCTACCTACTGGCCACGGCCAGCAAGCCCCGTCCGGGACGCAAGAGCGGCCCGGAGCGCAAGAGCGGCCCGGGGAGTAAGAACGGCCCGGGGCGCAAAAACGGCCCGGGGCATGAGAATTAGTGGCGGCGGTCACGCTTCGACTGGCAGCTTACGCAGCGCGCCGCTTCCGGCCGGGCCTCCAGGCGCCCCTCCGGGATGGGCGCCCCGCAGTCCACGCAAGTCCCGTAGGTACCCTCCTGGATGCGCTGCAGGGCGTTCAGCACCTCGGTGCGCTGCGAATTCGCGGAGGCGAGCACGGCCTCGGTGCGATCCGCCTCGGACAGCCTGTTCCCCGCGTCCGCTGGATCCTGCGGCGTCTCGGCCGCGCTCCCATCCGGCTTCTCCCCCAGCAACACCGCGATAGACCTGTCCAGCTCGTCACGAGCCGCCTCAAGGCGCTTGCCAGCAATAGCAGTATCCACGGAGCCTCTCCCTCCTTTCGTCAAGGCTCCGGCAGCGCACTGAGCCGGCTTGGCCGGCGGCGCTGCAGGGGTCTCTAGAACAACCTGTCAGCGGCGCCGCGGGAGGCATCGCTGTGATCTCCGGCCGCGGCACGCCCGGCTCCGGCTGGCGCCGTCTCGGCTGGCGCCGTCCCGGCCTGCGCCGTCCCGGCTGGCTCAGCATCTGGATCCACTGGCTCCATCAGCTGGGGGCCGTTGTGCCGCACCGAGTTGACCTCTGTGGAGACCGGATATGAGGTGAGCCCGCTCGATACGGCCGGAGCCAGCAGGGCGTGCAGAGCCGCCTCGTCCGCCTGCCCGGGATCGAGCCAGTCCGCCCACCGCGCGGGCTCGATCACCATGGGCATCCGGTCGTGAATCCTGCCCACCTCGTCCTGCGCCCGGGTGGTGATGATCGCGGCCGTCCACAGCCATGCGTCCGGGTCGCCGTCGGGCATCGTCTGGTCCCGCCAGAGCTCATAGACGCCCGCGAACGCCAGGACGCTGCCGTCGGCCCGGTGGATGAAATAAGGCTGCTTGCGGGCGCGCGGGCCGTCCCCGGCGGCCTGCCACTCGTAGAAGCCGTCCGCCGGGAGCAGGCACCGTCGACGGGCGAAGGCACGGCGGAACGCCGGCTTCGTGCTCACCGTCTCGGCCCGCGCGTTGATCAGGCGGCTGCCGATCGAGAGGTCCTTGGCCCAGAACGGCACGAGGCCCCACCGGACGACCCGCAGTTCGCGGACCGCGTCCTGGCCGTCCGGCGACGGGGCGCCGCTTTTCGCAGCGGCGGACTCAGGCGCAGCGGAACCAGGCGCGGCTGGCTTCTGCGCGGCCGGCGTCTGCCCGGCTGGCTCGCGCCCGGCTGGCTCGCGCCCGGCTGACTCGCCCGCGGCGGGCTCAGACGCCGCTGACTCGTCCGCAGCGGACTCAGGCGCGGCGGCCTCGCGCGCGCCGCTTTCCTTGCGGGTGAGGACCGCATAAACGGGTTTCGTCGGGGCCACGTTGTAATCGGGCTGCAGCGATTCGGTGACGCGGTCACGCTCCACGCGGAACTCCTCAAGGAGTTCCTGGCGCGTTCGCGCAGACGCGTACCTGCCACACATCTCGTCACCCCGTCGTCACCTAGGCGGCCCGAGTGGGCACATCCTGAGTAGCACAGATCAGGAGAATTACAGAATGTGCCGATTCATAACCACGATCATGCTTTGCCAAACCTGGCGGGCCGGTGCTGCGCCGGGCTCGCCGCGAAACCATGGTTGTTCCCTCTTTCCCGTCATCCAGTCCCGGACGGCCCCGGAACCGGCCCGGACTACTACGCTCGCAGCATGGACGGCGCGCAGGAAACCGACCGCGGACCTGCCCGGCACTGGCAGGCACCCGTGGCGGGCGGCCCTGTCCGGGCCGCCCTGCGGCTGCCGGGTTCCAAGTCCATGACGAACCGCGCTCTGGTGCTCGCCGCGCTCGCCGACGGGCCTGGCATCGTGGCCAACCCGCTCCGGGCCAGGGACACGCTGCTGATGGCCGGGGCGCTCACCGCGCTCGGCGCCAGCGTCGAGGATTCCCCGGCCGGGTGGCGCGTGACGCCGGGCACGGCCACCGGCGACGTGCGGGTGGACGTCGGGAACGCGGGCACCGTCATGCGTTTCGTGCCGCCCGTGGCCACCCTGACCAGGGCCGCCGCGGAGTTTCACGGCGACGCCCGGGCTGCGCAGCGCCCGATCGGCCCGATCATCGACGGTTTGCGGGAGATCGGGGCCGTCGTCGACGACGGGGGCCGCAGCGCCATCCCCTTCACCGTGCACGGCACGGGGTCGCTGGCGGGTGGCGTGGTCACCGTGGACGCGTCCGCCTCCTCCCAGATGGTGTCCGGGCTCCTGCTCGCGGCGCCCCGCTACGACAAGGGCGTGGAAGTCCGCCACCGCGGCCCGCGGGCCCCGTCTGCCCCGCACATCGCCATGACCGTGCAGATGCTGCGCGATGCTGGGGCCGAGGTCGAAGCGGGAACCCAGCATCTGGCCGTCGGCAGCCCCGGCGACGGCGAGCTTCCAGACACCTGGGTGGTCCGCCCTGGAGTCATCGGCAGCAGCACAATATCCGTTCAGCCTGATCTTGTTAATGCAGCGCCGTTCCTGGCCGCGGCCCTGGTCACCGGCGGCACCGTCACCATTCTCGACTGGCCGGCGACAACGTCGCAGCCGGCCAGGCAGATCCTGGACCTGTTCGCCAGGCTGGGCGCGGCGTGGGAGCGCACGCCCAGCGGGCTGACCGTTACCGGGACGGGCGGCATCCGCGGGATCACCGCCGATCTCAGCGACGTGAGCGAGATCTCCCCGGTCCTCACCGCGCTCGCGGCGCTGGCGGATTCGCCGTCCGTGCTCACCGGGATCGGGCACCAGCGGCTGCAGGAGACGGACCGGCTCGCGGCGCTCGCGCACGAGATCAACGCCCTGGGCGGCGAGGTGACCGAACTCGCCGACGGACTGTACATCCGCCCGCGCCCGCTGCGCGCCGACGGCGTGTTCGCCAGCTACGACGACCACCGGCTCGTGATGGCCGCAGCCGTGCTCGGCCTGGCGGTGCCCGGCATCGAGGTGGCCAACGCGGCGACCGTCGGGAAGACCTTCCCGGAGTTCACCGGGCTGTGGGCGGCAATGCTGGAAGCGCAGGAGAGCGCGCCCTGAGCAGGCGGCCTGGCCACGCCGGCCTTGACGAGGACGACGTGCGGGTCCGGCCCGGACGGGGCTCACGCCCGCGCACCCGGCAGCGGCCCGCACACGAAAGCGCGGTCGAAGGGTTCGTGGCCAGCGTCGACCGCGGCCGGTACGGGGTCGTCATCGGCGACCGGGTGGTCACCGCGATGACGGCCCGCGAGCTCGGGCACCGTGGCGTGGTGGTCGGCGACCAGGTCGCACTGGCCGGGGACATCTCGGGCGCGCCCGGCACGCTGGCCCGGGTGGTCCGGGTGGAGCCACGCTCGTCGGTCTTGCGGCGCTCCGCCGACGACACTGACCCGGTGGAACGCATCGTCGTGGCCAACGCGCACCAGCTGGCCATCGTGTGCGCGCTCGCCGATCCGCCGCCCAGGCCGCGGCTCATCGACCGGTTCCTGGTCGCCGCCTACGACGCCGGGCTCAGCCCCCTGCTCTGCCTGACCAAGGCCGACCTGGCGCCGCCGGACTCCATCCTCGCCGTGTACGGGCCGCTGGGCACCGCGAACGTCGTCCTCGGGCGGCCGCTCACCGACGCCAACCTCGACCCACTCCGCGAACTGCTCGCCGATCGGGTCACCGTGCTGGTCGGCCACTCAGGGGTAGGCAAGTCGACCCTGGTCAACGCCCTCATCCCGGGAGCGGACCGGGCAGTGGGAACGGTCAGCCCGGTGACGGGCCGGGGGCGGCACACGTCCTCGTCGGCGGTCGCGCTCCGGCTGCCGGGAGGCGGCTGGCTGATCGACACGCCCGGGCTGCGCGGGTTCGGCCTGGCCCATGTGGCCCCCGCCCGCGTGGTGCGCGCGTTCCCCGACCTGGCCCCCGGAACGGCCGCCTGCCCCCGCGGATGCACGCACCTCGAGCCCGACTGCGCGCTCGACGACTGGGTGCGGGACCAGGGCGGCGACGCGCGGCTGGTGACGCGGCTCGACTCGCTGCGGCGGCTGCTGCGCAGCCGGGAAGGCGACGAGGCCGCCTGACGCGGGCACTCCCCGACTCCGGGGCACGCCGCAAGGACAGTAGAACGCGTCAGCCGTCGTTGGAACGACGGTAAAACGCATCAGGTGTCGTTCGGCTGCCAGGCGCAGGTCTCCGGCGCTGTGCATGTCGCAGTGGATGACAGCCTGTGATGATTACGGAAGCTCTCACACCTAAGTGAAATCTGATGACAACGAGGTATTCATCGGCGAGCCGAGTTCCGCAGACCGTAGATCAGGTACGACGGGCTGCGATAGATGACCCGATAGGACCTGAGCCTCGGCGAGTTGTGCAAGGCGAAGTAGACAACGTCTACGGGCTCGGACGGGTTCGGCAGCCGCATACGATCACGCGGATGTCATAGGCCTGCGGGTTGCGGAGCACAGCCGCCCACTGGTTCGTCCCGGATTCCTTGGTCCCGTCGTAGATCGTGCGGTCGACGACGTCGAATTCGACTCGCTCGTTCTGCACGATATCCAGCAGGATGAGTCCGGTGGTGTGCTGCATCAGGAAGCTCCCGGCTTCGATCTGCGCCGCTTGCGCAGACAGGTCCTGGGCGGCCTCGGTGGCCAGGACCACCTGGTGCCGCTCGAAGGATTGCCCGGATAGCGCGGCGAGGGCGAGGATGCTGATGAGGGCCGCGGGGAGCGCGACCCCTTTGGGGAGCCTGGTGGACAAATAGCCGACCAGTATCGCGGCCGGAATCGCGACGACGAGGCCGAAGCGGTAGTTCAGCAGTCCGCTCTGCTGGGGCAAGCTCATCGGCTCCTTGCCAGCTTCCAGCGTCCAGAGGAAGAACGGCACGATGGTAAGCAGGCCGAACACCGGCACCGACCTTGCGGAAAAGCGCTCCGCGGCCAGGAAGACGACCAGCCCGACGGCCGCGGCTGTGATCATCGCAAGGCCGAGATCCGAAACGACCGCGTAGCTGTAGCCCTTCAGCGTCATGGACCAGTTGCCAATGTTGATATCGTTGTGCCGTTCGGCCATCTGCGCGGCGCTCGAATTCGGACCGTTTTCGAAGTTCAGCGGATTGTTGAAGATCATGTAGTTGTAGAGCAGCCAGCCGCCCATCGCAATGAGCAGGCCGAAGACCGCATTGACAAGAGCGAGGCCACGCGAATCGCGCCACGAGTAGCCGAGCCTAAGTGCCATCACGAAGACGCAGATGACGTAGATACCGGCCATGAACCAGCCCTCGTAGCGGCAGAGCATAGCCAGCGTGGAGGCGATACCGGCGACAAGCAGGTTCGTCGGATTCTTCGTTTCGCCCCATTTGACCAGATAGTAGACAGCCGCAATGGTGAATGCGTAGAACGGCAGTTCATCCATCGCCGTGCTCTGCTGGTAGAGCACGTTGACGTTGGTTGCGAACACCATCGCACCAGCGACAGCCGGCCATTTCCGCTTGCCGGAATAAACCCGGATCAGCCGGTAGAGCAGCACGGCTGATGCCACGTAGCAGGCCATCGACACGGCCGAACCGGCCAGGCCCGTCCGGTAGAGCGTATCGTTCCAGCTGAACAGGTCCTGCAGTATTTGGGGTACCGGCAGCCAGATGCCGCCTAGCTGGGCGATACCGGGGGACTGCCCGGCTACGACGCGTCGGCTGATCTCCAGGTGGGAGAAGGAGTCTTGATAGCCGAGGATGAGTTGGTGCCGGAAATAGTAGTAGGTCGACGCAGTGGACAGTACAGCCGCGACGAGGCCGACCGCCAGGGCTGTCCAGTCCCGGGGGGGCCCCATCCGGATGGCCATCGTCTCGGCCTCAGCGAAGGTCATCGTGGCCCGAGGCCAGGTCTGCACTGTCAGGACCATCCCGAAGCGAAGCAGGTCTTGATGGCACGGTCGCCGCGACCGATGAAGGAGCCGGCGCTGTAGCCGGTCGCGTTCGCAGGGTGGTCAATGCTGTTGACGTCGTTAAAGTAGATGCCCGCCATATCGGACTGCTTCACGGCAGCGCAGGCCGCGGCGAACCACTTGTCCTGGATCGTCACATCCAGGGTGGCTCCGCTGAGGGCAATTCGGGCCGGCTGGCGGTAGGCGCCGGAGACTGCGGCGATTCCCACCTCTTGAAGCACGGTTCGCCTGAGCACCGGCTCCGGCTGATTATGCAGCCAGCCGACCCATGCTGCGGTTAGCTGCGGCACTGTGGCACCGTCCCCTAGGCCCAGTTGGGGGTAGGCGTCAACGCCCGCGTCGGGTACCGGCTCATACGATGGATCTTCTTGCCATCGGCCATAGTTGACCGCATATTCCAGTTGGCCACTGAACAACTTCGCAGCCGCGCTCTCGAAGACGGTCCACTCGGCCTCGTCCGGGGCGAGCGAGTCGAGTTCGGCGCCGACGTTGAAGCTAGTGGCCCCGCTACGCTGCGCGGCGACGACGTAGGGCTTAAGGAAGTGGAAGTAGCTGTCGAACCAGGCGCTGACGGAGGGTGGCTGGATGGACCCACGCCAGTCGCCCCTGCTGTCCTCGATATTCTTCTCGTTCAGCAGCGGCCGGAGCAGGACCCGCAGCCCGTGCCCTCGGGCGCTCGCGATCACCATGCTGATGGTCGCGGGGCTCGGGGTGCTGCCAGGCCCGCCGTAGACTCTGGTCGGATTCACGCCATCGGTGTAGAAGGCGAAGTTGATGCCCACGCTGTTGGCACCCAGGCCGACTATGTAGTTGAAGATCCGGTTCGCGTCGGCCTCCATTTCCGCGCGAGCGCCGGTGGAGTTCCAGTAGATCTGGATTCCGAGCGTTGCTGTGAGTGCCCTGCGTGCCGCCGAGACCTTTCTTATCGGCGCGCTCTCGACTGTCGCACGCGATGCAGCCGCCGGGTCGCTGGCTCCCGCGGCGGCGGTCCAGTCGTTGCCTTGCGGGATGGACGGGGCGATCTTCCCGCAGCCGCAGAGCAGGGAACCGAGTGCCGTCGCGAGCACCAGAAGGGCACCTATTCGTATTCTTCGCACTTCCTGCCTTCTAGATCGTTGATCGGGGTTTCTGGTGATGTCGGAAGCGCTAGTGGTCATAGGCGATCAAGGAACGCTTGACTGGGGCGCCGATCTGCCAGTTGAACCAGATGGCGGCGTTGAGCGCGAGGAGGCGCTGGACGACGCGTGCCCACAGCCCTGGAGGGACCCGGCCGCCGTGTCGTTCCAGGCCAAGCTGGTTCTTCAGGGTCCAAATGATCGCCTCGACGCGCTGGCGCAGCCAGTTCGGAAACGGCCGGGGCTGCTTTTCGTCCTTGCGGGCCGGGCGGACCAGGGTCAGGCCGAGGTCCGGGCTGGTGAAGAACTCTTCGGTCTCCTCACCGGACAGGCCCTTGTCAGTGATGACGGCGGTGCCGGGCGCCGGGCGATTCGCGGGCTGGTGCCAGAGCACCTGCCTGGCCTGCTGGCGTTCCCCGTACAGTTTCGGGTTGGCCAGGCCGAACCCTGTGACGGTTCCCTCGCAGGTGCAGATCAGCAGGAGCTTGGCACCCCAGTACCAGCGCGAGTGGCTCGGGCAGTACCCGTACCCGGCGTACCCGTACAGGTCCGAGCGGCGGGCGGTGACCACGGACTGGCCACACGGGACCGGGGTGGCGTCCATCAGCCGCACCAGCTCTGCCGTCGCGGGCGTGGCATCGGCCAGCCACCGCAGCGCGGCCTCCATCAGCGGCGCTGCCGCTTTGAGCCGGGTGTTGTACTCCGACTGGCACAGCAGCCGGGGGAACAGGTGCCCGACCTGCCTGGCCGCAGCGCGCAGCCAGCGCCGCTCGTCATCGAACCGCAGCAGCACCTGGGCCACCGCGATGCACACCAGCTCGGCATCGGTCACCTCCGGCCGCTGTCCCGGCCCGCTGCGGATGAACCCACGCCCGGGGATGATGCGATCGGTCAGTTCCACATACAGTGCGATCAGGAGAGTGTCCAGGTCGGCGATCATGACGGGCTCCAGGGTCCGGGCATGTGTGACAACGCCGATCTTGGGCACTCTTCGCCTGCCCCGCAACCTGCACCAAATCCCCGGTCAACGATCTAGCAGGGTGCGTGCCCGCCATCCGGTCCAAGTCTTGAACATCAAAGTCTCCCTTCACGGCTGACACCGACTGTCACCCTGGTGGCTGGTTCGCTCATGCTCAAGGAGCGCGCGGCGCATCTCGTCCGGGTCGGCGGTGACAACGGCGTACAAGCCTGGCCGTGCGCAGCCCCCGTGGCGTCTGGCGATGATGGAGATGCCGCCCCATGTCTGCTGCGTAGCGAACTCGTAGCCAGGGAACTCGGCCGCCAGCCCGCTCAGCTCTGCTGCTGGTACGCCGGTCACGCGAACCACAGGGCGCCCGCCGGAATCAGGATGTGCCTCTCGCCCAGCAGGTCCGTCATCGCTGCCATCGCCTCTTCCCGCCGCTGCGGTTGACGTCTTCCATGCGGCCGAACAGGACGCGGTTCCTCGCGCCATGGCGGGTGCTCTCGCGAATGCCTGCGTACATTAACTGGGATCTTCACCATAAGTACGAATCAGTACTTTAGGCCTACGTCAGCTACTGTATGCGCGTGACCGACACCGGGCAAGGGGGGACGCTCGCCAGGACGCACGAGGGAAAGCCTGGTCTTCCCCGAGGCAGGAGCCGCCTACCGCTGTCGGCCGTGCGCGCGTCGCAGCGGGAACGGCTGCTGCG
>DASWFT010000121.1:0-3543 GCA_036394075.1 Streptosporangiaceae bacterium
GAGGATGATCACGATTGTGGAGGGACCATGAAGTACATGCTGATCCATTGCGTCGACGAGGCATTGGAGATGAGCCCGGACGAAGTCACGGAGGTCGAGGCCTCGCTCGCGGCCTGGATCGAGGACACGGTCGCCCGCGGGGTGAACCGGCACGGCTCTCGCCTGCAGCCTACGAGCGACGCCACGACCGTTCGCATGCGCGACGGCGAGGTGCTGGTCGCCGACGGGCCGTTCGCGGAGACGAAAGAACAGATCGGCGGGTACGACGTGATCGAATGCGCGAATCTGGACGAGGCGATCGAGGTGGCAGCCGGCCATCCCACCGCCCGGGTCGGGACGATTGAGGTGAGGCCGTTCTGGGCGGACTGACGGCAGATACCGACGCGGCGGTGGCCGAGGCGTTCCGCGCCGAGTGGGGCCGCGTCGTCGCGACTCTGATCGGGATGACGGGCGACTGGGATCTGGCCGAGGAGTGCGCGCAGGACGCGTTCGCCCGGGCGCTGAAGAACTGGCCCCGCGATGGCGTCCCGCAGCGTCCCGGCGCCTGGCTGACCACCGTGGCGCGCAACCGTGCCACCGACCGGTTGCGCCGCAGCGCGACCGAAGCCGCCAAGCTGAGGGAGGCAGCAGCGTTGTCACCTGCCGATTATCCTGACCAGGCCGAGGACGACGAGAGCGGCATTCGCGACGACCGGCTGCGGTTGATGTTCACCTGCTGCCACCCGGCGCTGCCGCTGGAAGCCCGGGTCGCTCTCACGCTCCGCACCCTGGCGGGCCTGACCACCGCGGAGATCGCGCGGGCGTTCCTGGTCGGCGAGCCGACGATGGCCAAGCGCCTGGTGCGCGCCAAACACAAGATCCGCAACGCGGGGATCCCGTACCGGGTCCCGCCAGCCCATCTCCTGCCGGAACGCATGGCCGGGATGCTGGCCGTCTTGTATCTGCTGTTCAACGAGGGCTACACCGCCACCGCGGGCGCCGACCTGATGCGCCAGGGCCTGTGCGCGGAGGCCATCCGGCTGGCCCGCGCCGTGGCCCATCTGATGCCGGACGAGCCCGAGGCCCTCGGCCTGCTGGCGCTGATGCTCTTCCATGACGCCCGGCGGGGCGCTCGCGTGGACGGGGCGGGCGACCTGGTGACGCTGGAGGACCAGGACCGCAGTCGCTGGGACGGGCGTGAGATAGATGAGGGGGCCGGGCTTCTGGAAACGGCCCTGCGGCGCCGACACCCCGGCCCCTACCAGCTCCAGGCGGCGATCGCCGCATGTCACGCCACCGCCACGGAAGCGGCCGCCACGGAGTGGGCCCAGATCGTCCGGCTCTACGGGGAGCTGGCGCAACTGGTGCCCTCCCCGGTGATAGAGCTGAACCGGGCGGTTGCCGTCGCGATGGCAGATGGCCCAGCCGCGGGGCTGGAACTCGTAGACGCCCTCGAAGCTTCCGGCGCCCTGAGCGGCTATCACCTCCTGCCCGCCACGCGCGCCGACCTGCTCCGCCGCCTCGCACGCTCCGCCGAGGCCGCCGTCAGCTACCGGGAAGCCCTCGATCTGGCGAGCACCGACGCCGAGTACCGCTATCTCGCCCGCAGGCTCGCAGAGACCACCGGCCAGGCCTGAGCGAGCCGGAGGGGCGCGGCGCCTCACAGCGCCCCGGCGGGCGAGCGGGGAGCAGAGCACGAGCGACGAGGGAAGGCGGCGCAGTGAAGGGGGAATGGGGAGGCGGGCGGGGCCCCGGAGGGCGAGCGGGGAGCAGAGCCTGAGCGGCCGCGCGGAGACCGTCCGGCTCGGCTGTCCATCGCCGGCGTTCTCATTCGTCGTAGTGGTGACCGGCCAGATAGGCGCCGCTGCCGAGAGGCGTGGTTTCCCTGACGGCCACCCGGACGGCAAAACAGAGACAGGAGTGCCGGACATGATGCCTTACCAGACCTATCAGGTATACGAAGCAGGACGCCCCCGGACCGTCGCCGAGCGGCGGGATGCCGACCTGCGCCTGGGCCAGATCGCGGTCGCGGCGTCGCGGCTGTGGTGTGATGCCACCCGGCCCGTGCGCGCGCTGCGCGGCCTGCTTCACCAGAGCCGGGACAGCTGGGCCGACGAGCGGACGCACTACACCACGAGCAGCGACGCAGCCATCCCGGTGCCGTGAGCCCGAGCCAGAGCTGGCCGGCATCCTTTGCGGCGCCGCGACCTACCACGGTGAGATGGGCGAACTCCCTGCTGGGACACTAGAAGCGTGCCTCAGCAGGGAGACGCTTTCAGCTACGGGCTAAGCAGCTTCATCAGCTTCCGCGATCAGGAGGCCTGCGCACGTGTGCGCGCTATCCGCCGGGCCGACCTCCAAGCCCATCCGAACCCGGATTTCCACATCAAGGTCATCGACGATGCCAGCGTGTTCTACCAGCGCTTCGCGGACGACCTGGTGGGCCGCATCCGGTCGAGCCGCGACGCCGGTCAGCGGCTCGTGCTCATTCTTCCCTGCGGGCCGGTACCGCAGTTCGAACTCGCCGCCCAGATGATCAACGCCGAGCGGCTGACGCTGCACCACGTGCGCACGTTCAACATGGACGAGTACGCGAACGAGGATGGCGAAACAGCGCCCGTGACCTGGGAGGGCTCGTTCCAGCGGGCCATGTTCGCGAACTTCTTCGACAAGATCGACCCCGACTTGCGGCCGCCCGGCGCTCAGATCCACTTTCCCACGACCAGCGAACTGCCCGGCTACAGCGACGCCATACAAGAACTGGGCGGAGCGGATGTCTGCTACGGAGGAATCGGCTGGGGCGGACATATCGCGTTCTGGGAACCTCAGCTTGGTTACGAGTTCGCCGGTGATCTGGACGCCTACCGGCAGGCGACGGGACGACTGGTGGAGCTTCACCCGATGACGATCATGCAGAACGCCCTGCACAGCTTCGGTAGCGACTGGTCCTGGGTGCCGCCCAAGGCCAACACCATCGGGCCGCTGGAAATCCTCTCGGCCAAGCACCGCAGTTTCTGGCTCGACGGCGACCTCGGCGGCGGGTATTCCTGGCAGCGCTTCATCGCCCGGCTAGTCGCCCATGGCCCGGTCTCGGAGTTCGTTCCCGGCTCGCTCCTGCAACTGGCCCGCACGGACTACACCCTGCTCGGCTCTGTAGCCGACGATCTCCGCATTGACATGGCGTAGCGTCAAACTCGGCCTCAGCTGGTGGTCTGTCAGGAGGGTCCGGCAGACTCTTCGAGTGAATGGCTCCGAGAATCAGCGCGAGGAAGACGGAACTCAGTCAGGACGTACTTGCCGTCCCTCAAATCCTGGACCCCTTGCGCTTCGTTCCTGAGGCGCCTGCGCCCTTGCGGTGAGCCGTAGGCAGCCTGGATCTGTTCGTAGAGCATGACTGCCGCAATGATTCTTATCTCACCGGCAAGCATGCCGAACGTGTCATAGTCATCGTAGGTGACCGGTCGATATCCGTCGCCATCTCGCTTGATATTCGAGCCCAGGACGATGAGCGCGTCCCACGTAGCCCGTGGAGCAGCATCGCGGCTCATCGCTTCCCCCGTCAGT
>DASWFT010000122.1:0-42643 GCA_036394075.1 Streptosporangiaceae bacterium
ATCGCGTCGCCGCCTGGCTTGGCGCGCAGCCGGGCCACCATCGCCCGCGACAAGTCAATGCCGTGGACCGGGACGCCGCGGCGCGCCAGCGGCAGTGCGATGCGTCCTGTGCCAATGCCCAGCTCCAGGGCCCGGCCGCCGCCTGCGAGCCCCGCCAGAAGGTCGGCCGCCGCGTCCACGACGCCCGGCTCGAACATGTCGGCCGACGACTCGTCGTACGTCGCCGCGACACGGTCTCCGAAGTAACCGTCCTCGCTGATCACGCCGATGGCGTTCCAGTCCGCAGGCCGTCCCATGACCAGTGGGGCATAGCCGAGCCCGCCGGAACTTCCGCATCCGGGGATGGGTAGGACAACATATCCTCGACCGCCCACTGCATGTAGGTGCGTGAGCGCTAGGCCGGGCACGCCATCCGTCTACGGCGGGCCTGATGCCATGAAACGTTATGGAGCTAAAGGTCTGCCGGACCCAGATTGAAGAGCTTTTTACAGAACGTAAGGCCAGCAGCTGATCAAGTCCTGCGGGTCGCCGCCGAGGACAGGCTGGTGCTCACGCCGTGAGCTGAACATGCGGGCCAGCGTGCATGGCGGGCGCATTCTTATGCGGTGGGGTCAGACTTCGGCGGCGAAGTCGCCGGGTTCTATGCGCGGTACCGGCGGGGGTACCCGCCGGAGTTCGTCGACCTGCTGGTGGAGGCATCTGGGCTGGGGCCCGACGATGTGGTGCTTGACGTGGGGTGCGGGACCGGGCAGCTCACATTTCCGCTGGCCAGCCGGGTCCGCGGGGTCCTGGCATTGGATCCCGAACCGGACATGCTCGCCCTGGCCCGCCGCGCGGCCGCTGACCGCGGTGCAGGCAACATCGCCTGGATGCTGGGCGCCGATGACGACGTGCCCTCGCTCGCCAGCGTGCTGGGCAGGCGGTCCCTGGGCGCAGTCACGGTGGGAAACGCGATCCATCTGATGCGCCCTGAGGGACTGTTCCGTTCAGCCGCGCCGCTGCTGCGCCGTGGCGGAGGGCTGGCCGTGATCGCCAACGGCACGCCATTGTGGCAGCAGCCCGCGCCGTGGTCGCGTGCCCTTCGAAGGGGCCTGGAGCAGTGGCTGGATACTCGCCTGGTCTCCTGCTGCGGCACCGATGTGCCAGCGCGGCGGCACTACCGGGACGCCCTTCTGAGCGCAGGATTCACCGGGATACACGAGGAAGTCACCGACTATGACGCCACTCTGACCTTCGATGAACTGGTCGGCGGCGTGTACTCCGCCATGCCCGCCAGCATGCTGCCCCCGCCGGGCCAGCGGCCATCCTTCGAAGAGCACCTGCGCCGTGCGATAAGTCCAGCCGCGCGGTTCACCGAGCACGTCCACGTCGCCGCGCTCATCGGCCACGCTGCATAGCTGGCGCAGGCCTGCCCAGGGGGCTCTGGGCTCGCGGGCTGGCTCACGGTTTCTCCTCAATGCCGCTGGGACGGATCGGCGCGCGAGCCACTACCGGGCTGCCTTACTGGGCATGACCTCGCTGGCGGGCGCGGGGCGGGGCTGGGCGGGTGGCTGGATGGCGGGTTCGATGGACAGGTGCGGGAGGATGCGGTCCAGCCAGCCGGGCAGCCACCAGTTCGCGCGGCCGGACAGGTGCATCAGGGCGGGGACGAGGAGGGTGCGCAGGAGGAAGGCGTCGAGCAGGACCGCGGCGGCGAGGCCGAGGCCGATCTCGCCGATGATCTGCTGGCCGGAGAGTATGAACGCGCTGAACACGAGGATCATGATGGAGGCGGCGGCGATGATGACCCGGCCGGTGGTGGCCTGGCCGGTGCGGACCGCATGGTGGTTGTCGCCGGTGGCAGCCCATTCCTCGCGGATCCGGGAGACCAGGAACACCTCGTAGTCCATGGACAGGCCGAACAGGACCGCGAGCATGAGGACGGGCAGGAATGCTTCGACCGGGCCAGCCTGGCCGAGGTTGAGGAAGTGCAGTCCCCAGCCGTACTGGAAGACGGCGACCAGCACGCCGAAGGATGCGGCGGCGGCGAGCAGGTTCATCACCGCCGCTACCGCGGGCACCAGGAGGCTGCGGAAGGCGAGCATGAGCAGCAGGAAGCCCAGTCCGAGGATGACCGCGATGAAGATCAGCAGCTTGTGGGCGATCAGAGTGGCGAAGTCGCCGTTGGTGGCGGTGACGCCGCCGACGTAGACGTGCAGCGTGGTGCCGTGCTCGGCGGCGGGGATCACGCTGTCGCGCAGCTGGGTGATGAGGTGGCTGGTGGCCGCGGCCTCGGGAGAGGTTGTGGGTATCACGCTGATCAGCGTGGCGCCGTGGCCGGGGACGGGCGGGGAGACCGCGGCGATGCCGGGCTCGGTCTTGAGCGTGTCAGCCAGCCGGGTGAACGCGGCGGTGTCGGCGGGGGAGGTGGTGGTGCCGACCAGTTGCAGGGGGCCGTTGAAGCCGGGACCGAAGCCGGTGGCGAGCAGCTCGTAGGCCTGGTGGGTGGTGGAGGAGGCGGGGTCGTTGGCTGCGTCGGAGGAGCCCAGCCGCAGCGAGAGCACCGGGATGGCCAGGATGAGCATCACGGCTGCGGCCGCGGCGGCCAGCGGGGCGGGGTGGCGCTGCACGAACGCGGCCAGCCGCGCTCCCCGGCCGGATGTGCCGTCGGACGCGGGCCCATCGGCGGCCAGCCGGCGCCGTTCCTTGCGGCTGAGTACCCGCGTCCCGAGGAAGCCGAGCAGCGCGGGCAGCAGGGTGGTGGCGGCGGCCACCGTGAACAGGACCGTGATAGCCGCGGCGATGCCCAGGCCGGAGATAAAGCTGATGCGCAGCACGAGCATCCCGAGCAGGGCGATACAGACCGTCGTGCCCGCGAACAGGACCGCGCGCCCGGAGGTGTCCAGGGCACGGGCCGCCGCGTCGAGCGGGGACAGTCCCGCCTTGAGGCCGGTGCGGTGCCGGGTGACGATGAACAGCGCGTAGTCGATGCCCACGCCCAGCCCAATCAGGATGCCCAGCGTCGGGCCGGCCGAGGGAATGCTCACCGCGTGCGAGACCAGGCCGACCGCCATCAGGCCCGGGGCCAGCGCGGCGATCGCGACCGCCAGGGGGACGAACATGGCCAGCAGCGAGCCGAACGCGATGAACAGCACGACCGCCGCGGCCGCGATCCCGACGACCGCGCTGATGCCGACCGATGGCCGCAGCGCATTCTCGACCGCTGGACCGCCGAGTTCGACCTGCACGCCCGGAGCCCGCGCCGCCTCGGCGAGGTGAACGACGCGGTTGACGTCCGACGCGGGCACGTTCTCCGCCTGGGCATCGAAGACCACCGTGGCGTAGGCGATCGTGCCGTTCCGGCTGACCTGGGCGGCGCCGCCCGCCGAGTACGGGCTGATCACCGACGCCACCGCGGGCGCGGCGGCGACCTTGTCCAGCATGGCCGTGATCCGGGCCCGTACCGCCGGAGCGCGCACGCTGCCCTGGCCGGCCCGCCAGACGATCGTGTCCTGGTCCCCGGCGTGCCCGGGGAACGCCTTACCCAGCAGGCTCAGCGCGGCGGTGGAGCCGGTTCCCGGCAAGGTGAGGGCGTCCGAGTACGCGGCCCCCGCGGCCCGGCCGGTCACCCCCAGGATCACCAGCAACGCCAGCCACGCCACCAGCACCCACGTGCGCTGCTGAAAGCACCAGCGAGCCAGAGCAGCCATGTCAGTCTCCTGTTCTCAGATCTAAAGAAGTTTCTAAATGAGACTCTGATGTCTCATCTAGAAACGTTACTGTATAGCATCTGGTCAATGGTGTAAACTCTGGCTCATGACCAGGAGCACAGCTATCCACGATCGGGTCGCCGCAGCGATCCTCGACGCGACCGCGGACCTGCTAGCCGAGGGCGGCGAGCCGCCCAGCATGAACGATGTCGCCGAGGCGGCCGGCGTGGCCCGGGCGACCTTGTACCGGTACTTCCCGACCCGTGAGCGGCTGCTGCAGGCCCTGGCCTCCGCCGCCCTCAACGCGACCGCCACCCGGCTCGCCGAGGCCGACCTGGACGCCGTTCCGGTGGCCGAGGGAATCGCCCGGCTGGCGCGCGTAGTCGCCGCGGGCGGCAGCAAGTACGCCGCCGTCATCGACCACCACGGGCCCGGCTATGCCGGTGCCGTGGAACAGCAGATCAAGACGATGATCCAGGCGCTACTGCGCCGCGGCATCGACGACGGGACGTTCCGCGGCGATTTCTCCGTCGACGAACTGCTCCTCGTGCTCGGCAGCCTGCTCCAGTCCGCGGCCCGCATGGCCGCTGAGCACCGAGCCGGCGTCGAGAAAGCCGCGGCCCTCGTCACCTCGGTATTCCTGCACGGCACGGAGCGCCGCCAGGATGCGACCGCAGACGACCGGGCCATGCTGATCTGATCGCGTCGATCGAAGGCTCCGCTCCGTCAGCCCGGGGTTCGGGATGACCCGCCAGTCGGCGTGGGAGCGGTTTTCGGGCGAGGAGTAGGGGAGCACCGCGCCACACCAGGCTGTCACCGGCCACAGCGAGCCGACAGGGGTTAGACCCGGCTGTCAGTCACGGGCCCCCGGGAACCGAGCCAGGCCTGGGGTTTCCAGCTGGTTCGATTTTATGTTTGAATACTATCGTGGCACAGGAGAGACGCTCAGACTGGCCAGGCTTTCCCGGCGAGTGCCCCGCCACCATCCATCGGAACCAGGCACGTGACAGTCAGCTGGCAGCCCTGCGACTGCCCAGGCCCCGGCTAGCCCTCCCCGATCAGGAGACGACATGCTCGCAGCCGTAGCAGCTGGTGTTGGTCACCCTGCGGTCGCCGGCCTGCTGGGGCTCGGGGCGGCGGGGCTCGCGAGTGCTGTGGTGGCCATGGCCTGGAGCGTGAATGTGCGCCAAATCCGGCTCGCCGAGCAGCTGGCCCGCCGCCAGTTCATCGTGACTGACGAAGCGGGCGCGGCGGGCCGCGCTGTGAACGGGAACGGCCGTCCTGAGGCCGCCACTGAAGCAGTCGAGGGAGCCGTCGGCGCCGGGCCAGCGTCACCGGTGCTCATCGACGGGCCGGACACCGTGGTCACCGGCGAGCAGGCCCGCTATCGCGTCCGGCCATCAGGCAGCCGGAAGGTGGTCTCGTGGGCGGCCGGCGGCGGCTCGGTGGCGCAGTCTCCTGACCCAGCCCATCCCGACGAGCTGCTCCTGATCGCTGACCAGCCGGGCAACCTGACCGTCACCGTGCGGATGCGCGAGGGCATGATGGAAAGCCGCGGAATGAAGTCCGTTACCGCCGTGCCGGACGTGACGGCCGCGCCGCCCTTCACGCTGCGGCTGTTCCTGCACGGGTGGGGGCTGGTGGTCGTTGCTGTACTGATCGTCGGATTCGCCGGAGCGCTCGATGCCCTGGGCAACCTCACGTCCTCCGACTTCATCGCGCTGGTCGCTCCGCTGGCCGCGGTGCTCGGCGTGGTCGCCATCGCGCGGGGAGCGGGTGACGCAAGCAGCCGCCCCGGCAATGGCAGGGGCCCAGCCGGGCCTAAGCCCTGAGCGCCTGCTGCGCTGTCGGCCGAACCACGCACACTCGGCCGGGCTGCCGGTGACCGTGGCGGCTTCGCCGGACCAGGTCAGGACGACCTCCTTCAAGCCTTCTCCAAGCAATCAGTCGGGTTGATCTCGAAAAGTCGGGGTGATTCTCGAAAACCATCGCATCCAGGGAACGGGGCCGGCCCCCGAGACAATACATAGGCATGAACGATGACACCGGCAGCAGTCGCGGCCGCCAGCAGCGGGCAGGCGACCTGACCGGCATCGACCTCCTCCTCACGGCCCGCGGTGGCGGTGGCTCGTCCAGCACAGCGGGGGCGACAGCCCACCAGAAGGCGCCGCGCCGGAGGAATCGTTTTTCCCGCTTTCGCGGTCTCATTTCCAGGCCCCGCATCGTGCTGCCGGTCGCGGTCATCGTCCTGGCGGCCGCGTCAGCCGGGGTCTGGGCTGTGACCCGGTCCACTGCCTCCGCCGCCCCGTCGTACCGCTTGGTCCCCGCCGCTATCACCACCATGCGTCAGGCCCTCTCCTCCACCGGCACCATCGAGCCAGCGACGACCGCGACGCTCAGCTTCGGCGCGCCCGGCCAGGTCACCGCGGTCGATGTCACGGTCGGGCAGCGGGTGACGAAGGGCCAGATCCTGGCCACCATGGACTCCGCCTCGCTCAAGGCACAGGCCGCGCAAGCGCGGGCGAGTCTGGCCGGAGCCCAGTCCCAGCTCTCCCAGGACCAGGCCAGCAGCGCATCCAGCGCTCAGCTGGCCGCCGACCAGTCGTCCGTCAACGCTGCCCAGTCCCAGGTGGGCACCGCCAACGCCGCTCTGGCCGGCACCACGCTCACGTCTCCGGTCAACGGCATCGTTGTCTCGGCCGGCCTCACCATCGGCCAGCAGGTGAGCGGCGGGTCCGGTGGTGGCGGAGGCAGCGGCGGGGGCGGCGAAGGCAGCGGCGGTGGGTCCAGCGGTGGCGGGGGTAGCGGCGGTGGGTCCGGCGGCACAGGCTCAAGCAGCTCCAGCTCGTCGATCACGGTGATCAGTGCCAATGACGTGATCAACGCAAATGTCAACGCCACCGTGGTCGGCCAGATCAAGACCGGTGACCAGGTGGTGATCACCACAGAGGGTGCGGCCGGCCCGGTCCAGGGCAGGGTCGCCTCGATCGGCCTCATCGCCAACACCAGCTCCGGGGTCGCCACCTTCCCCGTGGTCATCGACGTCACCGGCACCCCATCGGGCCTGTACGCGGGGGCCTCGGCGGCCGTATCGATCATCTATAACCAGCTCACCAACGTCCTCGCCGTGCCGGCCGCCGCGGTTGGCTTCTCCGGCGGGAAGACCGTCGTGTACACGATCGTGCATGGCCACCGGGTCGCGAAGGATGTCACCACCGGGCTCACCTCTGAAGGGCTGACCCAGATCACCAGCGGGCTGACCGCAGGCCAGCAGGTGGTCGTGGAGATCCTGGCCAGCGTGAGCGGAGGCCCCGGGGGCACGAACAACGGCGTCTTCGGTCCCGGCGGCAAGGTCATCCTGCAGGTCCCCGGTGGCGGTGCGAGCGCCGTTCCGGTCGGTGGGGTCGGTGGCTGACCGATGAGCCTCATCGAGCTGACCGAAATCCACAAGACCTACCGCAGCGGGTCCCTTGAAGTGGTGGCCCTAGGCGGGATCACCCTTACCGTCAACGACGGGGAGTACGTCGCGGTCATGGGACCGTCCGGCTCTGGCAAGTCGACGCTGATGCACATCATCGGCTGCCTCGATGTGCCGAGCGCGGGCAGCTACCACCTCGCCGGCGAGGACGTCAGCGCGATGTCGGAAGACCAGCTCGCCGCCGTGCGCAACCGGCGTATCGGTTTCGTTTTCCAGCAGTTCAACCTGCTGGCGTCGATGCCCGCCTGGCGCAACGTCGAACTGCCGCTCACTTACAGCGGCATCGGCCGGGCGGAGCGGCGCGAGCGGGCCATCACAGCACTGGACTGGGTCGGCCTCGGCGACCGGGTCCAGCACCGGCCGGGCGAGCTTTCCGGCGGGGAGCAGCAACGGGTCGCCATCGCCCGGGCGCTGGTCACCGAGCCGGACCTGCTGCTCGCCGACGAGCCGACCGGCAACCTCGACTCGGCCTCCACCGCCGAGATCCTCAACCTGCTCGACGAACTGCACGGCAGCGACCGCACCATTGTGGTGATCACTCACGAGGCCGACGTCGCCCGCCGGTCCAAACGCACGGTGCGCATGCTCGACGGCCTGGTGTCCGGAGATACCCCCACCGCGGCGGTGACCCGGTGAACTGGCGGGAGACCCTGCGGACCGGGCTGGATGCCGTCCGCGCGCACCGGCTCCGGTCCGTGCTGACCATGGTCGGCATCCTGATCGGGATCGCTGCGGTGATCCTCACCGTCGGGTTCGGCGAGGGCGCCTCCGCGCAGATCCGCGCCCAGATCAGCTCGCTGGGCACGAACCTGCTGATCATCACCCCCGGGAGCGCGACGAGCGCCGGCGGGGTCAACGGTCCCCTCGGCTCCGCCACCACCCTCACTGTGCAGGACGCCGACGCGCTGGCGTCCAAAGCCGCCGCACCGGACATCGCTGTGGTCGCCCCCATCTCGCAGACCTCGCAGACCCTGACCGCCGGCACCGCGAACTGGACCACCATGGTGGTGGGCACCACTCCCGGCTGGCTGAAGGCCCGCGCCCGCGCGGTGGCGGAGGGCCGGTTCCTGACCGCGGCCGACGAGAAGAACGTCGCCGGGGTCACCGTCCTCGCGCCGACCACGGCGACCAAGCTTTTCGGGCACAGTGACCCGCTCGGGCAGACCGTCAACGTCAACGGCGTACCGCTGCAGGTAGTCGGCGTCCTCAGGTCGGCAGGCTCCTCTTCCAGCGCCACCAACGAGGACGACCAGGCGCTCGTCCCCCTGTCCACGCTGGCGCAGCAGATCGGCGGCAGCTCACGGACCTCAGTGGACACGATCTACGTCCAGGCCACCTCGCAGGCCACCCTGTCCGGGGCCTACCAGGAAGCGGACACGCTGCTGCTCAACCTGCACCGGGTCAGCGCGGCCAGCGCCGACTTCACCATCAACAGCCAGCAGTCGCTGCTCAGCACCGCCACCTCGGTGAACAAGACGCTGACCGTGCTGCTCGCCGGGATCGCCGCGATCTCCCTGCTCGTCGGCGGCATCGGAGTCATGAACATCATGCTGGTCTCGGTCACCGAGCGGATCCGCGAGATCGGCCTACGCAAGGCGCTCGGCGCCACCCCCCGGGTAATCCGGCGGCAGTTCCTCGTCGAGGCCTCGCTGCTGGGCCTGACCGGCGGTGTGCTCGGCGCGGCCGCCGGCCTGGCCGGCGCGGTGGTCCTGCCGCACCTGATCTCCAACGCCATCACCATCTCGCCGGCCGCTACCGTCGGCGCGATCGTCATCGCCGTCGTCATCGGCCTCGTCTTCGGTGTCTACCCGGCCAGCCGCGCCGCGCGGCTCGCCCCGATCGACGCGCTGCGTACCGAATGAGGAGCGACGCGAATGGGTAAGCAGTTCCGGCGGATCGCCGTGCTCAGCATCACCGGTACCGTCCTCGCCGGTGGCGCGGGGACGGCATATGCCGCGATGTCCTCCTCCGGCCCGGCCTACCGGCTGGCCAGCGTCACCTCGGCGAACGTGACGGCCGCCCTGCACGTGGTCGGAACGCTTACGCCGGTGCAGCAGGCCGACGTCGCCTTCTCGGTCAGCGGGTCAGTGGCGGCCGTCGCGGTGAAGCCCGGCCAGCATGTCACCGCCGGGCAGACGCTGGGCTGGCTCGACACCACGTCGCTCAAGGCCGACCTCACCGCCGCGCAGTCCACCCTGGCCAACGCGAACCTCCGGGTCGCCAACGACACAGCCAGCCAGAACACGGCCACGACCACGTCGGCCACTTCTGCGGCATCCCAGTCGGGATCCCAGTCGGCATCGCCGCCGACGTCGTCACTGCGGCCGCTGCAGCAGGCCGTCCTGAGCGCTCAGCGCAAGGCCGACGGCGCGCTGGGGCAGGCCCAGACCGCTCTCGGCCAGGCCAAGCAAGCCTGCGCATCGCCGCCTTCGCCCCGCCCCACCACCACGCCGACCGTGACTGCCACCAAGACCGCGACCACGACTGCGACCACGACTGCGACCAAGACCACGACTGCGACCAAGACCGCGACCACCACCAAGACCGCGACCGCCATCGCGTCACCAACGGACACCGGGCCCACCCACCCGGCCCCGGCCTCTGCGCCGACCTCGGCCACCTGTGCCGACGCCACGCAGCGGGTACTGGACGCCGAGACCGCGGCGCTGCAAGCGCAGCAGGCACTGTCCGGGCGCCTCGCGGCGCTCAACAAAGCGATCTCCCGCGCCGTCGCCGCGGCCAGCACATCCTCAGGCGGGGGCGGTCGCGGCGGCGGCATCGGTGGCGGTGGCAGCAGCGGCCCAACCGGGCCGGTCAGCGCGGCACAGCTTGCCGCCGACCAGGCCTCCGCCGACGCGGCGGCGGCGCAAGTCGCCGTCGCGCAGCAAAATCTCGCCGCGGCCAGTGTCGTCAGCCCGATCAGCGGCACCGTGGTCACGGTCAGCGTCACCCCGGGCTCCAGCACCGGCGCGGGCAGCACCGCGTTCGTGGTTGCCGGGCTGGAAAGCTACCAGGTGGTGACCGCGGTCGCCGTGACCAATATGCCGCAGCTCAAGATCGGGCAGCGGGTGAGCGTGCAACCGGACGGCGTGAGCACCCCGCTCACCGGCTCGGTGGTCTCGATCGGGCTGATGCCGATCACGAACGTGTCGCCTACGAGCTACGCCGTCACGATCGGCCTGACCGGGCAGCCCTCTGGCCTGCACGCAGGCGGCTTCGCCAACGTCACCATCACCATCGCGCGGGCCAGCGGGGTCAGCGTGCCCACCTCGGCCGTGCACAACTCCGGCCACGTGGCCACAGTCATCGTGTACGCCGGGGGCAAGACCCACATCACCCGGGTCACGGTCGGGACCAAGGGGCCGGTCATGACCCGGATCACCTCCGGCCTCAAGATCGGCCAGCAGGTGGTGCTCGCCGACCTGAGCAAGCCGCTGCCCACCAATAACCTGACCAACCAGTTCTCCGGCCCGCGCGGTGGCCCCGGCCTTAGTTGGCGCACCGGCGTCATCATCGGCCCCGGCTGACATCCCAGATACCGGTCCGGTGGTGGCCCGTGTCTGCGTCCGGGAACGGAACTGGCCTCAGAGACAATACATAGTCATGGAGGACGAACGGCCGGCGGCAGGCGAGGGGCGCATTGCGGACCCGCAGGACTTCGAGGCCGCGTTCCGGGAGCACTTCCCGCCGGTTTACCGGTTCATCTCCCGGCGGGTCGGTCCGGCCATCGCCGAGGACCTGGCGGCGGAGACGTTCGCGACCGCATACCGTCGGCGCGCCTTGTTCGAGCCCGCGCGTGGCTCACTGCGTTCCTGGCTGTACGGGATCGCGACCAACCTGGTGCGCAACCGCTGGCGCGCCGAACAGCATCTTCTGGCGCTAGATGCCCGGCTGGTGCCCGAGATCGATCCGCCAGACAGCTCAGATGCGGCCGATCAGCGCGTCACTGCCGCATTGCTCGCGCCGCGGCTGGCCGCAGCGCTCGGGCTGCTGACGCGTGAGCAGCGGGACGTGCTGCTGCTGCACGCCTGGGCCGAGCTGAGCCACGAAGAGATCGCGGCGGCGCTCGGGATAGGTCCTGGCACGGCGCGTTCCCGGTTGTCGAGGGCTCGTGCGTCGTTGCGCGAGCAACTCGGTGACTTCGACTTCGATCTGTGGGTGTTCGACGGGCCCGGCGTCGCCCCGGTACGGGGAGGGCTGAGCCGTGATTGACGACATCGGGTTGCTGCAGCTCTTCCGCGACGAAATGCCCGGGCCGTCCACCGACGCCTGGGCCCGGGCCCGGTCGGCGATCGCCGCCGCGAGGTCCGAGGAAGAACCGCCCTGTCCCCGGCGCCACCCAGGACGGGGCCGGCCCCGGCTGTTCTCGATCGCCGGGGTGGCCGTGGCCGCTGCTGCCGTAGGAGCTCTCCTGGCGGTCTTGCTCCCCACATCGCCGGTTACCAGGGCCCCGAGCGCCGCCAGCGCGCAGCATCTCCAGGAAACGGCCTACGTGGTCTCGCGCGTCGGGCAGGCCCTGTCCGGGCCGGCTCAGCGCAACGCTGTCCAGTACGCCCGCACCGTCCTCCCGTCCGGCGTTATTACGCCTGTGCCCAGCGGCCTGCGCCTTCAGGCCGGGCCTGGCGCCAGCTCGCGGTGGGGTGTCAGCTCCGTGGTCAGCTGGACCTATCGGGGCACCGATAGGATTTCCGCGTTCACCGCCGCCGGGCAGCGAATCCTCGACGAAAGGAACACCCTCGCCGCGGGAGGCGGGTGGATGACCGTCACGGTGGTCTACCGCGACGCCACGTGGTGGCGCGCGGCGACCGGGCCACCTCCGGTGCCGCCCAGGTGCGGCGGTCCCAACGTGATCGTCGGCCACGGCGGCTGGCCGACCTTCATCCAACACGAGCTGGGCTGCGGCGGGTACATCACGGCCGGCCGGCAGCGGGTCAACGGGATCGACGCCATAAAGATAACCGGGGACAAAGGCCTCGCCGTGCTGTGGGTGGACCCGGCCACTTACCTACCGGTGCGCGCACTACTCGCCATCGGGGACCAGCGGCCTCAGACCGACTTCCGCTGGCTGTCCACCACCCCGACCAGCCTGGCCCAGCTACGCGTGCCGGTCCCGGTCGGCTTCCGCCAGGTCCCGCCGCCTTTATGAAGCACCACCAGCTGGAAAACCATCATTCCACCGAACGTAAGGACGACGGCTGAATGACCCCACCGGCGGCGGCAGCCGTCGACCGTAGACGCCCGAAATTGGCGTTAGATGCGTCAGACATCCGCGGATCCGGGGCGCCGGGTGAGCTCACGGCCGCGCGGGCCGGGGTGGGCGGCCCGGAGCGTAAAGAGCCGAAGGCGAAGCGAAGGGCGCCCACCCCGGCCGGCCCGCGCGGCCGCTCAGGCCGGGATAGGCGGCCCGCCGAAGGCGAAGCGAAGGCGAGCCCCCCCGGCCCGCGCGGCCGCTCCCCGGCGGCCCGGGACTGTGCCTCAGGCGGGGCGCTCCCCGGCGGCCCGGGACTGTGCCTCAGGCGGGGCGCTCCTCCACGGGCAGCCCCAGCGCCGGGAGCAGCTCGCTCAGGCTGGCGAACGTGGCGCCTTCCGGGAGCGACGACACCAGGTCCAGAAGCCGCTGCCCGGCCTGGTGTGCCGCCAGGGTCTCGAGCAGATGCGCCCGGGTCGCCGGGAACGCAGTACGGTCCAGGTGACGCGCCAGATCGCTGCGCAGCTCGATGGCCTCCCAATCCTCCCCGGGCGGTGTTCCGCCGAACCTGCCCTCCAGCGCCCCGGTCGCCTCCAGTTCGTCCTCGTCCGGCAGATCGGGCTCTCGCCATTCCTCGCGGTGCCCCTCCAATTCGCTGCGGACCTCGCGCTTGAGCGCGTCATCCTCCCGCGGCCCGTGCGTACCGCTGACCTGCTCGCTCATTGGCATGCCTCGCTTAGCGGATGGCCCGGGCCTGCGGCCCCAGGCCGGCTGGTGGCTGGCCAGTCGACCTTAACCGCTACCGGGACTGGGAAACGTCCCGGGACTGCATGCGTCGGGCCGGAACCCGGCGCTGCGTCTCAGGCCCGTGCCTCCTCGACGATCTCCAGGCCGTTGCCGTCCTGATCACGGAACGCGAACATGGGGGGCACGCCTTCCCAGCGCAGCATCTCTCCAGCGTCGACACCGTGAGCCCGCATCTCGGTGTGGAGGGCATCGGCGTGCTCGGTCGTGAACCGGATGCCCGTCTCGACACCTGCGGGAACGCCCTCGTGGGCGACTACCAGGGCGATGGTGGTGGCCGCGCCGGCGGGCGCCACTTCGATCCAGCGGTTGCCGTGGCCCAGCGGGACATCGAGGCGCTTCTCCAGACCGAGCGTTTCGACGTAGAACTCTAGCGCCCGGTCCTGATCAGCGACAGGGACGCCCACGGTGCGTACACCGGTAATCTCGGTAACTTCTGCCTTGTTCATTGGTCATTCTCCTTCACTCGTTGTGCGGACTGTTCGGGATTTGCTCCACCCAGTTCATTCCGGGCGATCATGCGACGCTCAGCCGTACATCAGTGAGCCGGGCGTAGTGAGCAACTGGCCGGTCTCCAGCCAGGTCTTCAGGCCGGAGAGGATCATCGGCCAGCCGCCGTAGATCTGGTCATTCGCTCCCTCGCGGAGCTGATCGTGAATCACCGTCAGGCGGCACGAGTCGCCGACAGGTTGGATCTCCCACGTGACCCTGGACGTGCCCTCGCTTTTGACCTCATCACTCCACAGCGCGGTCATGGTGTGGACCAGGCGGCGCGGCGGGTCGGCCTCCAGCACCTCCCCCTCGCCGAGCACCCCGGCCTTCGGGGCGGTCATCTCCAGCCGCGAACCCGGCGCCCAGTCCGAGTGCCATGCGGTGCCGAAGTTGTACTTGGCCCTGATCTCGGGATCAGTGATCGCCTCCCACAGGCGCTCGGTCGTGGTGCGGATGTATATCTCGAAGACCTTCTCCATGGGACTCTCCAGTCGGTTCTTGAGGTCGCTGAGCGCCGCCGCCCAAGGCTCGGCGTACTTGCTCACCCAGCGGTCGTGGACGAGCCGGATCGGGATCGGGTTCAGGAAATGCAGTTTCTGGCGGCCTCGCCGCCTCGTCAGCACCAGCCCAGCCTCCTCAAGCAGCCGCAGGTGCTTCATCACGCCGAAGCGGCTCATGTCGAAGCGTTCCTCAAGCTCGCTCAGGGACTGGCCGTCCCGGCGGAACAGCTCATCGAGCAAGTTCCTCCGGGTCGGATCAGCCAGGGCTTTGAACACCAGGTCCATGATCCCAGTATAGGTGACCATATGGTCACCTATAAACGCGGACGGGTCCGACCGGCATGCGCGCTCGGCTGCGCCTGGCTGGCGGGCCCACCGGCGCTGTAGCTCCTGGCCGCCAGCGAGCGGCGCCAGGCGAGAACCGCCCTAGTCCTGCGAGGTGCTACGCCGGGTCATGCGCTGTCGTGGTTGCAGACTGGAGGCCGTGGGAATGATGGCCCTGGCAAGGTCCGGGGGGGGATCGGTGGCTCTACTTGGTGTTCGACAGCTTCGTGACCCGGGCCGCGTGGTAGGCCTGCCGACGAGCTGAGCGAAGCGCTTGGAGGCAGATATGGCTCATCAGGGTCAAGGCGGCGCAGATGCGGCTGCTGTCGACCGACAGCCATGACCAGCCCGGTGACCGTGCTGGTCAGCCGGCGCGAATCGTTCAATGCCGCGCACCAGCTGCGTGACCCGGGCTTGTCGGATGAGGAGAATCGGCGTCTGTTCGGAAAATGCGTGAATCTGCACGGGCACAACTACGTTCTAGACGTCGTTGTGGGCGGAAAGATCGATGAGGCCAGCGGTTACGTCCTAGACCTGAAGCGGCTTTCGGCCGTCATCTGTCAGCAGATCATCCAGGACGTTGACCACCGCAATCTCAATACCGATGTGCCGTGGCTGGAGGGGCGCATCCCGACGGCCGAAAACCTCGCCCTGACCTTCTGGGAGAGGCTCCAGCCCGAGCTGCCGGAGGGGCTGTTGCGGTCAGTCCGCGTGTCGGAAACCGACAAGAACTGGGCCGAAGTCGGTGATCATTTCTGACCCTCCGGCCCGGCTGGGCCGGGAATTGCGGAGGCGCTACACACCTGCGGACCTTGGCGTGCTCACCCGCGACGAGGCAACCCGCTTTGTCCCGGATGGGGGCGGCGATCCGCAAACCGACATCACTTTGGCCTGGGAGTTGTTGTACCGGCTCGAACCCGAGCTATATGACCAGCTTGTCACCGCGGAGCGGCTCCATCCCGGCGTCCTTGGGTGGCTGCCGCGCGACACGGACCGGATTGTCGAGATCGGCGCCGGCGCGGGACGGCTGACGCTTGAGCTCATCGACCGCGGGCGCGAGGTTGTGGCCATAGAGCCCGCTATGCCGTTGCGCCAGATCCTGAGGCGGAAGCTTGCCCAAGCGGACCGCGGAGACCGCGCCGAGGTGACTCACGGGTTTTTCGACGACCTGCCCGTGGCCAGCGGCTTCGCCGACCTGGTGGTCGCGTGCTCGGTCCTCACCCCCGCCGCGGGCCATGGCGGCGACGTCGGCCTGGCTGAGATGGAACGGGTTTGTCGGCCCGGTGGCTGTGTCGCCATTATCTGGCCGAACAACCTCGACTGGCTCGCGGACCGCAACTACCAGTACGTAAGTTTCCCCGGGCCGATGTCTGTCGAGTTCACGAGCCACCGTGAGGCGGTCGAGCTGGCCGAGATCTTCTATCCCCACGCGGTCGGCGAGGTCCGCCGCCGTGGCCGACGTCGGGTCCCCTATGACCTGCTGGGCATCAATCCGCCGCGTGACCTGGCCTTCAAGCGGATGGCATGATGAAGGTCGCGATCATCGCGCCGCTCGTGTCAGCCATCCGCGAGCCGCAAGGTGGCGGCTCGCAGGCCTTCATATCCGACCTTACGCGCGGCCTTGTCGGCCGAGGCCACAAGGTCGACGTCTACGCAGCCTCTGGATCGGAAATACCGGGCGTCAACGTGATCGACACCGGGATCGATCCCCAGTCTCTGATCGCCACGCTCTACCGAGCTTCTGCCTCGGCTGCCGGTGAGTCGGCTGCCGCGATGGCGGCCTTTGCCGGCGTCTACTCCACTGTCCGGGAGATTCGGTATGACGTTATCCACAATCACGCTTTCGATGCCCCGGCTGTTGAACTCGCTACCGCGCTGAACGCGCCCGTCGTGCACACGCTCCACCTACCCCCGGACGCGGCCGTTGCGGCGGCGCTTGGTCACGCGGCTCGCGGCGATGAGCCCCCGGCCGTTGTCTGCGTATCCGCGTTCCAGGCGAGCGCCTGGAACGCGGTCGTCCAGGTCAACGCGATCATCCCGCCTTATGTGCCAACCCATGTCATCCCCTGGTCGCCAGCGGCCGGGGATGGCGCAGTCTTCGCTGGCAGGCTTAGTCCCGAGAAGGGAGCCGCTGAAGCTATCGACATCGCCAGGGCGGCCGGAATCGCGATCGACGTCTACGGCGACACCTACGACGCCCAGTACGCCCGGGAACAGATCGACCCACGACGCGAGACGCCAGGCGTGGCAGTTCACGAGGGAGTGCCTCGGGCATCGCTCTGGGTGGTGATGGCTCGCGCAGCGGTCGTTCTCTGCCCCGCACGGTGGGACGAGCCTTTCGGCATGGCTGCGGCTGAGGCGCAGGCGTGCGGGACTCCCGTCGTCGCGTTCAAGCGGGGTGGACTCAGCGAGGTGGTCGAGGATGGTGTGACCGGATTCTTGGTCGCGCCCGACGACATCCAGGCGGCCGCGGATAGCGTTCGCAGGGCAACCGAACTCTCCCGCTCGGCGTGCCGCAACCATGCCGAGAGGCATCTCGACCTGGAACGGAGTCTGAATGCTTACGAGCAGTTCTACCGGCGAGTCATCGGTCCCGAAGTCGGGACCGCAGTCGGCAAGTGATCCGAGGCACTGGCTGGCGGGACGGATCGCGGTGGTCACGGGGGCCAGCCGGGGAATCGGGGCTGCCACCGCCGAGGTCATTGCCATGGCAGGCGCTCACGTCGTTCTCGCGGCCCGCGATGGCGAGGCGCTCGCCAGCGTCGCCAGACGTATCCGGGACGCCGGTGGCGACGCGACGCCGGTACCGACGGACGTGAGCAAGGTCAAAGATGTCGAGTGCCTGTTTGCCGCCGTTGAGCAGACTGGCCGTCTCGCCGCCTTGGTCTGCGCGGCCGGCGTGCTGACGTCCGTGCCGTTCGCGGAAACCACGACCGAGATCTGGAACGAGACGCTTGGGGTCAACCTGACCGGCTCGTTCCTCTGCTGTCGCGCCGCATTCAGCGCCATGCGCCCGGCGGGCGAAGGTCGGATTGTGAACATCGCTTCGCTCTCGGGCGTCTATGCCACCGAGAAGTTCCCGGGGCTGAGCGCATACAACGTCTCCAAGTACGGAGTCATCGGCCTCACTGAGGCGATCGCTGTGGAAGGTAAGCAGTATGGCATTAGCGCCATCTGTGTGAGTCCGGGCGCCGTCGACACCCAGATGCTGCGTCAGGCCAATCCCGAACTTCGTCCCGGCCTGACACCCGGTGATGTCGCGGAATTGATCCTCGCGCTGCTTGACAGTCCGCTGGCTCCTTCTAGCGGGGCGAACATCCCCCTTTTCTCAAATGGCTAGCCAGATTTAACCAGTGGTCTGTAAGGGGAGTCTTCTTTGGCTGCACGTCGCTCAAGGACCCCCTTCAGATCATTTAGCGGTCGAGGCGGCATTTTACGCGTCATTCCCTAGCGACCACAGGTCCACCTTTTCGTCGGTGAGCAGGCCACGGGCAGGTCGGGCCCGCGCAGCTACGAGGCGCGCACATGCCGCCATCTCGGAGTCGCGGTCCAGTTCCGGGTCGCCTCCCCGGTCGAGTCCGACGGCCGCCTGCACCCGCCCCTTGACCAGGTAGAAACCAACCAGCTTTCCTTCCTCCAGACTCCCGCGGACAACGAACTCGTCCCACTTCGTGGCGTGCCCGGCATACTCGATCTTGTGCTCGTACTGATCGGACCAGAAGGTATGGATGTAGTCGTATGGAGCGGCCGAGCCGAGCATCGATTTCGCAGCCGCAATCCCTTGTTTCTCGGCGTTGTTGTAATGCTCGACACGAACTCGGCCGAATAGGGGATGGAGCTGGTTCGCAACATCCCCAGCTGCATAGACGTCAGCCGCGCTCGTTCTACACAATTCGTCGACGAGAAGGCCATTGGCCTGCGCGATCGATGGCGCGACAGTCGGCAGGTCGGGATCTATCCCGATGCCGGCGACGGCGAAGTCGCATGGCACACGAACGCCGTTGGCGGTCATGACCGCCTCCAGCCGCCCGTTCCCTTCGAACGCAGCAACCTGATCTCCGGCCAGCAGTTCGACACCGTTCGCGCGGTGGATGGCGCCGATGACTGCGCCGATCTCCTCGCCCAGGACCCTCTCGAGGGGGAATCTCCCGGGAAAGATGGCGGTCACGTGGACCCCGAGCTGGGTCAAGGAGGCCGTCACCTCGCAGCCGATGAAGCCCATGCCCACTACCACCGCGTGCCGATCCGCCACCGCTTCGCGCTTGATCTCGTCGCACTCAGCCACCGTGCGCAGGTAGTGGAGGCCGGACAGCTTAGCCCCGGGAATCTTGAGCCTCCGGTTCCGTCCTCCGGTGGCGATCAAGACCTTCTGATACTCAAGCTCTTGGCCGGAGGCCAGGAGCACTCTGTGTGCGGCGGCATCGACGCCCACAACACTGGAGTCCGTGAGGCGGTCTACATCGTTCTCTTCGTACCAGCTGGCCGGTCTGACGTACCAGCCGTCAAGACCCTCCTCCGACCGCAGGTACGTCTTGGAGAGCGGAGGCCGGCCAAAGGGGATACCCGGTTCTCGGCTGATGACCGCGACCCGGCCGCGGTAACCCTCCTCCCGCAGGGTCACAGCGGCGTTGCCCCCGGCGAGGGCGCCGCCGACGATTACGATCGTATTCTTGTCGGTTATCTCAGACACCCGGCCATCTTCCCCCGTCGGCGCTGCGAAAGAATTTGCTAGCGGGGCGCTAGAACTGTGTCGTCGGCGTTGACCTGGGCCTTGAGGCTGAACTTCCCAGGAGCATCGCGCCGTCCGGCGATCTATGGGTCTAGCCGCTCCAGCGACTGCACGTGGATCTCCTGTACGCGCAGGATCGCTTCAGGCCCGCGGAAGAGCACGACCCAGCCGTCTTCTCGCTCGAGATCGTCGATGTTCTCGAACGTCTCCCTGACGACCTGCTCATCGTCTCCGTAGACCATCCGATACGTAGCCATCGGTGATGCCTCCTGGGAATTCGACGCCGGCCGCGCCGGACGTCCGGATGGTTTATCACTGCCCCGGTGCCGACTGCCATAACAACACGCGGGCTCCTCAGCCGGGGGGCAATCCAGCCGATCGGCCCTGGGTCTGATGCGAGCGAACGCTCAGGGTCTTGACATCTGCTCAGAACTGGATAGGAAAGTCCTTGATACTTTGACTTTGCGGAAGGCCGCATGGCTGCCGCCGTATCCGCCGGCTCGGGTGGCCTGATCGACTTGGGCCTGCAGGGCTGGTACGCCATCGGCCGATCCGGTGTGCTGCCCACCGCCCTCGGAAAGGTCAACCCGAAGCGCAAGACACCGATCAACGCGATCCACCTCGAGGTCGGCGTGCAGGTGCTCGCGTTCGTGTGCGTGCTGATCTTCGGGGTCACGAACGTGTTCCTCTCCTGAGAGAACGCGATCACAATCGGCCTGGTGGCGATGTACATCTTGTGCAACATCGGGGTGGTGAAGTACTACCTCACCGAGGGCCGCGAACAGTTCAATGTGCTGCTGCACCTGGTCGTCCCCGCGGTCGCCTCGGCCGCGGGCATCGTGGTCGTCTGGAAGTCTTACTTCTCGCCCTTCACGAGCACCGGCCCCGTCTACTGGGGCCTGATGGTGTTCTTCGCCGTCGTCGCGCTCACCGTGATCATCCTGATCTACCTGCGCGCCCGCGGCCGGGAGGACTGGATGCGCCGTGCCCAGCTGGTATTCGAGCAGTCAGGAAGTCACTAAGACACGCGATTGTGGCATATAGGGCAAGCGTAGTCGCCGTGGTAGCCGCGGGCCCGCAAGTGCGGATAGCGGCAACATGCCCAACATCCCGGGGTCGGCGAGAAGACGGCGGCCAGCTGGCTCGCGGAGTCCGGCTCGCTGACCCCAGAGCCAGGCACACCCAAGTCCGCAACGACACCGAATCCGCTCCGGGCTCGTCCCAACGACACCGAATCCGCTCCGGGCTCGTCTCCGGGTACGCCGAGGCGTGGCTATAGATCGTCGGGGGAGGAGCCGGAACTATTTGCCAGCCGGGCTGGCCTAGGTGCTGGCCAACTCGGCGTTGGCCCGGGCCGTGACGATGCTCAGGATGCGGCCGGCGGTGGCGAGTTCCTCGGCGGGCAGATCGCCGAACAGCCGTCCGGTGACCTCGTCGAGGGCGGTCCGGATCTGGCGGAACCGTGTCTGGCCTGCGTCGGTGAGCCCGACGCGGGACCCGTCGCCGGGCAGGACCTGCATCACTTCCGCGTCGGTCAGCTCGGTGATCGCCGCCGCTACCGTCGAGTCGTCGATCTTCCTGGCGGTGGTGATCCGGGTGATGAGCTGGTCGCGGTCGATGGCGCCGCCGCTGGCCGCGGTGAGGGTGAGTACCAGCCACTGGTGGAACGTGGTGCCGGTACGAGCCAGCAGGGGGCCCGAGATGGCGCCGAGGGCGCTTTCGGCCTGACCGATGACCTGGGTGCTGAGGGTCGGGTAGGTGGGCATGGTTGCTCCTTCGACTGGCTGAGTGTTGTCATCGTCTGCCGTTCCGCCGTCGGGGTTCAGGGTCGCGACGGTGGCGAAGTTCTTGCCGTCCAGCAGCACCAGGGTTGCTTTAACCCGGCTCCAATGGCCGGGCCAACGTTGGCCCGGCCAACGGTAGCAAATCGTTGGGGGCGCCAACAAGTGGCTAAACTTGCGTGCATGGCCACGGCCGACGATGCCATGCCCTCGCGGCTAACGGAGAAGCCGAGCTGGCTGATCAGCCAGACCTCGATGCACGCCCACCGGCTGCTGGTCGACAGGCTCGCCACCGCGGGCTCTCACGGCTACCACTACCGCCTGCTCGCCGCGCTGCAAGAGTTCGGGCCAGCCAGCCAGGCGAGGCTGGGCCGGCGCACCGGGATCGACCGCAGCGACGTCGTGGCGGCGCTCAACGACCTCGCCGGCCGCGGCATGGTCGAGCGAGCCCACGACCCGGCCGACCGCCGCCGCAACATCATCACCATCACCCCAGCCGGGACCGCACACTTTCAGCGGCTCGACGGGATACTGGCTGTTGTTCAAGACGATCTGCTCGCACCGCTGTCGCTAGCCGAGCGCCAGCTGTTGATCGGCATGCTCACCCGGGTACTGGAGCACCACAACAGTAAATGATCTTCCGGCCGATCGCAGAGGGCTGCCGATCTCGGAGGGCTGTCGTGGGCGCGGCCGAATGAGGGAAGGGACCGAGGGCCCAGCCGAGTGAGGGAAAGGGACCGAGGCTCAGCGGATGAGCCCGAGCTCACGAGCCCGGCTGACCGCCTCGGCGCGGCTGTGAACCCCGAGTTTCTTATAGGCGCGCTCGGCCCGTTCCTTCGCCGCCGACCTGGAGATCCCGAGCTTGTCCGCGATGAGCGCGAAGGTCAACCGCGTGGGCAAGTAGCGGAGCACCCGCTCCTCAGCCACGGTGATCGACGCTGCTCGGACGCGGGCGGCGGCTTTCGCGTCCGCCTCCGCCGCCACTTCGTCGGCCGCGATCACTGCTGCCGCGTCCTCCGCGACAGCCTCTGCCGCCACTTCGTCGGCCGCGGCGACAATGAGACCGGCGGCGCTCAAGGCCTCAACGGCCTCGTGGGTAGCTTCTTCCTCCACGATGCCCGCGGTAATCAGCGCTCGGATGGCGTCGGCAGCGGCAGCGGCGCGGATCGCATCCGAGGCCGCGATCGCCTCGGCGGCCTGGGTTTCTGCCGCCATGGCACGGAGCGTTGCCTGGGCCTCGGCGGCCTGCGCCGCCACAATCACCTGAGCCGCCTCCTCCATCGCCGCGACCTCGGCCCCGACGAGCAGCCCGGCCTCGGCGGTGAGGAAACCCTCGCCCAGCAGCGCCCCACCGGTCTCGGCGATCGCGTCGAAGAGCGGCTGCGCCCAGCCGTGCTCGATGAGCAGGAATGCGAGCGCCGTCCCGGGCAGCAAGGACTCCGCCAGCGCCCGTGCATCAGCCAGATCGAAGCCCGGCGAGCCGTCGCCCGCCGTCGGCTCCACGAGACCAGCGCCTCCAAAAGGGACGACTTTCGACAGGAGTGCGCCAAAGTCGTCATCGTCGCCAACGACCACGCGCTGGATCGTGCCGTCCTCGTCCTTCGCCACCAAGAGCATGTCGAGCAGGCGCAACACCCCTCGGCCCTGTAGTCGATCGATCTCGGCCAGGACCCGACCCTGGAAGTCGGCACCGCTGCCCAAGCTCACGGCGATCACCTGCAACGGACCGGGCATCTGTCGACCTCCCCCTCGTTACCGGCGCGAATGTCCCAGGGCTGGAGGGCGCGACTCCAGCCGCCCGCAAGAGGAACGGCTGACCGGGAAGACCGTGCGCCGCCGAAGTGCAGGCACGCGGAAGTGTCCCATAGGACCCGACGCAAGTGAAGGTCCAGACGTCAGTTCCGGTCGCGGTCTGCTCTGCGGTCCTTGCCTCTCCGGCTCTGCCTCCCGGCTCTGCGGTCTTTGCCTACCCGGCCTGGCCCTTTCGGTACTGGCGGCCGAATCCGACCATTCCGGCGCCGGTCGGCACCCCGGGCCGTGAAAGCGCGGGAGCCTCGGCCGGGCGTTCGCCAACGTGCTTCGGGGCCGGGGAGACCGATTGGACGCTGTCGGCGCTGCAGACCGCCGCAGCGTCGCTGACCGGCCCGAGCACCTGACTGCTGGTCGGGATGGCGCCGGCCTGGACAGGATGCCGCGGTGAGCGCCGGAGGACTTGGCCCAGGTTCTGGGCATGAGCTTCCCGGGCGGTGAGCGATGGCAGTCCGAAGGTGGACGCGATCAGCTTCAGCGTGGAGGTGTGCTCGAACGGACCGTGATGGACGACCCGGGCGGGGGCCAGGTTGGACACCACGATGGCCGGCACCCGGAACCCGAGTTGCTTGTAGTCGGGCACCAACTGGCCGTCGGTGGGCGTTGTGCCGTCCCCGGTGTGGTCGACGTCGGCCGGGTTGGTGTCGTCGATGACCTGCGGCGGCGGCACATGGTCGAAGAACCCGCCCCACTCGTCGAAGGTGACGACGAGCACCGTGTTGTCCAGGTACCCCGCGCTGGCCAAGGCGTGGTAAGCGTCGGCGATGAACCGTTCCCCGAGCCGGATGTCGGCCAGGGGATGGTCGTTGGCTGAGGTCCCGTTGCCCTCGGTGTCGAAAGCCGGGTCGACGAAGCTGACGTTGGGCAGCAGCCCCTGGGCCACCGTGTCGAGGAACGGCAGGGTGTTGACCGGGATCCCCAGGGCGTCGGTGTCGCCGGCGGCGAAGGGATGCCAGAACGGGAAGTACTTCAGGCCCCACAGGGCCAGGAAGGGTAGGTCCCGGAAGAAGTATCCGCCGGTCGGGATTCCCTGGTTGTTGGGGATGGGCGACAGCATGTCCCAGATGGCCGGCAGCTTCGAGATGGCGGTCGTGTTGTGGTCCCGGTCGGTTCGGGCTGCGTGCTGGTAGAAACGGTTCGGGAAGGTCTCACCGGCAAACGAGCAGAAGTAGCGGTCCAGGACGGTGTAATGCTCAGCCAGGGCCCCGATGACCGGGAGGTCGGGGACAGCCTTGCGCCTGCGATCGTGGTCGTGGTTGGTGTAGTAACCGACCGGGAAGGTGTTGGCGGCGGCCAGCGTCACCCCGGGGTTGGCGGCCGGGGCGGTGGGCCGCTGCAGGAACCCGTCCATCTTGCCGAAGTTGTCCTGGACCAGGAAGCCTTCCCAGCTGTGGTCGGGGTCGCTATACCCGCAGCCCTGGAAGTCAGGGGCCAGCGGATAGTTGGGATAGACGTTGCCGTCCGCCGACAGGTAGGTCATGTCGTGGCGGCCGTCGGCTCCCGGCAGCCAGCTGAGGAAGTGGTCGAACGACCGGTTCTCCATCATGAGCACCACCACGTGCTCGACGCCCTCCGAGCCGTGCGGGGAGAGCGCCGGAGCGGCGCTGGCCGCTGCCTGGGACAGGAACTCCGAGCCGGTGATCGCCAAACCGGTGGAAGCGCCCATGAGCTGAAGAAAAGTCCGGCGTGTCAGCATGAAGCTCATTTTGAGCGGCAATCATCAACGCCACAACCGGCACCGCATGGCGGCTCGGCGACACCAAGGTGACCAGAAGCTATGTCAACACTCGACTCGGCCACCCGACCCGGCGCCGTCTGTTCGGGCCGTCCGCCGTCCTTTGCGCAGCGCAGGGAGCAGGCTGAGCGCCGTCACGATGATGGCGAACCCGGCGAGGGCCATTGCCCGCCCGGCCGAGGTGATTTGTGTGATGGCCCCGAAGACGGCGGGTCCGGCGCCCTGGAAGGTCATGAGGCCGGTCGACAGCAGCCCGAATGCCTGGCCGAGGACCATGGGGGGTACCGCGTCCAGGAAGCGGCGCTGGATCCCGAGGATGTAGGCGGGGCCGATGCCGGTAGCGGCCAGAAGACCGGCGGCGACCGGAAGCGGGGGTCCGGCGGCGAAGGCGAGCAGCGGGAGCCCGGCCACCATGATGAGGGGGATGGTGAGCCGCTCGCGGGTGGCTGGTCGCAGGAGCCGGCCGGCGGCGAAGTCTCCCGCGATCATCCCGGCGGGGGCGCAGGCGAGTATCAGGCCTGGTGAGCCGGCTGGGAAACCGTGCTGGGCCGCGTAGGGGACAATCAGGCTTTCGGCGCCGGTGATGAAGGCCGGTGGCAGCCATGTTGCCAGCAGCAGAATCCGCACGGCTGGGTCGGTGATGAGCTGCCTGTTCACCGTCCAGCTCCGCCGCAGCGTGGATACTGGCGGCTGGCCAGCGGGCCTTGCGGTCGCGGGCAGGTCGGGCAGCCATACCCGGATCGCCGCTGCGGCTCCCAGGTGGCATGCGGCGGTTACGAGCATGGCGTGCTGGGCGCCGAGGGCCGCGACGGTGGCGCCGCCTGCGGCGAGGCCGAGGATCTGCGAGGCGGAGGCGGCGATGTTGGCCAGTGAGCGCCCCAGTACGTACGCGTCACCGCCAAGGGTTTCGGCAATCAGCCGGCTGGATGCGCCGCCGAAGACCGGTGTCAGGGTGGCGATGGCGGCGACCAGGGCCAGGCTGGCCCCGACCGGCAAGCCGGCCAGGGCCAATACCGCTGCGGTGGCGGCTTCCAGGCCGTAGCCGGCGGTGATGAGCGGGCGGGGCCGCACGCGGTCGGCGAGGGCACCGAGCAGCGTTCCCCCGATCGCCTGCGGCAGGAAGGCGGCGCCGTAGGTCACGGCGGCGAGCAGCGGGGAGCCGGTAACCGCGAAGATCAGCATGGACAGCGCCACCGTGCGCAGCGTGTCCGCGCCGATGGCCAGTGACCGCGTGAGGAACAGCAGCCGGAATCGCGGCTCGGCGAGCACCTCCCGGTAGGTCACCCGCCGGGCGGGCGGAGCGGTGGTGGTCATGCAGCCAGCCTTCGGACCAGTCACCGCGGGAGCCATTGTTTCGTTTCTGAACGTAACGTTAGGAACGTGCTGCGGTTTGAGGTGGGCGCGGATGATCTGCTGCGGAGCCGGTTTGCGATCTCGCCCCTGTTCGAGCTGGACAATCTGCTCCGCAAGCTCTCCGGCCTGTCGCCATACCGGCTGCCCGCCGCCTGGTCCGCCCGGCTGACGCCCGTCTTCCGCAGGCTCCGCGCCACGACCGACCTCGATGTGGTGCTCGCGCTGCACAGCCGCACGCGGGGGCCCGGCTTCGCCGCGCCGCCGCCGCGCAGCCTGGCCCAGAGCATCGAGGACGACCTGGCTATGGTCCGCGCGACGGCGCTGGCGGACGCGCGGCGCGAGATCACCCGGTGCCTGAACCTGCGGCCCGCCCGCGACGAACGGGTCCTGGCCGTCCTGCGCAGCGACGATGTCGTGGAGCGGACCGCCCGCGCCCTGGAGGCCGCCTGGCATGAGCTGGCCGCTGCCGACTGGCTGCAGCTGCGTGCCCTCTGTGAACGCGATGTCGTGCACCGGGCCGGGCAGCTGAGCAGGTCCGGCTGGGTCGCGGCGCTAGACGGGCTGCACCCCCGGGTCCGCTGGCGCGATGGGGCCATAGAGATTCTGCGTTCAGCCGAAAACCGGACCGTTCCCCTCGGCGGCCAGGGGCTGCTGCTGGTGCCCTCGGTGTTCTTGTGGCCGCAGGTGGCCGCGCATATCGACCAGCCCTGGCCAGCGACGCTGATCTACCCAGCGCGGGGGATCGCCGCGCTGTGGGAAACGCCGGCCACGGCTACCCCAGGCGCGCTCGGCGATCTGGTCGGCCGGACCCGCGCTGGCTTGCTCGCCGCGCTGGACCAGCCAGCCAGCACCACCCAGCTGGCCCGCAGCCTCGGACTCGCCACTGGCGCGGTCGGCGACCATCTCACGATCCTGCACAACGCCGGGCTGCTCACCAAGGCCCGGTCCGGGCGCTCGGTCCTGTATCGCCGCACCCCGCTCGGCGACGCCCTGGTTGCCGCAAGCCCGAGCACGGCGATCCGGTGAGCGCGGACTCCGTCCCTCACGCCGGCCGACCTGGCCGACTCGGGCCGAGTTCGGCTCTGTGCCAGCCACTGGCCCCCTTGGAACAGATCGCTAGTCGTTTACGACGGTTTACGGTCGGGCGATCGTGGCCTGCAGGGTGACGCCGGTGAGGCGCTCGGCCTCGGTCCAGAGCCGGGCGGCGGTGGCGGCGTCGCGGGCCCTGCGGGGTGGGCGGACGGTGGTCGTGGGGCCGACCAGTCCGAAACGCCCGTTCGGGCCGTAGTAGCCGCCGTTGACGGCGGCGGGGCTGGTCGCGGCGTACAGCAGCGGCTCGGTGCCTGGCTCGACTTCTTGCGAGGGCAGGATGTTGAGGCTGTTGAACACGGTGCGCTTCGGCTTGTCGCGCCCGAGGCTCGCACCCGCCGTCTGCAGGTTGGTGCGGGTGAACCCGGGGTGCGCGGCGGTGCTCATCAGGTTCCAGCCGCGCTGGGCGGCGATGAGGGCGAGGTGCTGGGTTAGCATCAGGTCAGCGAGTTTTGACTGGGCGTAGGAGAAGCTGGGGCTGTAGCGGCGCTCCCATTGCAGGTCATCGAAGCGGATCCGGCCATAGCTCGCCGTGCCGCTGCTCATCGTGACGACCCGTGGCGACGGAGCGGCCAGGGCCAGCGGCAGGAGCCGGAGGGTCAGCGCGAACGGTCCGAGGAAATTGCTGCCGAACTGCAGCTCGAAGCCATCGGCTGTCGTAATGCGGGTTGGCGGGGCCATCACGCCGGCATTGTTGATCAGCATGTCGATGGGCGTGCCGTCGGCGGTGATGCCGTCGGCGAACTCCCTGACGGACGCCAGGTCGGCCAGATCGACGCGGCGGATCTCGAGCTGGGTACCGGGGTGTTGCGCCAGGATCTCGGCCCGGGCCTGCTCGCCCTTGGCGATCGTGCGAACCGCCATGACGACGTGTGCTCCGGCCGCGGCGAGGCGCCGGGTGGCCTCCTGGCCCGTGCCGCTGTTGGCGCCGGTGACGACGATGAGCTTCCCTGTCTGATCGGGGACCGAGTACATAGTGCCTCCTCCTGCTCTGACAGACCGTCGGTCTGTTATCGTCTTCAAGCTAGCAGACCGGCGGTCTGTACACAAGGGACCGCCGGTCTGTAATGTAGGAGCATGACGACGTTCCAGCGCGCGCGCAGCGAGGAGCAGCGCGAGGCACGCCGGCGGGCGATCCTCGACGCCGCGGCCGCGATGCTTGACGAAATGCCGGTGGCGCAGGTCAGCCTCAACGAGCTCAGCCGGCGCGTCGGCCTGGCGAAGTCGAACGTGCTGCGCTACTTCGAGTCCCGCGAGGCGGTACTGCTCGAGCTGCTCGACTCGATGTGGCAGGACTGGCTCGCAGATCTGGAGGTGGAGCTGAGCACAGCGGTCGCCGCCAGCGCTTCGCCGATCGAGCGCGGCGATCAGCTGGCCGCCGCGCTCGCGACCTCACTCGCATCGCGGCCAGTGCTGTGCGACCTGATCGGCGCCCAGGCCGCGGTGCTGGAACGCAATGTCTCACCGCAGGTAGCCGCGGAGTACAAGCGGGCAGCCCTGGCCAACGTGGCCGCGCTGGGCCTCCTGGTGCTCGGCTGCGTAGGCGAGCTTGGCGAGCATGATTCGGTCCGGCTCGCCGGCGCAGCCATGTTGGTGACCGGCGCGCTGTGGCCGCACGCGCAGCCTTCAGCCGCGATGCTTGCGGCCTACCAGGCCGATCCGGCACTGGCATCCATGCGACTCGACTTCACCGCGACCCTGCGCGAAGTGCTCGAAGTGCTGATCGCCGGGCTCCTGGCCCGTTCGTCCCGATAGTCGCCCGGATGATTGATATGGCCAGCTACGGGAAGTGTGCCTTAAAGCGAAAGCACACTCGCGGAGGTATCAGCGGAGGTATCAAATGGCCCGCATGAAAAGAATCGACGAGGTCCCCATGGCCGCCAGCGCCAGGGACCGCGCGCTGCAGGCGGCGGCTCGGATGAAGCCGCTGGCCGGGGGCACCCGGGCAGCTGCGAAGCGTGGCGTGCACAGCACCCGCGCCTGGGCGGCGCCGCAGGTCGAGCGCACGGGGCAGGTCCTGCAGCACAGCGTCGCACCCAAGGTCGCGGCCCTGCTGTCCTCGGCCGCAGAGCGGCTCGAGCCCGCGAAGCCGCAGCGCAAGCGCTGGCCCAGGCTGGCTGCCATCTCGGTGCTGACGGCCGCAGCAGGCGCGGTAGCGGCTCTGGCCCGCAATCGCAGGAAGCCGGACGTCACGACCCAGGCGGAGGATGCGACACCCGCCGCGCAGACGAGTGACGGGCAGGCAGGGACTCCCGCCGACGCTGACGGGAACAGGCAGGTCCGCACCCCCTGACCAGGCTCCTGGCGTAATGAATTGCTTCCGGCGTGCTCATCGTTGCTGCTCCGCCCGCAGCGGCGTGACGTTGTAGTTCATCCGGAAGAGGTTCTGCGGGTCGTACTGTGCCTTGACCCGGCCAAGCCTCGCGTACTTTTCCGGCCCGCCGTAGGCCTCCACGACGCGGTCCATCTCGTCGAAGTTGAGCATGTTGACGTATATGCCCCGTCCGGTCCACGGCTCGAGATCCCGGACGATTCTCCGGGTCCGGTCGATGTAGTCGGCATCGTTGGCCGGGTCGTTCCAGGCCATCGCGAAGTTGAGCCACAGCAGGTACTGGCGGTTGGAGAATGCCGTCGCGTCCTCCGGGACGTCGCCGATGGCGCCGCCGAGGCCGATGATCTCGACCTCGCCGTGCATCGGCATGTCCTTCCAGAACTCCACGAGAGTGTCGATCGCCTCGTCGGCCAGCTCCGACACGTGCGCTTCCTTGGTGTAATAGCGCTGGCCGTCGGGGAACTCCTCGTCGAGGAGCTTCTGCACGGCCGCCCCGAACGGCAGCACGGTCGAGGCCGTCACGCACGGGTCCCCGACGTCGCCGAGACGGTCGACCAGCTCGACGCCTGCGGCATCGTCGGCATCGCCGAGCCACATCGAGATGAGCATCAGCAGCCGTTTGCCAGCCAGCTCCGGCGGCACGAACGGCAGCGCCGGGACGTCGTGCTTGAGCGCCGCGTGCCAGCCGACGGTGCGGGGCAGCGTGGGCACGATCGAGGCGTACTCACGCAGCGCCTCGGCAGCGTCCTCGGGGTGGTACAGGGAGACACCGATACGCATCATCGGGCCGAAGTCGCGCGCCCGGAAGGTGAACCGCGTCACCACCCCGAAGTTGCCACCGCCGCCCCTGAGCGCCCAGAACAGCTCCGGGCGCTGGCCGGCGGAGACCTCGACGACCTCGCCGCTGGCCAGCACCACCTCCAGGGAGACGAACTGGTCGCAGGTCAGCCCGTACAGGCGTGAGAACCAGCCGATCCCGCCGCCGAGCGAAAGGCCGGGAACGCCCGTCTCGGACATGATCCCGGCGGGCACGATCAGGCCGTGCGGTGCGGTGGCCGCGTCCACGTCGCCGAGCTGGCAGCCGCCGTCGACGTGGACGAGGTGCTGCTCGGCGTCCACGGTCACGTTGCGCATCCCGCTCATGTCGATAGTCAGGCCGCCCTCGGACATGGACTTTCCGGCCACGTTGTGGCCGCCACCACGGACGGCGGGCGGGAGCCCGTGGGCCCGCGCCACGTTGACGGCCGCGACCACGTCCTCGGTGCAGGTGCAGCGCAGGATCAGGCCGGGATGCCGGTCGATCATGGCGTTCCACACCAGCCGGGCCTGGCCGTAATCGGCGTGACCGGGGCCGATTATGTCGCCCTTGAATCCGGCGGCCAGCTGGTCGGCTATGCGCTGCCGCAGCTCATCATCGATCTCGGTGCCTGTCACAACCGTTGTGTCGGGCGATGACGTCGTTGCCATGTGACTCTTCCTTTCCGCCAGGAGACGAGGGGCCGCGGATGTCAATCAGCGGGTGCTGCTGTGGCGTCATCCCGCTCCTGTGCGAGCTGGATGGCGATGTCGATGATCATGTCCTCCTGGCCGCCGACGTAGCCCGCCTCGCCAGCGCGCTGCAGGATCTCGTGGGCCGGGATCCCGTAGCGCCGCGACGCGCTCTCGGCATGCAGGAGGAAGCTGCTGTAAACCCCGGCGTAGCCCTGCACGATCGCCGAGCGATCGGCGACCGGCATGCGCGGGATGATCGGCCTCAGCACGTCCTGCGCGGCGGCCAGGACGCCCGGCACGTCGACACCGGTGCTGATGCCGAGCCGGTCGAAGGTCGCGGCCAGGACCTCGGTGGGGGCGTTGCCGGCGCCGGCGCCGAGGGCGCACAGGGCGCCGTCGATCTGGCGGGCGCCCCCCTGGACAGCCAGCACGCTGTTGGCTATGCCAAGGCAGAGGTTCTGGTGCCCGTGGAATCCGACCTGCGCCTGAGACCCGATCTCGTCCATCAGCGCCTGAACGCGGGCTTGCGCGCCGGACAGGATGAGCGCGCCGGCGGAGTCAACCACGTATACGCACTGCGCCCCCGCGTCGACCATGATCCTTGCTTGCTGGGCCAGGTCCGCTGGACTGATGCGGTGGCTGAGCATGAGGAACCCGACGGTTTCCATCCCGAGGTCACGGGCGGCATGGAAATGCTGCACGGCGACGTCGGCCTCGGTGCAGTGCGTCGCTATCCGGGCCACCGACGCGCCGGCGTCGCGGGCGCGGCGCAGGTGCTCGATGGTGCCGAGCCCCGGCAGCAGCAGGACGGCGATCTTGGCGTGCTGGGCCTCCTGCACCGCCACGGCGATGAGATCGAACTCATCAGCTAGGGAGAACCCGTAGTTGAAGCTGGACCCGCCGAGCCCGTCGCCGTGAGACACCTCGATGACCTCGACGTTGCTGCGGTCCAGGGCGTGGACGACGGCGCGGACCTGCTCCTCGGTGAACTGGTGGGCCATGGCGTGGGAGCCGTCGCGCAAGGTGGAGTCGGTCAGGCGCACGTTCATGCCGTGGCGCCTTCCCGCTCCGCGGTCAGGTGCTCGGCCAGGAGGTCACCAACCTGGGCCGCGGCGGCGGTGATGATGTCGAGGTTTCCCGAGTAGTCGGGCAGGTAGTCACCGCGCCCGCGGACTTCGAGGAACACCCCCACCCGGGCCATGCCGCGCCAGCGCTCCCGTGGGGCGTCGAACTGAGGGTCGGCCCGGAGGCTGTAGCCGGGGACGTACTGGCGGACCGTGTCGACCATGGCGTGCACGTTGGCCTCGATCGCGTCGCGCTGCGGGCCGGGCTCGGCCGCGGAGGCGGGGATAGCGCAGAAGACCGTGTTGCGCATGATCATCGGCGGTTCGACGGGGTTGAGGATGATGATGGCCTTGCCACGCCTGGCGCCGCCGACCTCTTCCAGGCCGCGCGCGGTTACCTCGGTGAACTCATCGATGTTGGCGCGGGTCCCGAGCCCGGCCGAGCGCGAGGCGATGCTGGCGACGATCTCGGCATAGGGGACCTTCACGGCTCTGCTCACCGCGGCCACGATCGGCGTAGTCGCCTGGCCGCCGCAGGTGATCATGTTCAGGTTCGGGGCGTCGAGGTTGACGTCCAGGTTGACCGCCGGGCAGACGTACGGGCCGACCGCCGCGGGCGTGAGATCGACGGCGCGGATCCCGGCCGCGGCGTAGCGCGGGGCGTTAGCGGCGTGCGCGCGGGCGCTGGTCGCCTCGAAGACCACATCGGGCGCCGGATCCTGGTCCAGGAGCCAGCCGACGCCTCCGGAACTGGCCCGCAGCCCGAGTTTCCTGGCCCGGGCCAGGCCGTCGGAGGCGGGGTCGACGCCGACCATGTAGCGCAGCTCGACCGACGCGGCGTGCCGGAGCAGCTTGAACATCAGGTCGGTGCCGATGTTTCCCGGGCCGACGATGGCGGCCAGGATCTTCTTGGTCATTGACGGGGACCTTTCGTTCAGGTCAATCGAAGTGGGTGGTGACCGGAAACCAGCCGGTCGACAGGGCTGGTGGGGGAGCCGGGCAGGTCGCCAGTGGCCGGCGGCCCGGTCGCGGCGCGCCGCCGCAGGTGCTGCCACAGCCGGGGGAGCAGATCGTCCGCCAAGGCCCGCCAAGACGCGATCTCCTCAGCCGTCAGCGGCGTCACGTGACCGGCCGCCCGGGTGGCGAGCCAGGTGTCACAGGCGGCGGACAGCAACCACATCCGGGCCACCGCGATGCCGGGTGTCGCGCCGAGGGTCAGCGCTCCGTTCCCGCGCAGCAGCAGGGCCTCACCGGCCGGCAGGCTCGCGGCCGCGCGCTCGGCAAGATCAGCCGACCGCAGCAGGCGGGCGCTGTCATGCACCGGAACCGATTCGCCGAGCCAGGCGGCCTGCCCGTGCAGCGGCGCCAACGCCGTGGTCGTGGCCGCCGCGGCGAAGGCGGCCGGGGGCTGGGCGCGCGCGATCGAATCGGCGTCGGGCCGGGCATGGTAGAGGGCGAGATGGATCCAGGCCTCGGCCGGTGCACCCGCCGGCAGCGACGCCGTGTCCAGCGGCATGGTGACGACGGTGGATTCGGTGACGATGGCCAGATCGGCCGCGGGCGTGATCAGCATCGAGACCCCCGAGCGGGCCGATACGTGCCCGTACGCGGTGACCAGCCCGAGACCGGACAGCACATGCGCGGCCTCAACCAGATCGCTTCGCAGCGCTGCCGGAGTCACCGCGGGTCCTCCCGTCCTCCAGGGTGCCGGCCGTCTTCCCAGACCGCCCGGCGATGGCTAAACTGTATGCAGTTTCGCGGGAAAGGGGAAGAGCCGTGATCTCAGGACTGCACCACTACGCCTTGGAAGTACCGGACCTGGCGGTGGCCGAGGGTTTCCTGCAGGACTTCGGCCTGGAGACTCAGGAGAAGGACGGGTCGCTGGTCGCCCAGTGCCCCGGCCGCGACCAGGAACAGGTCCGGCTGCTTCAGGCGGGCGCCAAGCGGCTGCACCATGTCTCGTTCACGCTGCGCCCGGGCTCGCTGGACTCGGTACGGGAGGCGCTGGAGCGCGCCGGCACGCCTGTCATCGAGCCGCCCGCGGGGGCCACGGAGCACGGTTTGTGGGTGCGCGACCCTGACGGCACCGCGGTGCAGTTGCTCGATGATGCTCAGGCCCCCGCCCGTCCGGTCGCCGACGTGCTGGCGAACGTGGGCGGTACGCACCAGCGGATCGGCGTGGCGCAATGGCAGCAGGCCACCGAGGACGTGATGCCGCGCCGGCTGGGGCACACGCTGCTGTTCACACCGCAGCCGCAGCAGATGACCGACTTCTACACCGGCGTGCTCGGGCTTCGCGTGAGCGACCGGATCCACGATCTGGTGACGTTCCTCAACGCGGGCCCTGGGGACCATCACATCTTCGGGTTCATCGCGAGCAGCCACCCGGGCTTTCACCACGCCAGCTTCGAGGTGCCGTCCATCGACGCGATCGCGCTCGGTGCCGACCGGATGCGCGGCCGGGGACGCGACGCCGGGTGGGGACTGGGACGTCACACGATCGGATCGAACTTCTTCCACTACAACCCCGACCCGTGGGGCTCGTGGATCGAGTGGTTCTCCGACATCGACCAGATCGACGACTGCTGGGTCGCCCGCGAATGGGACGTTCCCCCGCACCTGTGGGGAACGCCGCCGCCGGAGACCTTCCTCAGCAATCGCGAACCGCGCGACTGAGCCGGGCCGTCAGTTCCACGTCCACGCACCACACCTGACCGGCGAAATCCGGCGACGTCTCCGGCCAGCGCACCACACGGTGCAACGGGCCGCGTCTTCGATGGTCAGCGGGCGTCTTCAGTGGCCGCAGGCTGCCGCGACACCCTGCAACTCGTCCCCTTGGCCTTCACGTCTACTCGCCAGTCTGGTCGTCTACCTCTGCGCCGGGAGCGTTCTGCTTCACCGACTCGATTCCATCCTGACCACAACCGCCCCAACCATCGCCTGGTCTAGGCGAGCCGAAGCTGATCGCCCCGAGGCCCCGCCGGAGCGCTCACACTGCTCCATCGGGATCTGGTCGTGAAGGGCTTCCGGTCGGCGGCAGGTGGTCCATCAGGGCGGCTACGGCCTGCCCGGTGCTCGCGCCGATCAGCGATCCGGCCACGACGTCGCCTGGGTAATGCACGCCAGTGTGCACCCGGGAGTACGCGACAGCCGCCGCCAGGAACCGCAGCGCCAGGCCGAGCCAGGGCTGGTCCCGGCCGATGGCCGAGGCGAAAGCGAACCCCGATGCCGCGTGCCCGGACGGGAAGGACGTGGAGGTCGGCATCCGCACGTTCCGCTGCTCCGGGACTCCGGCACCGGCCCGGTCAGGGCGCTGCCGGGGCCAGAGGGACTTGACGTCAAGGTTTATCAGCGCGGAGGTGACGCCGATGGCCAGTGTTCCGCGCACCGCCGCACGCCGACCGGTCCGGCCGCCCGCCACGGCGAGTCCAGCCGCGATGGCCAGCCAGAGGCGGGAGTTATTGGCGGCGTTGGAGAGCCGGCGCAGCGGCTCGTCGAGGGACGGGGTGGACGTGGACGCTACGGCGGAGTAGATCGCCCGGTCCACTGCCCCCAGCTCGCGCAGCCCTTGGGCAACCTGCTGGCCGACCGGGCCGCCTAGCCGCGCGAGCCGGTCAGCCAGGCGCTCCGCTACCACCTCGGTGTCAGCGGGCTCGCGGGCGGCACCCTGCCTTGCCATCGGCGTATGCTAACACCCAGGCCGAATGGGAACGCGGGGACGGTCTGACGGTCAGGGAGGATCAAGTGCCGGGGCAGCGCGCGGCGGTGGGGGCGCCGCAGCGGCCGGGCGCGGGTCGGCGGCTGGCAGCCGTGGCCGCCATGGCGACGCTAGTGGCAGCAGGCGTCCTTCTCCTCATCGGCATCGCTGCCCATGTGCTGGCCGTTGTCCTGGCCTTTGTCTCCCTGCTGATCTGCGCCACGGGCGGCTGGTACGCGGTGTCGAGGCGCGGCGTGGTGCGGGTGATCGCCGTGGCCGTGGTGGTGGCATCTGTCGCGGCGTTCGGCACCGGCCTGTTCTTCGCCAACATCAGTGTCTGGCGGGTGAGCCTCATCGTGGTCCTGGGCGGGCTGTCAGTGCTGGCCGCGCGGTACGCGCTCCGGCGGACCCGCGGGCAACTGCGCGCCGACCTGGCGCAGCTCGTTCGGGCCGAGCGCCCGGCGCATCCCGTTCTGATCATGAATCCGAAGTCCGGGGGCGGCAAGGCGGAGCGGTTCCACCTCGCCGAGGAATGCCGGAAGCGGGGCATCGAGCCGGTCGTCCTGCGGCCCGGCGATGACTTGCATCAGTTGGCCGAGGACGCCATCGCGCGGGGAGCCGACGTGCTCGGCATGGCTGGCGGCGACGGTTCCCAGGCGCTGGTCGCTTCGGTCGCCGCGCGGCACGATGTCCCGCATGTGTGCGTGCCAGCGGGCACCCGGAACCATTTCGCGCTCGACCTGGGGCTGGATCGCAGCGATGTGGTGGGCGCGCTCGACGCGTTCGCGGACGGGGTCGAGCGCCGGATCGACCTGGCCACGGTGAACGGGCGGACGTTCGTGAACAACGCCTCGCTCGGGGTCTACGCGGAAGTCGTCCAGTCGCCCGACTACCGGGACGCGAAGCTGAAGACCGCCGCCGCGATTCTGCCTGACCTGCTCGGCCCGGACGCGACCCAGTTTGACCTCCGCTACACCGGGCCGGACGGCGAGGTGCGACGGACGGCACACCTGATCCTCGTGTCGAACGACCCGTATCAGCTCGACCACGCAGGCGGCCGCGGAACCCGCGCGCGGATCGACCGTGGCGAACTCGGAATCGTGGCGGTCATGATCGCCGACGCGGCTGCGGCCAGGAACTTTGTGGTGCTCGAGGCGGCGGGCCAGGTCCGCCGGTTCCCCGGGTGGGTCGAGTGGAGCGCACCGCAGTTCGAGGTCAGTTCTGGCGCCCCGGTGCAGATCGGCGTCGACGGTGAGGCATTGACAATGGATCCGCCCGTGGTCTTCGAGTCCCGGCCGCGCGCGTTGCGGATCCGGCTGCCGCGCCACGCCCTGCAGCTCTCACCTGCGGCGAGAACAGGGCAGCTGCTTTCTGGCTCGACCATCGCGGAGCTTGGCCGAGTCGCCGCGGGCCAAGTTGGCACGGGCTAAACCTGGGCTGAACCTTGCGCGATCACGAGGAATGGCCGTTGGCGCGCGGGATGTGCAGCGCGTCCACGACGATGCAGCCGCACGTGGTGAAGGGTGTCCCTTGACTACCGTCAACCTGGGTTCGCATTAGAGTCCTAGGAAACGAGGAGGGTGGCTATGGCGGAGATAACGCTCATGATCGGGGGCGACGCCAGCTGTACCGATGGTGCTTGCGGCGAGGTGAGGCGCGTGGTCGTCGACCCCGTTGCGCGAAAGGTCACCCATCTCATGGTCGAGCCGAAGGGGCGGCAGGGGCTCGGCCGGCTTGTTCCTCTGGACCTGGTCGACGCGACGACGGGCGAGATCCGGCTCCGCTGCACCATGGCCGAGTTCGAGAAGCTCGGCTCCGGCGAAGAGACGGAGTTCGTGCCGGGCTCCCTCGGCTACAACAAAGGCGGCCCCGCACAGGTGGTCTCTGACCCTGACTACCCCGGCGCGGGCGACCCGTTCGTGGACGGCAATGCTGTCCCGGGATTCTCCGAGACCGAGACCATCGACATCTACCCTCAGGACGAGGTGGAGGTGCGGCGCGGCGATCACGTCCATGCCACCGACGGGGACATCGGGCAGATCCACGCGCTCCGCATCGACCGTGACAACTATGACGTGACCTCCGTGCTCCTCCAAGAGGGGCACCACTTGTGGGGTCACAAGGAAGTAGCTATCCCGATCAGCGCCGTGGCTAGCCTCGGCGACGGTATCCGGCTCAACATCACCAAGCAGCAAGTGGAGGACTTGCCGCCCGTGGACACCCATCACCCGAACGTGTAGACCCGGCCGGATGCGGGAAAGCGCACAGCCAGACAGCATGCGAGTACGGCCACCCGGGGGATGCACGCTGGCCACCAGCGACGGCCACATCCTTCCGGCCTTGTCCCGGCCGCGCCGGCAGCCGCCGATTCCATGATCACGAAAGATTCCCGTCATATAGGGCGTTGCGCCAAAGGGTAAACGGCGGGGCTGGCGGGGGCTGGTGCGGGGTCGTGGCCGGCGTCGGCGATGATGGCGGCGACGGCGTGGGGGGTGCTGTCGGTGATGGTGGCCCAGATGGTGACCTGGTGCATGTCCTTGCGGTAGAGAAGCTGTATATCGAATGCCTGGTAGAGGGCGGCCTGGATGCGTTCGGGCAGCTTGGCGAGGTTCCCAGCAATCAGGGGGATGGCGTCCAGGAGTTCGGCGTGGTCGTCGCGTGCGGGGGTGTGGTCGATGCCGGTGATCTGGGCTTCGATGGCCTCGCGTTCGGCGTGCAGTTCGCTGAACCGCTCGGAGCAGCAGGCGCGCATGGCCTGGGCGGCTGTGTCGGCCGGGTCGGGTGACAGTCCGTCGATCTGCAAAATCTGGTTCCGCTGCGCGATGTCGATCCGGGTCAGTTCTTTGGTGAGGCCGGCGCGGTGGGCGGCGCGCTGGGCGGCGGCGTCGGCTTCGCTGGCGGGAAGCTGGGCGGCCAGCTGTGCGCGGCGTTCGGGTCCGAACACGCGCAGCGTGAGGAACTGGAGGATTTCGCCGAGCAGGGTGTCTTCGCGGACGCTGACGGTGCGGGGGTGGTCGGGGCGTATGGCGGCGTGCCGGGGGTTGGCGGGGTCGTGGGTGCACTGGTAGTAGGTGTGCCACACGTCTTCGCCGCTGGTGTAGTAGCGGCTCGATGAACGGGTGCTGCCGCACATCCGCCGCTGGCACAGCTTGCACCGTACCCGGGAGCGCAGCACGTAGTCATGGCGGGCGCGGGGCTGGGCGCTGCCGGGAGCGTCGCCGGCGGTGCGGTGCGCTTCCGCGATGGCCTCGGCCTGGTCGAACATGGCGCGGGTGATGATCGCCGGATGGGATTGCTCGTCGGACCAGGTCCACTGGCCGGGGGGTGCGGGGCGGTCCTGGGTGCGGCTGATCCTGCGGCGGCGGCCGAACACCATGTACCCGGTGTACTTCGGGTTGCCCAGGATCTTGCCGACGGTGGACTCGGCCCAGTGCAGCCCGTCCGGCGGCGGGTACAGGTCCTTGCCGGCGTTGAGGCGGGCGGTGATGGCCGGTATGCCGAGGTGTTCTTCGACCCGCCACGTGTAGATCGCGGCGACGACGGGGCCGCGTACGGGGTCCAGGATCAGCCGGGTTTTGGTGCGTCCCTGGACCCTGCTGGTTAATTCCGGAGGGAATCGGGGTCTGAGCGGCGCGGCGTGGCCGTTTTGGATCTTGCGGACTGCATGATTCGGGCTGCGGTCGCCTTCCCCCTCGTCCCGGCCGCGAGATGGAGCCTGTGATGTGTGTCCAGCCGCGGCCGTGGCCGCAGCCCGCGCCGGAGATCGTCGCAGCCGTCGCGGCGATGTACCAGGGCAAGCGCGAGCGTCCGCTGCCGGTGATGGTCCGTGACCAGCTCGGTGAGTGGCTGTCGGATGAGCAGTTCGCGGGCGCCTACGGGCGGCGCGGCAAGCCGGCCTGGCCGCCGGGCCGCCTGGCCCTGGTGACGATCTTCCAGATGGCGGAGGACCTGACTGACCGGCAGGCCGCCGAGGCGGTACGCACCCGGATCGACTGGAAGTACGCGCTGGGCCTTGACCTTGCTGATCCTGGCTTCGACGACTCGATCCTGAGTGAGTTCCGGGCCCGGGTCGCCGGCGGCGGCCTGGACCAGGTGGCGCTGGACACGCTGATCGGGCGGCTGGCCGCTGACGGGCTGGTGCCAGCGCGCGGGAAGATGCGCACCGATTCCACCCATGTGGTCTCCGCGGTACGGGACCTGAACCGGCTGGAGCTGGCCGGGGAGTTAGTGCGGGCCTGCCTGGAAGCCCTCGCGGTGGCCGCGCCGCACGTGGTGGCGCATCTGCTGGACGAGTCGTGGGGCAAGCGGTACGCCGCAAGGACCGGCACCTGGCGGATGCCCGCCTCCACGACGAGGAAAGACGAGCTGGCGCTGGCCTACGGCCGGGACGGCCGCACGCTGCTGAGGGCGGTGTACGCCGCCGCCGGCAGTGATCCTGATCTGGCGTTCCTGGCGCGGCTGCATCAGGTCGAGGTGCTGCGGGTCGTGCTCGTGCAGAACTAAGTCACCGTCACCGGCAAGCGGGGGCAGGAGGTGATCAAGCGGCGGGAGGCGGAAGTGGAGGGCCTCCCGCCGGGCAGATCCCGGATCACCTCGCCCTATGACCTCGATGCCCGGTGGGGCGTCAAGCGCGACACGTTCTGGAACGGCTACAAGGTGCACGTCACCGAGACCTGCGGCACCAGCGCCGCCGCAGGCGACGACACCGCCGCGAGTGGCAGCTCCGGCAGCGAGGGCCATGACGGCGACGGACAGGCGTCACCTCCCCCTCATCTGATCGTGAACGTGGAGACCACGGACGCGACCGTGCCCGACAGCCAGATGATCGCGCCGATCCATGCGCGGCTGGCCGGACGGGGCCTGCGGCCGGCCGAGCACTATGTCGACTCGGGCTATCCCTCGGCGGAGCTGCTGGTGTCCTCGCTGGCCGGCTTCGGGATCACGCTGGTCACCCCGCTGCTGGCTGACACCTCAGCGCAGGCCAGGGCAGCCGCCGGATTCGACCGCACCGCCTTCGCCATCGACTTCAGCGCCCGGCAGGCCACCTGCCCGCAAGGCCAGGCCAGCAGCTCCTGGAACCCCGTCACCCAGCGCGGCACCGACACGATCGTGATCACCTTCGCGAAGAGCACCTGCCGACCCTGCCCCGTCCGGGCCCAGTGCACCACCTCGGCGACCGGGCGCCGCCAGATCACCGTCCATCCCCGCGACGTCCACCAGGCCCAGCTCGCCGCCCGGGTCGCCTGGGGCACTGAGGACTTCCAGGCCAGATACGCCTTACGCGCCGGCGTAGAGGGCACTATCCGCCAGGGCGTGGCCGTCACCGGCATGCGCCGGGCCCGCTACCGCGGACTGGCAAGGACCCGCCTGGAACACACCAGCGCCGCCGCCGCGCTCAACCTGATCCGGCTACACGCCTGGTGGAACGGCCACCCGCTGGACCGGACCCGCGCCAGCCACCTCGCCCGCCTCGAACTCGCCCTGGCCTCATAAACACGAATTAACCAGCGGGGTCTCCCTGGGCGGCTTTCATCGGCGCGGGGTGCGGGATGCGCTCGGCGGTGTACCCGTAGGCGGCGGGGCCGGTGTTCCATCCGGCGATGGCGTGCTGCCGCATCCCTTCCCATGCTTTTTTCTTGATCGCCAGCCGGAAGTACTCGGCGACGCCCTGCTTGATGCGGCGGACCAGCACGGCGGTGGGGTTGATGCCCTGGATGTCGGCGGGCTCATCAGCGGCGAACAGCGGGATGCCTTTGCCGGACAGTTCCCGTTCGAGTTTGAGCGCGTTGAAGGTGTCCCGGCCGCTGCGCTCGATGTCCTCGCAGACCACGGCGGCGAACGGGGGTTCGGGGGCGGCGGCCTCGGCCAGCATGTCGGCCATGCCGCCGTCGCGGGGGAGGCCGGCGGCGGTGAACTGCTCGTGCGCGGTGCCCTGGCTGCGGTCCTCGAGGTCGATCGCGCCGGATTCCACGTCCCAGTAATAGGCGGCGATGTACCAGCCGGGCGGTAGCCATTCCTCGGCGATGCGGATCTGCCGCTGTAATGACGACAGCGGGTCCTGGAGGTAGAGGGTGGAGGTGCGGGCCAGCACGGCAACCGGTACCGGCGCGGCCGGCTCCCCTTCTGCCTGGCTGGTCACGGGGTGTCCTGCGCTGAACGTAGCTGCCGCTGGTGACGGACTGCCTATGTCAGGGCCTCCCTGATCGCTTCGGCCTGGCGGGCGTCGTAGCGGGCGGCCTGCGGGCCGGTGACGACCCGCACTTTCCACCGGACTTTGATCCCGCCGGGGGTTTTTACTGTCGTCCACATTATAGCTGTAAATGGTGCTGCTAGGAATGGTTTCCGGTGAATTGTCCGTGAATTCTTCCGCCGAATCCTGCGGCTTTCCTGGTGTGGTGCTCATGACATTTCCTCCTGTCCTCCTGGGTGCGTGACCTGCGCGGGCGCGCGCTGAGCGGGCGGACGCGCATTGCGGCGCTGCCTTTCCGTTGGTGCGGCGGGATTGCCTTTCGCAATGGCCGGGGCGGCATGGGCCAAGGGTGTGCCTGGCTCCTCGGCAGGCGCCGCGCACTTCTCCCGCGCGTGCATGTCAAGGGGCGCGAAGCGCTCGCGTGCGACGCCGAAGGCGCTCTTGACCTGCCCGCGCGGGAGGAGAAAATCATGGTGCCGGGGGGCCAGGCCAGGGGCGGGTGCCCGCGTGGGCGTCCCCGGCCCGTGCCTGCCATCGCCCGGCACCGACGGTCACCGGCCGGGAGGCGGGGCCAGATCCCCGCGACTGGTCAGGATCAGCCAGGGGAGCGTCTTGCCCTGCATCCCGGCCGGGAGCTTGGTCCATGCCAGCGCCGCGTCTGAAGCCAGGTTGCTCGTTCTGCCGGGCCGTGCGGCGCTGGCACGGGGGTCTTCGGGGTGGCTACTGCCGGGCGGGCGGTTCACCAGGGGCGGTGTCCAGCTTGCCGCGCAGGGCGGGGAGGTCGGCTGCGGTGATGACCTGGGTGTGGCCGGGGTCACGGGAGATGGCCAGCCATGCCGAGCCGGGGTCGAGTTGCTCGATCTGCCAGGACGCGTGGTGGTCGCGCAAGATCGCGGCG
>DASWFT010000123.1:0-20446 GCA_036394075.1 Streptosporangiaceae bacterium
CCGGCCCTCCAATCTGCGAGTTCACTCGCAACATGTGCGACCTCACGTCGCACCCACAACGTCGTCTGGCGGTACATGTACGCCCTCGGCCGGGAGAACGTCCTGCCCGCCGCGCTGGGCCGCACCGGCGGCAACAACATCCCCAAGGCGGCCTCCCTGGCGCAAAGCGCAACTGGCCTGGCTGTCATCGCGGTGTACGCGCTGGCCGGGCAGGACCCGATGACCCGGCTGTTCTTCTGGCTCGGCACCACCGGCGGGTTCGGCATCCTCATCCTGCTCGCGCTCACGGCCGTCGCAGTCATCGCGTTCTTCGCCCGCGACCCCCGGGGTGAGACGGCATGGGCGCGGCTGATCGCCCCCGCGCTGGCCGCCATTCTCCTAGGCGGCATCGTCGTGCTCGCCGTGCTGCATTACGGCACGCTGCTCGGCGTCCCGGCGGGCGCAACCGCCGCGTGGGCGCTGCCCGCCAGCTACGCCGCAGTCGGCGCAATCGGGCTCGGCTGGGGGCTGGTCCTCAAGATCCGCCGCCCGCAGACCTACGCCGCGATCGGCCTCGGCGCCCACGCCGTCACCGGCCAGCTCACCCCGGCCAACGAAGGAACACGATGACAAGCATCCCCCCGGCCAGCCAAGTGATCCCCGCGGACGCGGCCGACCTCGATACCCTCAGCCAGGTCATCGCCGACGCCTTCCACGACCTGCCGCCGTCCCGGTGGCTGATAACCGACCCGGACGCCCGCCGCCAGATCTTCCCCGGCTACTTCCGGCTCTATGTTGACCACGCGATGGCCAGCGGCACCGTGCACACCACCCCCGACCGCTCCGCGGTCGCGCTGTGGCTCCGCGTCGGCGAGCACCCAGACGACCAGCCCGACGGTTACGGCGCGCGGCTGTCCACCGCGACGAGCCCGTGGACCGGCCGCTTCGCCGCCTTCGATGCGGCGCTCGACCGGCACCACCCCACCGGCGTCCCCCACCATCACCTGGCCATCCTGGCCGTGCGGCCCGACCGGCAGGGCCAGGGAACCGGCACCGCGCTGCTGCGCGCCTACCACCAGATGCTCGACCGCGACATCCGCGCTCCCGCCTACCTCGAAGCCGCCGACCTGCGCACCCGCCAGTTCTACCTGCGCCACGGTTACACCGACCACGGCCCCCCGATCCAGCTGCCCGACGACGGGCCGCAAATGTACCCGATGATGCGAGAATGCCGCCCCGACGCCGTGACCGCGGGCGGCCGGGGCGAGCGTGCCCCGCACCCAGAAGGCCAGCCGGTCCCGGTGCTGCCCCGCCGACGCCCGACGGGACACACCGCGCGTCCCGCTGGCAACAGGCCAGGGCCCAGTCCTGGTACTGGCCAGGACGCTGCCCTGGAGGAACTCGCCGCCGGGCTTAAGGCGCTGGGCTACGAGGCCCGGCTGACCGCCCCCCAGGGCGGCCTGCCATCGTTAGCGGTCACCAGCCCGCACGCCGCCGGGCTCGCTGAGCGGGTCATGGCCGACGCCACCTCGTTCTGGTGGCCATGGGCCGAACGGATAGCAGACGTCAGCGACGTGAGCACCGCCGCCGACGTGATTGGCCGCGCGCTGGCTGCCGCGCCTGGGGACGGCCAGGCATGACCGGCGACGACGCCGCGAGCCTGACCGCGCTCCTGCGCGAGTACGGCGGGCCGCTGTGCGAGATCACCAGGACTCCGCAAGGGTACAAGGCAATCAGGCGCTATCCTCACGCGGCTGCGGTCGTGTTCACCGCCGCGACCGTGCCCGCCCTCCGCGAAATGCTCGAACACGGCTACGATCCCGCCGAGCTCGCCGCAGTCACCCATGACTTCGGCGGCGAGTGGCAGGTCCAGCACCTCCCGCCGGGCTCAGCATGGATCGCGCTCTCCCGCGGCGGCGACGACGGCCTCATCCGGGTGGTCGCGGCAAATGACCTCGGCACCCTCCGGACCAGTCTCGGCCGCAGCGCGGGTGACGTACCCGGCGCGGCAACCGGGCACCAGCGGTCTTCTGCAACCCCGGAGCCGGATGGCTAGCCGCCATAGGGACGGCGCGGGTGCTGCCCCCGCACCATGCTTCCGCGTGGGGCGTGTGTCCTCCCTTCACCGGGCAGGCAAAGGTGGGCACTCGACGGCGGGCTCACCTTCTGCCCTGCCGGCTGCCCTGCCGGCCGCTGATCCAAATGCCCGTCGATCAGTTCCCGCACCAGCCGCCCATGATCATTTTCTTCAAGCACCCGCCGAACCATACAGGCACCCGTCAAGGAGGCCCGCGGAAAGTGCAGTCAACAGGACAAGCGGAATGGCTGGCGACGTTCCCGGCCCCGGTGCCGTAACAGGCGCGGGCCGAGATGACGATGCACGAACTAGGGATAGCGACGCTCAACCTCGAAAACGGCGAGCGCATCGACCTGCTGCCAGAACTCGTGGCCCAGGTGCCAGGGCTCGACGTGCTCATGCTCCAGGAAGGCCGGGGCTGGGACTGCCGTGGCCAAAAGCGCCGGTTCCAGGCCGAGAGCCTGCTCGCAGCGATGGGCCTGGACCGGAGCTTCCTGACCCGCAGCACCCGCGGCACGCTGCACGAGCTGGTGTTCATCCGCTCGGCGAGCATGCGGCCGCTCGCGCACTACACCCCGGACCTGCCCGACGTGTTCCACGACTAGATCGGAGCCGTCGAGCTGCTCGCGGGCGGGCTGATGCCGCCGCTCACCGTGCGGTCGATCCAGTGGCCGCACTGGTCCGGGGACGCGCGCCTGAACGAAGCGCTGCGACTGACGCGATACGCAGCGCCCGACGCCTGCGCGGTCATCGGCGGGGACTTCAACTCGCTCTACCCAGACTGCAAGACGCACCCGGCGGAATTCGAGCCTGACTGGACGCAGCTGCCGCCGAACAAGCGCCACCACAAGACTCCTGCAGATGGCATCAGCAACACGGAGGCACGCATCTGGGCCAAAGCGCATGACCTTGAGGTCAAGGACCGTGGCCGGGTCCCGGCTGACGTCCTCGCCCAGTACCGGGCGGCAACAGGCAGGTAGGGCAGCCAGCCCTAACAGAACTCTGGTAGCCCCGGCACCAGCAGGCCGACGCCAGCTTCCCCGGTCGTTTGAGCGGGAAGCTGGCGCGGTCTTGCTGGTTCGCTGGAAGAAACCAGTGCCGTGGTGGCGTCCGGAATCCGGTGTAAATCGGCGGGCGTGGTTCCGGCTTCATGGTCAGGTTAGGCGGTGGCCCTGACAGTTTCGGGGCTGTCAGCAGGCTGGTTAGTGGTGACGGTACGTGGCCGCAGCTGGGCGGGGGGTTCGAGCAGCGAGCGGCGCAGGTCCTGCAGCAGGCGCAGGCCTCCGGCGGTCATGGTCAGGCCGCGCCAGCCGCGGGAGGCCCGGTCCAGCACGGCCCATACCAGGGTGAGGCAGCTGGTCTCGCCGGGCAGCCGGCCGATGACCTTGACCCGGCGGCGGGTTTCCCCGAAGGTCCGCTCGATGAAGTTGGAGTGCCGGGTCCGGTGGTGGTGCCCGGCCGGGAACCGCAGGTAGGCGGTCAGTCCCTCGCGGTCGGTGAGCATGCATTTCATCGCCGAGGGGTAGGCGGGGGCGTACCTGGCGGCCATCTCGCTGATCCTGGCGTCGATGATCTCCACCAGCTTCGGGCCGGGCGGGGTCTTGAGATCTTCGGTGTCGAAGATCTTCCAGTAGGCGTCCTTGACCTCGGCCTGCATCCCGGCCGGGATCTTGGCGAGAATGTTCCGGGCCCGGTGAATGAGACACCTCTGGCGCAGCGCCTTCGGGTAGGCCTGCTCGATCGCGGAGATCAGGCCGGGCGCCCCGTCGGAGATGATCAGCAGCGGGCTGGCCAGGCCCCGGTCTTTGAGATCAGCCAGGAAGTCATGCCAGGCGTCGGCGGACTCCCCGGACCCGGGCGCCAGGCCGACGAAAGCGGGCTTGCCCTCGGTGGTGATGCCCCAGGCGGCCAGGACCGGCTCGGCCGGGGAGCCGGGGTGCATGCGGAAGAAGCTGGCGTCCAGGAACAGGTAGTCCAGCATCACGTCATCCAGGCGGCGGCGGGCCCACGCCTGGTACTCGTCCTTGATGGCCTGGCAGACCGACGACACGGTGGACTTGGAGATCGCGGCCTGGTCGCCGAGCGCGTCAGCCAGGGTGGCCTCCACGTCCCGGACCGACAGGCCCCGGATGAAGGAGGCGATCACGAGGGATTCCAGGGCATTGGTCTTGGTGACGTGGCTGCCGAACAGGCGGGACGCGAACGCCTCGGTGGTGCCGCGCAGCTTCGGCCGGGCCAGCGTGACCGGCCCGGCGGTGGTCTTGACGGTCGCGTCCCGGTAGCCGTTACGGGAACCGGGCCGGGCGTCCCCGGCCGTCGCGGCGCGAGCGTAACGGCCCCGTCCGAGGAACTCGGTGACCTCGGCCTCCAGCGCGGCCTGCATCAGCAGTTGCGCGCCGACGCGGGCCACCTCCTCCAGGATCTCCGGCAGCGGCCGGTCCTGAGCGAACAGATCATCGATGTGGCGGCGGATACGGTCAGTAGGCGATACTCGTGTCGGCACGGGTGTAGGTCCCTTCCTTCGATGAGTTGGTAGCTCTTGAAGGGGAACCTACGCCCGTCGTCTTATTTACACCGGATCTTGGACGCGACCCAGTGCCGTACCCCGGCGCCAGTATCTCCCTCGTTCGCTATGCCCCCGGGCTCTGGATCACGGCGACTGCAGTGGCGAAAAGGACGTCATCAGCGATGCTGTCGCGTGCCTGGGCGCGCGCCGCGGCTTCCAGCCGGCTGGCGAGGCTGGCGCCACCCCACGCCCTGGCGTACTCACCCGCCGCCAGGAGGATCCCGCGGTCGCTGCGCAGCGTGCTGCCCAGATCATCCGCGCAGGCGCGCAGGTACTCCCGCAGCAGGGCTGAGTCGCTGCCCGCCTGCCCGCCGGCAGCCGCCAGCTGCGTGGCCATTGCCCCGCCGTAGCCGGGGTCATCAGCGGCCATCTGCAGGGTCACGATGGTCATGATGTTCTGCAGCTTGCGGGTCTCGGCCTCGTGGTCAACCTCGGCGCCTGGCTGGTGAACCCTGACGTAACGGCTGATCACCTCATCCCATTCGGCCTGGTCACGTCCGCTGGCGAAGCTCCCGTCAGGGCGGGGAAGAAGGCCGCCGGTGTGCTGGTAGGCGTAGATCCATGCCGGACAGATCCCGGCGGCTTCGAGCATCCCGACGGTCGCGGTCTCCAGGCCCGGCAGGGACACCGGCTGCGGATGATCGGCGTCGGGGTCGAAGAACAGCGGATCGTCAGGCCCGGGCGGGCGGCCGAATTTCTCCTCAAACCGGCGGACCTGGGCCTCCAGCGCCGCCGCCTGGTCACGGTCCATCCGGATGACGTTGCCATCACGGGTAATCACCTGCGTGTAGCCCAGCTCGAACGCCAGGCCGGTCAGCGCGGTCCCGGGCCAGCTGCGCCAGTGACGATCCTCGGCCCGGACCGGATCGGTGAACGCCGGGATGCCGAACAGATGACCCAGCGCCGTGCCCGGGTCCAGCCCGCGCTGCGGCGCGGTCAGCAGCACGTCAGTGACCGGGATCAGCGGAGAGTCCTCGCCCAGCCCCAGTGCCCACGCCACCGCCCGGTCTCCTGCCTGCGACAGGTCCTCATACTCACCGGCCACCAGCCCGATATACAACGCGGGAAGCAGCACCGCCGCGTCATTGCGCACATCCAGGCCCGCACCGCCCAGCAGGTGCAGTCCCTCCCGAAGCGCGTCCTCCGCCGTACCGTCGTCCGGCAACCCGGTCTCGGTGGCCGCCCACAGGCCGGCGATGCGGTCGGCGGCGTTCGGTGGCGGGTCCGGGAGCGTGGCATCGTATGCCGGACCGCAGGCGAGGCGAGCGGAGGCCAGCGCGGTGCCGGGCAGCAGGCTGCGAGGGATCTTGCGCTGGTCCAGGCCCGCCGCCTCCAGCCGTCCCGCCAGCAGCAGCATCAGCTCGCCCTCATCGACCGGAAGATCATGGTCGGCGCTGGCGGCGAGCACCTCCCGGACAAATCGCTCGATGGCCTTCCAGTGAACGGTTCCCCGCATCAGCCGCAGCCACGCCGTCAGAGCGTTGGCGAACTCATACCCGTCCCTGAACTCCCGGGGCCACACAGCGCCCAGGAAGAGCGTGTCCAGCGGGTCCAGCTCCGGATACCACTGCGGCTGATCCCCCTCCATTTGCGCCATGCCCAGCGCCGCGTAGCCGAGCGCGTAGGCGCCCGCCAGGCTGACCTTGCCCGGCGGGTTCCCCCGGACCAGCCGCGTGATGGCCGCTTCCGCCCTGGCCCTCGGGTCATCTTTCTGACCGGTGCCATCAGCCCTCCGGTTGCCTGCCGCCGGGGTGCGTTGCTTTCCCATGTCCTGGCGGCGGCGCCGCGCTGCCTTGCCCACCGGCTGCTCCTCCCACTGGACTCCACAGAGACTACCGAGATCACCGGCAGCAGGATGAGAAGCCGCGCGCTGGCCCGTCGCGGCCGGGCGGCGGCCGGACCGCAGGCGAACGCGAGGATGATGGCGGATCAACCGTCGCCCTGGGGGAGCTGGTGGTGGGCAGGGGGCCGCTTAACTGCTTGGCCTGCCCTGCGGGCGGGATGATAATTACAGCCATGGCATTCGGTCCTGGCTGGCTCCCGGCAGGGGCGGCATATGACCAGGCCGGGCCGCGCCCGTCATGGGTGGCGTTGTCCCAGGTGGCGCTGGTTGCCGTTACCGATGCCTGCGCCGTCGCATCGTCGGCCTGCCATGTCGCGCGCAGTGACACGGCGTCGGTCCTGGTATCCCTGGCCGGCACCGGGCGGTCGAACGTCTTCATCGGCGAGGACGTGGAAGCGGAGCTGCCGGAAGCGCTGCAGAAGGTGGCTGCGGACATGGGCATCCCGCTCGCGGACGCCGAGCGCGCGCTTAGCCGGATCGTGACGCGGATCCGGGTGGTGCCGCTGCAGATGGGTGACTACCTTAACCCCGCCATCGCGGCGATCCGCCGCTGCGATCCCGAGCTGCCCCGCGCCGCCCGCGGCGACCCGGATGACCTGGGCACGGCGGCGGTCGCGGCGTTTCTCGCGCCCGCGGTCATCATCAGCAAGGACAGCGTGTTCAACCGGTTCGGCCTGGCGCTTCCCGCCGACCGGTGGACCGAGGAGGCCGCCCGCATGCTGGTGGCTGCCGGGTATGACGCGGCCCTCGAAGACGCTGCCCACGCCGCAGAGGTCGGCGCCCGGCTGCTGTTCGGGGTGATCGGAGCCGCCAAGAACGCCGCGGTACGGAATCCGAAGGCCGCGATCACGACTGCAGTCATCGCCGGGCTGGCGGCCTGGTACTGTCACCGGCGCGGCTGGATCACGGGCGAGCACCTGCGCGCTGCCGGCGGGCGGATAGCGTCCGCGGCCCGGCCGGTTGCCGAGCGGATTGCCGCGGCCGACGCTCGGCGTAACCAGGCGCGTGCCGCGCTCACCGTCGTCCAAGGGCATGGGTCAGCGTCCCTGGAGGAACGCTGTGCCCGGCACCTGGCCCGCCGGGCAACGGCCATGACCCCCGCGGAGCTGTCTGCCGTGCTCGCCGCCAGCGGCACGACTGCCACTGCCGAAGGCGTCCGCGCAGTACTGGCGTCGCATCCGGCATTCACCCCGGACGCGCAGGACGGGTTCATCCTTGGCAGGCCAGCCCGCGTACCCGTAATCAGCAGCGGGGCACGGCCGCTGGGCGCCGCCGTTGACGGGTCGCTCGAAGGCCGGGACGCCGGGCGGGCGGAACCCGTGACGGGACAGATATCCACTGACGGAAGCCCGGAGCACGTCAACGAGGTGGCATGGGAACGTTTGAGATTTACCAGCGCCGGGCGGTTGACCTCAACGGGGTCACCGAACCCGCGCAGCGCGCAGTAGCGCTCGCCGACCTGCGGGCACTGGAGACGGAAGCCTCATCCGCGGGCCTGAATGGCTCCGAGCGCCGGTCGCTGCTGTTCACCTTGTCGTCTGTAATGATCAATCTCGCCTCCGACGCGGGCAGTGCCGACGACGTGAAGAGTGGCGTCGAGTGGGCTACGAGGCTGCTCGACGACGATGGATCGCCAGCCGTCCTGATTCTGCAGGCGGCATACAACCGGGCCAACGGGCTGGCCGAGATGTTCGGAATCGAGGAGGCGGCCGGCCGCCAGCCGCGAGTTCCTTCTTCCAGCCCCGCCTACAGGCTCGAACACCTGGACGGCCTGCGAGAAGTACGCATGCTATATCGGCGCGTCGGCAGCGATCCGCTCACGCCAGCGGGGGTCCGCGGGCGCGCGTTGTGCAACCTCGGGAATGTCCTGGATGAATCGGGTCGCTGGGCCGAGGCCTACTCTGCTTACTCAGACGCGCTGCTGGCCGATCCGACCAATGGCAACGCGGCCGGCAACATCGCCGAGCTGCTACGCCGCCGCCTGGGACGCCGGGTCGACCAGCGAGGACACCTGGCTGCCGTGTATGACCACTACGTGGCGATGACGCAGTCGCTGCGCGAGCGGACCATTGAACTCGCCGGCGTCGCTGCCGCCGACCGCTGGGATGCCCTCGAACCGACCGGAAGCCCCGGTCACCTCAGCCATGCCGGAGACCAGCTCGATGCGTACCAGCGCTGGATTGTTAATCACCGCCTTGCCCTCGTGGCATCCGTCGAGGGGCTCGGGTCCGATTCGGCGCAGTGGGACACGGCGTCCGTCGCGGGCATCGTGCGGGCCGCAGACGGACCGGTGCCAGGTATCTTCGCCGCGCTGAACGTCCTCAAGGCCGAGTTCCTGGTGGCGCGGCGCCTTGCATTCCGAGGGGAACAGATGCACGCCGAATCCGGCGGGCGGCAGCATCCCGATGACCCGGGCCTTTACACCGATACGCTAGACGGCGCCTTTTACGGCGAAGCCCCCGCGCTGCTCCTGCTCGCCGAGCGATCCGCGCTTGACGTGCTAGACAAGATCGCCGTCACGGCCAATGAGGTGATCTCAGCGAATTTCATGTGATGTAGCCGTGCTCGAATTGGGTGAGGACGAGGGCGGCGCGGGTGATGTCGCCGATTTTACTGGGGCTGGCGGTGATGTGCTGGAGGGTGCGCCAGCGCTGGTTGAGCAGGGCGAACCCGCGTTCGCCCAGGCAGCGCAGCGAGCGCTGGAGGGCGTTGCGGGTGCGGGTGTCAATATCGAGTTCCCGCCCATCGGGGGGCTGTTTGACGGGCATGTGGATGCCTATTCCGGCGCCGTCGTAGCCGGGGTCGGCGAGGGTGGGCAATCCGGTGGCGGCGGCGCGGTAGAGAGCGGGCAGGGCGTGGATGCGGGCGGCGGTCAGATCATGCACCGAGCCGGGCTCGGCATCGGAGACCCACAGCGGGAACCCGCCCGGGGCCAGGACGGCCTGGATGTTGCCGCCGTGGCAGTGGGCCTTGCCGAGGCCTTGCCGGAGTACCACAGGTCGATGACCTGGCCTTTGACGCTGACAGCGGGTTCTTTGCACCGGTCGGCCGGGATGATCTTGCCGTCCAGGATCACGTGGGAGAACCCGGTGTCTTTGGCGCGTTCGAGGGCTTGGTGCAGGTCAGGGGCCTGTTCGGCGAGGACCTCGATGACCTCGTCCAGGTATCGGTAGGCGGTGGCCCGGGAGATGCCGTGATCACGGGCCAGGGCGGCCGGGCTGGTGCGGTCGCGGAACCAGCGCAGTGCCAGCACCGCCTGCCAGAAGCAGGTCAGCGCCCTGCTGCCCGCGGGTGTGCCGCGGCGGCGCCGCTCAGCGGCCAGCAGCTTCGCGGTGAACTGCACCAGTTCCCTGGGGACATCAAGCGTGGCACGATAGCTGATCACGTGGAGCCTTCCGGGCAGAAGATGATCTTTGGCGAGACCTCTTCTACTGGGGCTCCACGCCCATGTTCGGCCAGCCCTATTCCTCCGCGTGTCTGCCCGGATGTGCACGCTTGCGAAGATAAAGCCTGACTGTCCGAACCTATTTCGCTGAGATCACCTCAATGAGCACTTCGGGTCCGGCCTGCCGCCCTCGCGAGTGGAGTACTCAAATTACTGGAAGGATCCCAGGACCGGGCAGATCCGTCCGCAGCTGGGGCCGGGCGAAGCCGGGCTCCGGTCGCTACTGGCACTGGCCGAACTCGCAACCGACCTGAGCGAACAAGGCATGTACCCCAGCGCCCGACTGCTGCGCAACGCGGGCACGCACCGGCTGGTGCACGCGACCGAAGGTGAACCAACCGGACCCACCCGAGACACATTCAGCACCGTCAACATCCTCGAACTGCAGTCCGCGAGCCTCGAAGCACTCCAGGTGGTCCGAGCCGCATACCTGTACTTCGTTGACCTCATCGACAGCCAGCTCGCTGAGGCACGCGAGACCGCCAGCGTCTGCTCACTCCCGAATCAGGAGTGACTGCTGACGGTTAGCTTTCAGGGGATTCCCCGTGCTACCCGGACTCAACGGCGTTCAAAAGTCGGCGCCGTCTACCTGTCGCATCCCGGTATCCGGTGCTCTTGTGACGGGCATGGGCACTGGTGGCGGGCAGCTGACTGACGTGGCGCCGCTGATCCCGTTGCTTCTCAGACTCAAGGTCCTTGCAACACGTCGATGAGCGTGATTGCCACGCCCCGGACGGTCGCGGTTCGCAGATCGAAGCCGAGATCGGTGATGTCACTCGCGGACTGCCGCTCGATCTCCGCTGCGCACCAGTCAGCAGCCGACTGCGTAAGCGCGCCGGCGATGCCAAGTGCTGACGGGATAGCCGCTTTCATGACCGGGTCGGTACTCGCATCGAGGTTGTCCTCGAACGCGCGCACGGCCTCAGAGTCGCGGCGCAGCCGGGCCGACAGCGGCCCGGTGACAAGAAAGGTCTGGTCCTCTCCGGTCTCGATGATTTCGCCGATGTCCTGCCGGATCTCGGCGATGAGCTGACTGGCGGGAAGCAGGGCGTACCGCAATTCGCGGTCTGCCCACATTGGCTGACCGGGTGGCGCCAGCTGGTAAAGGTCACGGACGGCGGCGTGGTCGGGCCATCCACGGCACAGCGCCGCGACGCGGCCCAGCTCCCACCGGGACAAGGGCCGCTCTGCAAGCTGCGCTGCGGTATCGGAGCTTCCGGCGAACTGGCGTGCGATGGTGTCTGCAGCGAAGAGCGCCTGCTCCAGGTTCCCGCGGCTAGTGCTGGGGCCGTTGGCGGCGTCGATGACCGCGATCAGCTGATTCAGCAGGGCGGGCGTGCCGACGCGCGCAGCGGCCGTGAACCTGAGGGCCTGCGTGCTGGCAGCGACCTGCGGGTTGGTGTCGATGGCACGTAGCACGTCGGGCTGGATATCCGGGTATGCCGCCGCGACGGTGCACATGGCTGTCCAGAAGGTGCCGGCATCCCCGGATACGGACAGCCGCGTGGGCAGCTGGTCGCCGAGCATCTCAGTCAGCGTGCTCCAGTGCTCAGCGACAAGGCGCACGAATTCGATATCGCGGTGCAGGAGGTCAGGGGGGATGCGGACGAGTTCCGCGCTCCCTGAAAGCTGGCCGAGGCCGGTGAACACGTCGGCGCGGCCGAGAACCAGTAGCGCCGCGAACGCGGCCCGGCGCCGCTCGTCGTGGTCAGGGCCGGTGGCCTGGATCAGGGAAGTCAGGCGCTCGACCGCGAGGGCGGCGGCCTGCTGGTCGTGGCGGATGCGCCGGGCCCACGCGGTCGCGGCGACCACCTTCACGTCACCGTGCCGTTCGGCGTCGAACTGTTCCAGCAGCGCGGTAGTCGCGGTGTCAGACAGGGGACGCCGGGCAAGGGTGCTGATGATGCGTGCGCGCAGCGGCGGTGAGACCGGCGCTAGTGCTCTGGCGGTAAGCAGGCGTATCTCGGGATCGCCGGCGTAGGCGTGAGTTACCGCGCCCACTGGCGCGTCATGCTCATCGAGGACGGTGATGGCCAGCTCACGCACCCGGGGATGCTGCGGGAACCCGGCGATTAGCTCGGTAAGCGGATCAGACAGGCCGCCGTTGAAGTGCGGTTCGGCTGCGGCGACGATCTCGGTCACGTCACCCGGCTCGGTGAGCTGCGCGAGGCCGCTGACCACGAGGTCCGGGCGCGTGACGCCCGGGGCGCGCAGCATGGCCAGCAGCGCTGCGCGCGCCTGGCCGGGGTCCGCGATGATCCGCGGTACTAGGTGCCCGATCCTCGCTGCCTGGGCAGGCGGACGGTCACCAAGGAAACCGCACAGGGCTTCGGCTACCGCCGCGTCCTGCATACCCCAGCCCTCCAGCAGGCTCGCTGCCTCCCAGTGCGGGAACGACGCGCTGGCGAGCCGGCTGATGAGCAGGTCCCGTATCTGCCCGGTGCGGCTCACCAGGGCTAGTAGTGAGACCTCTGAGTCGTTGAACTGCTGTCCGGGGATCCACCGCAGCGCGGCGTCGACGACGACCGGATGATCACGGAAATTTACCGCGATGTTCCTCCATGTTGGAGGCTGCATGGCCATCAGGAACGGATGCTGGGCGTGATTGAGCTCGCCGGCTATCCAGTCGGCAACTCGGTCATCGCCGGGGAAGGCCGTGGCCAGCAGGGCCGTCGCGACGCTCTTCTTGATGCCCTTGCCGTGCTCCCACTGGCGCGCGGCTCCGTCCAGGCACATGTCCCGCAGCCCCTCGCTGCCTGCCCAGCCGCGCATGAGGATCTCGGGGACGGCATCGATCCAGGCGCTGGATGGGTAGCGCCAGCCGCCGCTGACCGGCGACACGAGTTGCCTGAAGTCATCATCAGCCGTGATCCCGCGCCGGACCGCAGCGTCGATGGCGGCGATGACCAGCTCGACCGCGACCGATTGGCGTGCCCGGGCTGCCAGCTCCTCGGCGGCCGGGGTCTTCTGGCCAGCCGCGGGTGAGGGCATCAAGCGCGGCGGCGCGGGTTGTCGCACGCTGGCTAGAGTTGGCCGCCGTGAGCAGAAGGTGCCTCGCCTGCTGGTCACCGCTGTAGATCTGCGGGATGAAGTGTCCGGCGGCACGCTGGACATGGTTGTCGTTGTCATTGAGGGCGACGGTGAGGACGTGCCAGGTCTCGGGGGCAGGGGGCCAGGCGGCGACGGCGGCCAGTGCTGCCGCGCGGCTGATCGCGCGGTCGTATACCCACCGGCTGATGGCGTCGCTGACCAGGCTGCTCGTGCGGGGGTTGTTGATGCCCCCCAGCATCCGGTCCAGGACGTGGCCCTGGTGAGCGAGCCGCTCTCCCTGCTCCACGGCCGTTATGGCCTGGACGGCAGCGCTTTGCGCCCAGTCGGCTGTGGTGTCGAACGGGCCGAACGCGACCTCGGCCCGGATCCGGTCGCGCTGCTCGCCGGCGGGGCCGGCAGCGGCCTCGGGCAGTGCGCCGAGCAGGGCTTCGACCTCTGAGGGACGCGGTGCCAGCCACAGCAGCGACAAGATGGCCGGCTCCCACCTCGGGTCGGTACCGACCTCCGCGACCAGGCTGCATTGCTCACCGGGTGGCAGTCGCGTGATGTGCACCGCGGCGAGGTGTTCTTGTATGGCCCGGTGAAAGAACCGGACCGTCGCGGCACTGGTCCGTACCAGCAGGCCGAATCCCTCCTCGGCTGTTGCCAGGATGCTTGCGGCCGTCGCCGCGGCGGTCTCGGGCGGCAGCCCTAGCCCCGGTTCTCCGGCCGAGCCGAGCGCATACTCGACATACCGGGTGGCGAGGCTGTCTTCAACATCGCTGCCGGGATGCTCGCGCTGCAGGCGGTAGGCCAGGTACGCCAGCGCCTGCCGGACCAGGGCCGGCTGCAGCGGCGGCGTGGCAGCCGAGAAGGCGGCGAGGCGCCGCGCGGCCGGATGATCGGCGATGAGATGGTCGATGACCTTCTCGTACGCATCGAAACGGTTGCTGGGCAGGTCCGCGTTGCGCAGGTGCAGGTACAGCAGGAGCATAAGCAGCATCGGGTTCTGGGCGAGCTGGCCGAGATGGACGGCGGCCCTGACCTGCTCAATGAACCGGCTGCTCTCCTCGTCCGCGAGCCGGCCGAGATCATCAGGGGGCGGCGATTGGCCATCCGCTGCGGTCAGCCGGATCTGAGCCCATACCCGTGCGACCTGGTGCTGCTGCCTGGCATTGAGTTCGGCGATCTCGGCGACGTTCCACCGGCCGCCGCGCAGTTCCAGGCGCCGTACTCCGTGCGGCCTGCCGGCTGCCAGGACGGGGATGCCATCGGCCTGCACGTAGACCTGCAGCAGGTGGGCCGCAGTACGAGCGGCGTTCTCGGTGGTCCACTCATCGAGGCCGTCCACGATCAGCAGCAGCCGGTCATCAGCGAGCGCCTTCTTCACCAGCGGCCACAGCTCGGCCTGCCCGTATGCGCCCAGCCAGCGGCGCACGCAGTCGGGCAGGGACACGCCTTCCGGCTCGCGTGCGATAAGGGTGGTCCAGTAAGGAAATGACACCCACACCGGGAGCCGGCCGCCCCAGTGGCCTGTCACGTCGGCCAGCTGCGGGTTCTCGTCCAGGAGATCAAGGGTGACGAACCGCAGCGCGGCGCTCTTGCCGCTGCCGGTCCCGCCGACCAGCAGGCATCGTTGCGCGCTAGCCAGCCATGTGCCCAGCGGCTGCCGGAGCCGGGACGCGGCGTCGCCAGGCGACGTACGTGCCGCGGCCGGGGCGCCAGGTGTTTCGTCCTCGGGCGCGCTTTCCTGCGGAGCATCTGGCTGTTGCCCGGCACCCTGTGCCCCAGGACCTGCTGTGCCGGGAATCGCCTGGCCCTCAGTCGCCTCCGTGACGTCTGGAACCACGTAACGGCACCGCAGGTCGACCGGAGCGTCCGACACGCCGGGCGGGACTGGCAGGCCTGGGTCAAGCTGGGTGAACACCGCAGCGTACAAGTTGTGCAGCCGCCGCCGGTACTCGGCGAGCTGGCGGCCGTCAAGCCGCTGCCCCAGGCCGGCCGCCGCCTCGGGACCGCAGAAGGCGGTCACGGCCGGACGGCCGAAGAAGTCATCGACCAGTGCGGGATGATCCTTCATCAGGATGTTCAGCTCGTCGGCATCCCACGTCCTGAGCGCGATGCCGTGCTTGGCCATGCGCTCTTTTTCTGTCTTCAGCCGGTCTGCGAGCTGGGTTGGTGCCAGGGGCAGGCTCGTGCACAGCACGAAGCGGTCGGCCTGGGTCGCCCACGGACCTTCCAGGAAGTCGTCAACCGCCGCGCCGATGTCCGACGGGCCGAACCGCTCGACTTTCTTGCACTGGTAGACGGTGTAGCCACCTGTCCCGGCCCGCCTGGCGAATAGGTCGATACCGTACTGGTCCTGCCCCGGGATGCCATACCGGCGGGCGTCCTGGACCTCGTGATCAGATCGGGCCAGCCGCAGGCACAGCTTCTCGAAATCATCCCAGCGCAGGTCCCCGAACGGCAGGCTCTGTAGCTGCGTGACCACGGTGATCGGCGGCGGCCCAGGCGGCACCTCAAGCCGCGCGACAAGATCGCGTACACCGCTCACGCATAGAACATAGCGGAGCCCGGCAGCCGTAGCTGGCTGATACTAAGCGGGTGGGGAAATCGGACGGCTCGCACGCCCCGACCTGGGATGAGATCATCGCTGGTGTGCGTTCCGGCGCAGGCTCACGAGAGCGGCGTGACGTCGGCCAGTGGGCCGTCGAACAGATCCGGGACGCGCTCGGGGAGGACTGGCCGCAGCGGTGGCACGCGCGTTTCGGCGCCCTCCCCCCGTTCCTGGAACGCGCGTCCTCGGACGCTTTCGGCTACGCGCAGCTGATCGAGACCGGGTTGCGGCTGAACAGCCTGGCCGGCACGCTGCGGCTACGGCGGCTTACCCGCGAGTGGTCGCGTCATCTGGAGGGCATCCGCCTGCTGCATGCCCGGTTGCAGCTCGAGGTCGCCGCGCTGGGGCTTCCCACGGGCGCGGCCGTCGAGTTCGAGAGCCCCATCCCTGAGGTCTCGCGCCCCGCTGACGTGGTTATCACCTGGGGAAACGGCCGGCTCATCACCGAGTGCTTTTGCGTCTACAACGACCAGGCGACAAGCGGAGCGATGCAGTACGACCGTGACCTGGGGTTCCGCCTGACGATGATCGCCGAGTCACTCGACATCGTGGTCTCAGGCCATTGGGATATCCGCCTGCCGGCAGCGGAGACAGAGCAGCTTCTCGCCGACGCGCAGGCCGCGGCTGAGAAAGTGTCAGCGGAGGGGACTCCCCGGCTGGTGACCCGGCCGGACATCGAATTGCGTCTGGCGCCAGGACCGCACCCGCCGGGCGAGATCCTGCTGCTCGAAGGCCCCGATACCAGGTCTGCTGGCTGGCGCCGCGCCAGCGGGCTCATCGGCGGGAAAGCCCGAGACTGGGCCGGCGCCCCGGACCCGGTGTGGCTTCGTGCCGACCTGCTGGATGGCACGTGGCTGTTCAGCGAGTGGGCGCTGCAGGACCTGCCGCGCAAGACCGAATGGATGGCCGCGCTGCTCGCTGAGGCGGTCGGGGACGCGGGAACCGCAGGTGTTGTCGTCAGCTGTGGCCAGCAGATCGGCCCGGGGGCCGCGACCGAGGACTACCGCGGCAACGGCGGCATCAGCGGCATGCGAAGGCGCCTTGACGCGCTGCGGACCCGCGAGATAATCATCGTCCCGCTGACCCCGGGCGCGGCAGGGCAGGCGTCCTTGTGGAGGAACATGTACGACGCAGAGCCGGGATGGATGGAGCGGCAGCTGCGTGCCGCGTCGCTGCCGGGCATCACCGCTATCGAGGCCGGCTGGTCCGTCCCGCTCCCCGAAGATACCGGCGGCTAGTTAGATTTGCGCCGGGTGAGCCTGCTGCGCGCGTAGCCGATCACGATGATGGTGGCGATCAGGGCGAGCCAGCGCCCCGGTCCTCCGGGTGCCTCCGCGGGTTGCGCCTGGTCGGCAGCAGGCACCGGCGTGCGCGACGGCTGCCGGCTGCCGGCTGCCGGGCCCAGCACGCCCGCCAACCCCCGGCCGGCACCACAGGGAAAGGCCGCGAAAGAGGCCGAGAGCATCCGGGCAGCCCGCGACCGCCGGATCGCCCTGGCCGTTGCCGCCCGCTTCAACGCCGGTGAACAGCCGGCAGTCATCGCCGCAACCTTGAACGGAGCAGGTACCCCGCCGCCCCAGCCAACGGTTACGGCCCGGCTGCTATGGCAGACACCTGCCCTGCGGGACGCCGCGATCACCGCCCTCACTGAGACTCTGGGCCTGGAGAGCGACGGCGGCCCCTCTGCCCGAGCCCCCGCGGAAGAGGTCTACGATTCCGCGCAGCCGGGCAACCCGGTGATACTGCAGTGGACAACCCCTGAACTCAGGATCAGGCTGCGCTGCATGCGCGCGACAGGCGGGATTGCCGACACTCTCGGCATCAACCCCGAAGCACGCCCCAAGGGCAAGGCTCTCGAAGCGGCGATCAGAACCCGCCGATCCGCCCTGGCACAATTCCTGGCGGCCGACGGCGCCGACCCAGAACGGCCCGAACTAGCCCTGATCGAGATTGACCGCCGCCGCGACTTCGCACACCCCCTCGACGATCCCAAGTTCGCGATCCGGCTGGGCTGCGCGGACGCCGGTGTCCTCACCCAGTTCGTCCTGGTCCCCAAGAAGGCCAAACGGTACAACTCTGTGAAGAACCTTGATCACCGGGTCCACTCCGGCTGGCAGGACGGGCTGCGCCAGCTTGGCGTACGAGTCCTGCCCGAGCACACCGTCACCACTGGCGTCCCGGAAGGACTGCGCTACGCCGCCCTCTGGATGGTCAAACGCCGGAAGGACGGCCCCACCCGCCTGCCGCGGCACACTCCAGTCGCCGTCATGGTCACCCCGCTGGCGTCCGGGACCGGCCTCGCAGCAGTCACCGGCTGGGATCCGAAGACAGCGCAATGGATCCCCTACCCGCAGTTCCTGCTGAGACTGGTCAAGATCGCCGAGATCCCCGACATCGTCGACGACGATCTCGATGACGACACCCCAGGCAGCGACGCCGTCCCGACGGCCCCCCGGGACGGCCAGAACGGCGAGGTATCCCCAGGGTCGCGCCGCCGAGTCACCTACCGGGCCTGGAAGCAGAACATGGACGGGCAGCGCAGAGACACTGAGCGGTACTTGCAGAAGATGCTCCGCTCGCTGCGCGGCCACCCGACAGCGCTCCTGACCCACTCCCAGAACACCCGAATGCACTGGCCCTGGCTCCAGGACAGCCGGACCGAGAAGGACCTGATCAAGACCGGGCACGCGCCCCCGTCCCACCTCGATCCCGACCTGCGCTTGATCCGAGTACGCAGTACCACCGGACGGGAAACGCCGCAGTGGTGGGGCAACTCACCCTCCGGCGGGGTAAACGGCCTGCCACCCGGGATGTGGACCGAGACCGAACACGCAGAATTCACTTCCGGCCGCATCTTCTACAGCACCACCGCCAAAGCCGGCACCTTCCGAGACTCCGCAGTCGAGGCCGACAAGCTCGCGCCACGCCCACTCCGCCAAGGCCCCAATAAGGGAGAGCCAACCATCGACTCCCATATCCCCGCATGGAACCCGGCCCTGGTCGAGATCGCCGTCCTAGGCTGCCACCCCGAAGCCGGTGACAAGCCCGAGGCCTTCGCCCTGGCCGTACACCAACTGCGCCAGGCCCCCGACTACCTGGACGCCCTGGCGACGCCGCTGCCCATGCATCTCGCGAGCCTGGCCCAGGCCTACGTACTCCCCACCCGGGCCGAAGAAGACGAAGAAACCGACACCGACACGGCAGGAACGGCCACCAGCAGCGCAACTGAAACGACCCTCGCCTCAGCGCTCGGCATCATCGCCGGGAACACCACGGAGGACGAAGCCGACCTCGACCCCGAGCTGCCCGACGCACCGGGCCTGGCCCAAGCCCCGGAGGAATCCGCCAGCCCACACGAGGGACAACTGGCCGCATCTGGCATTCCCTCTCCCTCGCAGTAATGGCAGGCGGCAGCCCAGTCTGGCGGACGGGTCAGATAAGCCCCCGACCGGGCAAAGGCGGCGTGGCGCGGCATTAGCGCGAGAATGCGGGTGATGAGTGTTGAGGAGTTCCAGGACAGGGACGCCGATTACCTGGGCTGGGTGGCGGCGCACCCCGACGGCTACGTGATCAACATCGGCCGTGGCCGGCGAGGCTACGCCCGGCTGCACCGCGCCACCTGCGGCACGATCACCAGCAGGCCCCCGTTCACTGGTCCCTACATCAAGATCTGCTCCAGCGTGCTATCGGAACTTGATCGATGGGCGCGGTCCCGCATCGGCGCGGTCGCCGAGCGCTGCGGGACATGCCGGCCCCTGAGGGACGCGGCCTGCGGCCAGCAGCCTGGACCAACTGAGCCCGCCGCATCCGCCCAGGCAGATGGCATCGCTTCGCCTGGCACGCCGGCAGGCCAAGAATGGGAGATCGATGGACCCGGCGATGACCAGCGGCAGGTATGGCTGTGGGACACCCGCTACATCCCCTATGAACGGCTCACCCCTGGCCAGCACGCCGCCCGCGATGCGCTCCGACTCCGGGTGCGGTCCCTGGCAGCCACAACCGGGCAGATCCTGCACGCGAGCTACGCCGGCTTCAAGCCAGCGAACATGGACGTAGAAAACCTGGTTCTCTACAACATCGACGCCACCGGCGGCGGCTGCTTCCGGTCGGCCGTCCGGCACTTGGCCTGCTCCTACCAGTACCGGCTAATCAGCCCCGGCAGCAACCTCAGCCACTGGCGACCCGTCCGGCGCCTGGCCGGCTTCACCGGAGCTGATCTCGGCCGGTTCCCTTCGGCCAGGCGGCTGGAACAGGTGTGGCTCGCCATCCACCACGCGGAGGCACAGACCGCCGGTCAGCCCACCGCAACGACGTTCGCCGTCTTCCTGACCCTCAGCCATCCGCGCGCCAAGACGGTGGGCGCTGACCCGGAGCTGGTCAAGGCGCTCATGGACGGCACCGTCGCCGCGTTCCAGGCCCACGGCAACCAGGGGGCGGTCGCCGAGATCGCCACCCGGCTCGCCGTTGCCACCGGGCGGCCGGCAGGCCTGATCGCACAGACGTTGCTCAATGACGGGCGCGCGGTCCTCGGCGTCACCGACATGCTCGTCCACCTGCGCGGAACCGGGGTGCAATGGAACCCGGCGGATCACCTGTGCATGGCCGGGCAGGTCCTGTGCCAGCAAGTCCCCGGTGGAACGTGGACGCTGTCTGGCGAGATCTACGCCGTCGAGCAGGAACAGCAAGCCCGATGAGTTCAAGGAGAAGAAGATCCCGCCCAGGTCCATGGGAGGTATATCGCAGGTCTACCTGCGCCACGTGGCGCAGTTTCATATCCCCCGCTAAGCGGGGAGAGATTGGAGGTATATCTCTAGATCTGATGGCTAACCCGGAGCCGAAAGGCGTCCTGGGGACAGTAGCATGCCAGGAAACCAGCGATCATGCCTAGG